>CAYJGR010000021.1:19214-28663 GCA_964370005.1 uncultured Oscillospiraceae bacterium
ACCGTGGCTTGGACAGGTATTGTAAACAGCGACACCCCAAAATGCTACATATCCATACGCCCGGGGCGCCTGTCCTACAACATGATAAAAGAGAGCGGTGTGTTTGTCATAAACCTGCCCACCTCCTACATGGCAAGGGCCGTGGACTACTGCGGATGTGTCAGCGGACGTGATGAGGATAAGTTTGCCGTCACAGGGCTTAAGCGTCAGGATGCCGACAAAATTGATTGCCCTATCTTGGACGATTGCCCCATCTCACTTGAATGCAAAGTGTCGCAAATTATTCCCCTTGGCAGTCACGATATGTTTTTGGCAGACATATTGTCGGTAAATGTATCGCCGCAGTTTGTGGACGAGAAGGGCAAACTGCATATAGAGCGTTGTTCCCTCTTGGCCTATGCCCACGGCAAGTACTTTGCACTGGGCAAAAAGGTGGGGCAATTCGGGTTTTCAGTGCGCAAAAAGCACAAGTCTTCGGCCCGCCGTCAAAACCCCAAGCTTAAATAAACAGGAGGTGTCATAATGGAGGAGAGAATAGCCCTTGCCACACCAAGCAATCGCACAGAACTCATGGAGATTTGGGACGAGTGTTTTGGGGATGACCCCAAGTGGCGTGATTGGTTTTTTGACACCCGCTTTGATCCCGAGAATACAGTGTGTTTTTTTGACCGTGAGGGACGCATCGCCTCGGATTTACAGCTTTATCACTACCCTGTGAATTTGCGGGGGCAAACCATCACCGCCGATGCACTTTTGGGGGTGGCCACCCGCACCGATAGCCGTGGGCGGGGTTATATGGGTCGCATTTTGCGCCATGCCATGGCATTATCCCACCAAAAGGGTAGGCTTTTGATGTTTCACTCACCGGTGGTCATAACCCAGTATGTGAAATATGGACATCTCGCCTCGGCCGATATACAGGTGGTGCGCCTTGCGGGGAATGCTCAAAATGATGGATCTATAAACATCTCGCACGACTGGGATGTGTCCTCTATGCTAAGTGTATATGATACATTTTCGGCCACTTACAGCCAGATGGTGCACAGGGATGAAAACCTTATGGCACTGCGTGTGGCCGATAGCATAGCCGGCGATATGCAGCTTATTATGGTGCGTGATGCAGGTGGACTGCCCGCCGCCTACGCCATAGTGGGCAAAGAGAAGGACAAATACACCGCTATAGAGTGCTGTTGGATACGCCAAAGTGGATTTGAGGCACTGCTCGGGGCTTGTTTGGTTTATGCCGATGGCACGCCTATAGAGCTTACACTTCCCATTGATGCTGTTGTGCCCCCAAAATTCGTGGCCGAGCGCATAGAAAAGCCTTATTTTGCCCTACGTACCCTCGATGTGGCGGGGCTTCTTAAAACGCTGGACATCGACAGTGACATCACCATATCGGTCAGCGATGACATCCTGCCCCATAATAATGGGTGTTTTTCGGTGCGTGGTACCCCCTCCACCGATACCCCCGCAGTTCATATGGATGCCGGCGCATTTTCCCAATGGATTTGTGGCTATCGCAGTCTTTCAAGGCTATCGGGTGAGGAGGGTCAGGTGACAATCCGTGACCCAAAATCCGTGCAGAAACTGGATAACCTACTGCCGGTGCTCCCCTGCTATTTGTTCGAGCGATACTGAGTACCATTGCACCTCATCGGCCTTTGTGGTATAGTGGCATACAGGTCATTGACCAATGGTGAATGACTAACGACTAATAACTAAAGAGGTCACAAGATGATCAGAAACATAAAAAAATATAACATCCTTTTTTTTGCGCTTGAGGCGGCCTATTGGGCATCTTATGCCTCACTATATGTGTTTGTTATCACCGCCTTGACCGAGTACGGCTATGACACGGTGGTGTGTGGTATTCTCACCACCGCTATGGCACTGGGTTCGGTGGCGGTGCAGTTTGTGCTTGGCTACATAGCCGATACATTTTTACCCGCCAAACGCATCATTATGATTATGGCTGGACTGGGCGCTGTGGGTTCCCTCTTTTTGCCCTTGGCTGTCTCGCATTCACTGCCGGTTATGATGGCCGCCTTTGTGGGGCTATCCCTTTTAGATCAATCGCTTCACAGCAGTATAGATGCTTGGGCGGTCAGTTCCATGCGCAAACACCCCGAAATCGACTTTGCCATTGTGCGCTCGGGCGGGTCGGTGGGCTATGCTCTGACCTCACTTGTGCTTGGCTTTGTCACGGTGGCGTTGGGTATAAACATAATTTTCTTCGCCCATGCCGTTTTGGGTGGACTTGTTGCACTGCTTTGTATCTTCATCGAAGAAGTCCCCTGCCCCAATAAAAAAAAGCAAAGTATTAAATCTGATAATATGCTCAGCGCACTTTTAGTACTGGCAAAAAACAAGGCTTATGTGCAGTTTATTCTCACTATGATTTTTCTGCAGTTTGCCTTTCGTCCCTATGGCACATATCTTTATCTCGTGGTGCAATATGCGGGTGGGGATAACAGCCATATGGGTATTGCAGTGCTTGTCGGTGCGGGAATTGAATTTTTTGCACTGTGGGTCGGCTCTTATTTTGTAGCACGTGGTATGCCTATGGCTTATATCATGGCATGTGGTATAGCCTGTGCCACAATTCGTGCTTTCACCTTCCTTATCCCAAATATTTGGGTGCTTATCGCACTGCAAGTTATACAGGCCGTGGCATACGGTTGTTACTTGCAGGTATTCACACGTTACATAAGTGAAATCACTCCAAAAGAACTGGGTGCTACTGCCACCACCATAGGCACGTCACTATCTATGGGTATTGGAACCATGCTTGGCAATCTGCTTGGCGGAGTGATGTTTGCCCGATTGGGTGTGCCGGCCACCATTGTGATGTTCGGACTCGCAGGTGTGGTAGCTTTGGCGATATTCTGGCCATCTGTTATACGAGCGCATCGACTACGTATAGCCGACAAACCCACCGTGTAGAAAGTGAGGTGCAACCTATGAATGAGCTTAATCGTTGTAGGGTAGATATAAATCTAAAAAATCTTGCACTCAATTACAAAACACTGCGTCAAATGACCTCACCCAATGCCCTGTTTATGTCGGTGGTCAAGGCGAGTGGATATGGTCACGGTGCGGTTGAGTGTGCAAAAGCGCTACTCGATGCGGGTAGCGAATGGTTTGGTTTGTCCAACCTCGAGGAAGTCTTAGAACTTCGCCGTGCGGAAATTACCAACCCCATGCTCATACTCGGCTATACCCCACCCACCGCTGCCCGAGTTCTCGCCACACATAATATCACCCAAACCGTCTACAGCATCGACTACGCCACCGAACTGCTCGCCCGGGCCGAGAGGGCGGGTGTGATGGTTGATATACACATAAAAGTTGACACAGGCATGAGCCGTTTGGGCTTTGATCCCGACTGCCCAGGTACCATGGACTGCCTAAAAACGCTACACGCCAGCCCCCATATAAACATCACAGGCACATTCACCCATTTTGCCATCGCCGACTGTGTGGGCGGGGGGGACGACTATACATCCCGCCAATTTGAACATTTTTTGCAGTTTTGTGATAAGATGAAACAAAGCGGTATCCCACATGGTATTCGCCACTGCTGTAACTCGGCCGGAATACTGCGCCACCCCGACAAACATCTCGACATGGTGCGGGGGGGAATAGCCTTGTACGGCCTGCCCCCCTCAAGCGACTGTACCGATAAGGCTACCTTGTTACCGGTGATGAGCTGGCAGGCCGCCGTAAGTATGGTTAAGGCTATCCCCGCAGGGCAAAAAATCGGTTACGGATGCACATACACATCCCCAAAGGCCATGAGGATTGCCACAATATCGGCGGGGTATGCCGACGGCTACGACCGTGCCTACTCAGGCCGTGGGCGGGTACTTATTAACGGCCACTTTGCCCCCATAGTGGGGAGAGTGTGCATGGATCAGTTCATGGTGGACGTTAGCGACATACCCGCCAAGATGGGCGATATGGCCACCCTAGTGGGGCGTGACGGCGAGCATAGCATCACATTTGACGAGCTTGCCACACTGTCGGGCAGTATAAATTATGAGCTTGCTTGCCGTGTGTCGGGGCGTGTGGAACGCCGATGGGTGCGCTAAATGCAAAAAAGAGAAGTGATCCTATCACTCCCCTTAAACTGCGGTTATATTCATCATTTATACCAGTGCGGTTCGGTCGGCTTTTCGATGTTATCGTAAAATATAAAGTCATCAAGATCGCCCGGTGCCTCAAACCAATCACATATGTCGGGGTCACCTGACGAATATGAATTATCGTTTGAACGATTGTAAAATGGTCTACACACGCTACACACCTCCTTTAAGGTTACTTAACTAATATATGCGAGCACAAGAATTTTATGATACAAAATTTCTGTGTAAAATTTAGTCGTATGGTGTGGCGATAATTATATTTGCCAATAATATCTGTATTAGGAACGCATATGCCATGGATATGGCGGAATGGAGACATAGTTTTATGCAAACAAGCCTTGTAAAATTTTTACAAAACTATAAAAATAAGAAAGTAGCCGTCATCGGCGTAGGAGTGAGCAATACCGAGCTGATTCGCCTCATCGCCGCCCAGGACATCACCCTTACCCTGCGTGATAAGCGTGACCGCACTGCCATAGGGCAGGAGCTTTGTGACGAACTCCTACAGCTTGGGGTCACTCTGAAGCTCGGCGTGGATTATCTCGATGCTCTTGAGACCGAAAACCTCGTAATTCGTGCCCCGGGCGTATATTTTCACCTGCCACAGCTCACAGATGCACGGCGTGCGGGTGTGGTTGTGACAAGCGAGATGGAGCTGTTTTTTGACCTGTGCCCCTGCCCCATCTATGCCATCACAGGCAGTGACGGCAAAACCACCACCACCTCAATCATTGCCGCCATGCTAAAAGAACAAGGGTTCACCGTACATCTCGGTGGCAACATAGGTCGGGCACTTTTGCCGATTGTAGACGACATCTCACCCGACGACCGTGCTGTGGTCGAGCTTTCGAGTTTTCAACTTCTATCGATGCGCCCCTCCCCTGCCGTCTCGGTCATAACAAACGTCACCCCAAATCATCTCGATGTTCATGGCGAGATGCAGGAGTATATAACCGCCAAAAAGCATGTGTTTCTCCACCAAAACGCACTTTCCCGAACAGTGCTGTCGGCCGATAATGCCACCACCCTTGCCATGGCCGACGAGGTCAGGGGACAGGTCATGACATTCAGTCGCCATACCCACCCGCTCTGCGGTGCCTACTGTGACGACGGCCAAATATTCATGGGGTATTACGGCCAAACTTTGCCCCTCTTCCCAAGTGCCGACATACGCATCCCCGGACTACACAACGTCGAGAATTATCTGGCCGCCATCTCGGCCGTATGGGGCGAGGTCTCACCCCATAATATCCACAAGGTGGCCAAGGAGTTTGCAGGTGTGGAACACCGCATAGAGTTTTTGCGTGAAGTGGGCGGTGTGAAATGGTATAACGACTCCATCGCCACCAGTCCCACCCGTACCATAGCGGGACTGCGCTGTTTCCCCGAAAAAATTATTGTAATCGCAGGGGGATACGATAAAAAAATTCCATTCGAACCCCTCGCACCCGAGGTCATCGCCCATGTAAAAACCCTCATATTATTGGGTGCCACAGCCGATAAAATAGCCCATGCCGTGACCTCACACCCCGACTACAACCCCGATACCCTGCAAATCTTGCGGGTGACCGACCTTCCCGAGGCGGTAAAAACTGCCGCCGAAATCTCACAGGACGGCGACATCGTATCTCTCTCCCCCGCCTGCGCCAGTTTCGACAGCTACCCGAATTTCGAGGCAAGAGGCAGGCATTTCAAGGAACTTGTGCAGTGTCTGTGACATTATAAAGCCCTTCTCTATACTCTATTCTCTGGCAATCTATACTCTTAAACGGAGGTTACCATGAAGCTACTCGACATAATCACCCGCCTATGCGCCGCCGATGGGCTTTCGGGGCGGGAACAGTCCGCCGCCGACATGGCACAAAACATAATATCCGAGTTGGGGCTTGGCAGGACAAGCATAACCCCCACAGGTAGCCTTATCTGCCACATGCCCTGCAAAGACCAAAACGCTCGCCCCATAATGCTTGAGGCTCACCTCGATCAGGTGGGATTTGTGATCACCCGAGTGGAAGACGGTTTTTTGCGTTTCCAAAACAGCGGTGGCATAGATCGCCGAATGCTCCCCGCACAGCGGGTGAATATATATGCGGAAAGTGGTGTATTCAGTGGCGTAATCGCCTCGGTGCCACCCCATCTAAAGGATTCGAGTAGCGATACCCCGCCCAAGATGTCCGACATGCTCATCGACACCGGCTACAGCCCCGAGCGGGCAGCCGAGCTGTTTGCCCCGGGCGATGTTGCCATCCTCCAAGGTGAAATGACAGCACTCCACGGCGGGCGACTGGCGGGGGTGGCACTCGATGACCGGGCAGGGTGTGCCGCTGTGATTTGGGCGGGCAAACTGCTTTTGGAGCGGGGCTGTGACCGCCCTGTGGTGCTGGCGCTCTGCTCTCACGAGGAGGTAGGAGGTCAAGGGGCGGCCACTGTGGCCTTTGGATGTGATCCCGCGGCCTGTTACTCGGTGGATGTATCCTACGGCGATGCCCCCGATGTCCCCGCCCACAAGTGTGGTAAACTCGGTGGTGGTCCTATGGTGGGCTTTTCCCCTGTGCTGAGCCGTGCCATGTCAAACCGACTTTGCGACATCGCAAGGACGCTTGACATGCCAATCCAACGTGAAATTATGGGGGGGCTTACCGGCACCGATGCCGATAAGGTCATTATGACCCGCACAGGGGTGCCGACGGCACTTCTCTCCATCCCCCTGCGCAACATGCACACAGCGGTCGAGTCGGCCGACATATCCGACATAGAGGCCACCGCCCTACTGATGGCTGAGGCTGTACTTGGAGGTGAGGGATTATGATAGACCTGTTAAAACAACTGTGTGCCCTGCCCGGTGTTTCGGGCGACGAGCTAAGGGTAATGGAGTATATAACAGAACGTATAAAACCCTATTGTGACTACAAAATCGACCCTCTCGGCAACATAATCGCCCACAAAAAGGGGGCAAATCCCGCCAAAACAAAATTGATGCTGTCTGCGCATATGGATGAGGTCGGCATGATTGTGGCGCACATCACCGCCGACGGCCTGCTAAAACCTGCTATGGTGGGGGGCATAGACCCCTCGGTGGTGGCAGGACGGCGTGTGTCGGTGGGTGAAGATGGGCTTGTAGGCATTTTGGGGTTGGTGCCGGTGCACCTTCTTTCGGCCGATGCTCGTGAAAAAAGCCTCAAGGCCGACGCATTATATATAGACATCGGTGCGACCGACAAGGCCGAGGCCGAGAGCCTTGTGTCGCTTGGCGATATAGTTGTTTTCGAGAGTCACTTCACCGAGTTTGGTGAGGGTAAGATTATGGACAAGGCACTGGACGACCGTGCCGGTTGCGCCCTACTCATAAAGCTCATAGAGAGTGATTTGGCCTACGACTGCACATTTGCCTTTACGGTACAGGAGGAGGTGGGCTGTGTTGGGGGGCGCACCGCCGCATATGGGGTGAATCCCGATATCGGCATAGCGGTCGAAACCACCACCGCGGCCGACATTCCCACCACCCCGCCCCACAAGCAGGTGTGCAGGCTTGGCGGTGGTCCTGTGATATCTTTCATGGACGGCGGCACGGTATATGACCGTGAATTATACCGCTGTGGGATGGCACTTGGAAAGAGCTTGGGTATCCCCTGTCAGACAAAGGAGGGCATATACGGTGGCAACGAGTCCCGCAGTGTCCAAACATCACGGGATGGTACACGGGTCATGGCGGTGTCCATGCCTTGCCGATATCTTCATTCCCCGAGCTGTATGCTCGACACCGAGGATATGAAACAGACCTATCATCTACTCAGAGCACTGATAGAGGAGCTGGCGGGATGATCGAAATTTGACCCGAGGGGGTAACATAATGATGAAAAATATTTTTAATATCGACCCAAAAACCGAGAAATTAGCCGAGCACGCCCAAGAAAACTGTTTCGAGCAATTTGACCGAATAGAACGCATAGCCCAGTACAATTCCCACAAGGTTTTGTCGGCATTTATACAGAACAAGGTCAGCGAAGCCTGTTTTAAGGGCACGACCGGTTATGGTTACGGCGACCTTGGCAGGGAGCGATTGGAGCGTGTGTTTGCCGATTGTATGGGGGCGCAGGAGGCCTTGGTTCGTCATACATTTATGTCAGGCACTCACACCATCGCCACGGCACTGTTTGGGGTGCTTCGCCCAAAAGATATAATCACCTGCGTCACAGGCCTACCTTATGACACTTTGCATGCCACCCTTGGCATATCAAAAAAAAGTACAGGTCAGGGTTCGCTGCGAGATTTCGGCATAGAATATCGCCAATTAGAGCTTACCGAGGATGACAAGCCGGATTTTGAGGGCATAGTGGAGGCCGCAAGCTATTCAAAGGTCATATACATCCAGCGTTCGAGGGGTTACAGCCTGCGCCCCTCTATAAACATAGAAGAAATTAAAAAGATTGTAAACGCCGCCAAAGCCTCCAACCCCGACACAATTGTGATGGTTGACAACTGTTACGGCGAGTTTGTCGAGACCGAGGAACCCTGCGACGTTGGCGCAGATTTAGTGATGGGGTCGCTGATAAAGAACCCCGGCGGTGGCATCGCCACGACAGGCGGTTACATAGCGGGGAGGGCCGATTTGGTCCAGCTTTGCGCACAGCGGATGACCTGCCCCGGGGTTGGGGGGGAGATAGGTGCCACCCATGACCAGCTCAGAGGGATGTATCAGGGACTATTTTTTGCCCCAACTGTGGTCGAGGCCTCGCTAAAAACAGCTGTATTTGCCGCCAGATTATTTGCAGATTTAGGTTTTGAGGTGACCCCCGCCCCCACCGAACAGCGCACCGACATCATTCAAGCCATAAAACTTCAAACCCCCGAGCGACTCATAGCATTTTGCGAAGGCATACAAAGCGGTTCGCCGGTGGACGCATTTGCCGCCCCCCACCCCGACGACATGCCGGGGTATGATAGCAAGGTGATAATGGCGGCCGGTGCATTTACAATGGGCGCATCGATAGAGCTTAGTGCCGACGCCCCGTTAAGAGAGCCCTACGCCGTATGGATGCAAGGCGGCCTGACCTACACCACAGGCAAAATAGGCGTACTGCTCGCCGCACAAAGAATGTTATCCGCCGACATCTAAAATGACAAAAATTCAAAAACTCAAAATACACCTAACAAAATATTGACAAACCATATAAATGGTGTTAAAATTGTAAGGTCGATTGATAGTAGGCTAATCAAGCTTAACCAATTGTCAGGTGCGCGCGTGGGGCGGAATTGGCAGACGCGCTAGATTTAGGATCTAGTGTCTTTGACGTGGGGGTT
>CAYJGR010000022.1:0-900 GCA_964370005.1 uncultured Oscillospiraceae bacterium
CGCGCTTCCTCCCCCAAGGGGGAGGCGACGCAGGGAAAGCGGATTATTTAGATTAGTTTGTGAGGAACAACTGTGAAATTAAAATTTATGTTACCCTATTTAGTGGTGAATGCCATTGCATTTTACTTACTACCACTTTTAATTCAAAACACAGGAATAGCGATGTTTGTTATGCTTATTGGAATACCATTAGTGTGTTTTTTAGTCGCATTAGTATACGGAATTAAAAACGGATTGAATTGGCTTTATCCGTTCATGGTAGCTATATTATTTATACCTACGATTTTCATTTTCTACAATTATACAGCATGGGTATATATTGTAGGATATGGTGTTATTGCACTTATAGGAAATTTTGTTGGTAAATTATTTTATAAAAACAATAAGCAATCATTATGACGAGCACATCCCGCACCACACATTGTGCGTGGTCGCACCGACCTCTCCCCCCTCCCGCGCTGTGGGACGCAGGAAAAAAGATATAATCAAAAACGCAACATCCCGCACCACACATTATACCTCTACTCCCATCTGTAATCGCAGGTGGGAGTAGTTTTTTCCTATATGTATTCCCATATTTCAAATAAATTAGATTAAACAACATCTTTTTGATTTTTTTGTGGTATAATAAATTGGTGTGCGATAAAAAATGTAATACCTGATAGTAGGCGAGGGTGAAGCGGAGGATTTCACCTTGTAAGAGGTGCTCCACGTCCGAGAGGGCGGGGTGGGTGCCCGCCGAGTACGCGAGGCGATAAGGCACCAAATCCGTAGCTTTGCCACCGCCGAAGAAGTGCCTGACTTTAGGGGAATACGGAAAAATTCCTTTCACTTGCGTCCTGTGCAGGTGAAAGATTAAAAGTTTTTGTCCACCTTTTTGGGGAGGTGGCAGGGGTTCGG
>CAYJGR010000022.1:910-28197 GCA_964370005.1 uncultured Oscillospiraceae bacterium
TTCTCTTGCTAAATGCCTAATATTACTTGTCGCTCGGGTCTTCCTTTTTTAATTTATTTTTTTTTTTTTTTTGTTTTGGGGGGGGGGGGGCGGGGGCCCCCCCCCCCCCCCCCCCAGGTCTTTATTTGGAGGTATCTGTGCAAAGTTATAATAATTCTTTTAAGGTAATGACCTTCAATTTGTGTCGTGATTGGCTTTTAAACCGTGGTAACAGGGCTTGGGCGATGCGCAAAGATGTCATCACCCGTATAATTGAGAATGTTGGGGCAGATGTCGTGGGGGTACAGGAGATGCTACCCTTTATGAAGGAGTATATATCTAATAATATTCCTGACTATACCATGCATGGAATCGGCCGTACAAAGGAGGGCGAACATACCGACATCCTCTTAAAAAGCACCCGGGCCGAGATTGTACGTCATGAAACATTTTGGCTCTCCAAACACCCCGAACGTCAAAGCCGTGCCTACTACGCCGTTTTCCCCCGCATATGCACAGTGGGAGAAGTCGAAATAAAACGGTGTGGGCGCAAGGTAAGGGTGTTTAATGCCCACTTTGACCATGTGTGCGCCCCTGCACGAGTATTAGCTGTGCGCACGATTTTACACAAAATGCATCAGCTGCAGAAGATAAACCCCATGCCATGTATCCTTATGGGGGATTTCAATGCCCTGCCCGGTAGCCGTGAAATGCGCATTTTAACAGAAAATTTGCACGACTATCCCGATATTCATCTTACAAATGTCAATCCACAAAATCATAGCACCTACCATGGATTTATGGGGGGGAAAGGCAAACTGTGTCTGGATTATATTTTTGTTAGTGATGGACTTGCGGTACAAGACTATATGATAGAGCGTTTTAATAACAAGGGGGTCTACCCTTCCGACCACTATCCCCTTTTGGCGATCTTAAAGTTTACTCAAAACATAAAATAGGCGGTGAAGTTATGGAGAACATAGCAAAAAAACATTATGATGTAGTGATTATAGGTGGTGGCATAGGTGGGCTTATGGCCGCCCACCGCATCACCGAGCAAAAACCTTCTTTGTCGGTATGCCTCTTGGAGAAAGGTCAGCCTTTGGCGGGACGGGTTTGCCCAATTGTCACAAAGCAGACAAAAAGCTGTATAAAATGTGAGCACTGCGCCATAATGGAGGGCATTGGCGGTGCCGGTGCATTTTCGGACGGCAAATATGTCATATCGACCGAATACGGTGGCTGGCTACCCAATCTACTCCCCCACGAAACTGTAATAGATTACATCGAACAGGCCGACAAAATCCTGGTATCCCACGGCGCTACCACCCACCGCTATATGCCCAGCGATGAGTTAAAACAGCAGTGTTTACAGCACGATATACACATGCTACAAGCTCAGCTTAAACATTTGGGCACCGATGCCAACTTCCAAACCATGGTAAATATGGTGCAGGAGCTTTCGACACGCTGTGAGATACGCACCCTATGTAATGTAACCGATGTGGAAAAGGATACACGCTGTATCCATTGTGAGGACAAAAACGGCAGTTATATGCTCACCGCCGACAACATCATATTTGCGGTAGGTCGTGTCGGAAGTCGTTTTTTTACCGAGTGGTGTACAAAAAACAATATACCACTGCAAAATAATCAGGTGGATATCGGTGTAAGAGTCGAGCTCCCTGCGCTTATTTGGCAGGATTTTTCCTCCAAGATATACGAACCTAAACTCTTTTATCGCTCAAAGGGTTATGGAGATACTACACGCATGTTCTGTTTTAACGAGAAAGGCCATGTGGTCACCGAGAATACATCGGGTATTCTCACGGTCAACGGCCACGCCTATCTTGATAAGGCGAGAAAAACCAACAATTCCAACTTTGCCCTACTCTCAACAATACGCTTTACACAGCCTTTCCGCGACCCCATCGAATACGCCCGCCATGTGGCCAAACTTGCCAACCTTATAAGCGGATCTAATGTATTAGTGCAACGTCTTGGGGACTTGCGGGCAGGTCGTCGCACCGATGAAAAGCGCCTTGCCCAAAGCACTACCCGCCCCACCCTCGGTGCTGTACCGGGTGATCTCAGCCTTTGTTTGCCAAAGCGTCAACTGGATAACATCCTTGAAACCTTGGAGGCGCTTGATAAGATAGCCCCCGGCACGAATAATTATGACACCCTCTTATATGGCATCGAATGTAAATATTATTCGGCAAGACCTGCCTGTGACGACTTTGCCATTGAGGGATGCAGTGGCATATATGCCATAGGTGACGGTGCAGGATTTACCCGCTCACTCTCTCAAGCGGCGGCCAACGGGTTGTATGTGGCCGATAAGCTAACTAAAAACGCATAAATGACAGAGAAATGCCCCCCACATAGAATGAATGTGGGGGGCACAATTTTTTGTGAGATTAATCGACCATAGCACCCATAAGCTTCTCAATCTCCTTTTTAATAACCGTGTTATCAAAGTTTGGAAGCTCCATAGGCCTGGCGACATAGTAGCCCTGCAGGAGGTCGACTCCTACACTAATAAGATACTGCATTTGAGCTGTGGTCTCAACCCCTTCGGCCAACACCAACATACCCCGCTCCCTACAGAAGTTGATAATCTTATCCACAAGGGCTTGGCGGGTGGTGTCCGACTCGACATATGAGATTAGAGAACGGTCGAGTTTTATGATATGGGGGTTAATATTGAGAAGGCTGAGATCGCTATTGTAACCCGAGCCGTAGTCGTCGAGCGCTACCTGTGAACCCCACGAGTGAATTTTCTCAAGTTTATATTTGAAGTTTTCGGGGCTCAGGCGTTCATTCTCAATTATTTCAACCACTAAATTGGGTAGATGTTCACTATATAGGCGCTCAAACTCAATGTATTCATTATCCTTTAAGACTTCACTGGGAATGGAGTTAATAAATAGCTTTGCATCCCCAAACATATCCTTATATCTCACATAAGTAGACATGGTCTTAAAGAATGTAATGCGCTCAATCTTCCACAGTTGTGACTGCGCCGCCGCAATTTGCAGCAACTTAAGTGGGGTATTAAGAACCTCACTTTGTGGGCGCATCAAAGCCTCATAGGCATAAAGATCACCTGTTTTAGCGTCAATAATGGGCTGGAATGCATATTCAACAAACTGGTTATCAAGTATGCGGTTGAGCTCCTCCTTGCCGCTGAGCATGAAGGACTCGGCCATATAGACCTCCTTGTCAAACATGCGCAGTTCACCCTTGACGGTGTGTTTACCCTCATACATGGCAAAATCGGCAAAACGTATCAGCTCGTCAAAATCCTTAGAATCTTCACCATACCACGCCACACCGCCCGACATACGAATCTTGAACTCACTGCCATCCAAAAGCACAATGGGATCATTATCAAAGGCCTTGTATATGTTTTTCAGATGAATAAGAATTTCCTCTTTACTAATAAAGTTGTAAAAAAATGCAAAAAATTCATCGCCCGACATGCGCCCTATGATTGTATTAGACGGTAGTACATCACCCAACACCTTAGCGGCAGTGCGTATATAGATATCGCCTATATCGTGACCGAATGTATCATTGACATATTTGAGGTTATCAAGGTCAAACATAGCTACAGCCGCAACACCTAAGTTGCCATTTGTAAATACATCTGTAGCCTTGCGTCTAAATGCCAATCGATTATTGATGCCGGTGAGCATATCATAATCCCGTTCGTAGCTCAGGGCTCGGCGTTCCAAAACTTCTTTGGTCACATCCACCACCACACCCAAAATGCCGTCAGGTGTAAGGGTTTCGGTAATTCTAAGCCAAGTATTTGGAGAACTGTTTACAAGATATGTATTCTCCATGCTTCCCTCGGGATGATTTTTTATATCATTTAGTACGCTGAAAAAATCATCTGTGAGTACAGCATATCGGTTATCAGATACGCTCTTGAGCTCCAGCATTTTATTCAGCGTGCTGGACACTGTAACAAAGTCCACACCTTTTTTGTACTCAAATGTTCCGATTTTAATGCGGGTCATTTGCAGTATTTTATCACTTTTGGTCACCCACTGCACTACACTGCGGTTTAAATCTTCAATTGAGCTTGAAAGGTTATCGATTTCAAGCACGCCTGTGCGCTGAAAGGATACATTTTCAAGTGGATTACTTGTTATAACTTCTTGGTTGAGCTTCATAATGGGGCGGGAGAATATATATCCCGAAATATAGGCTGTAACTATCCCTATTACAATTGATAGCACTGCAACAACAATGAGCATGTTGCTAAGATTTACCGAAGCACCCGCAATAGAGGATATAGAGGCCAGCCCCACAAGATAAAACGACTCATCCTCAAATGGTGTATTGGAGCTATACAAAGGAATATGAGCGGCGTACATAGCCACATCCCCCAAAGAACTATCCATTACAAGGCATCCGTATTTGCTTTCCAATGTATCGGTGTCAATAGGCTGTGAAATCTGAAAAACGCTCTTCTGAATTGTACCTTGACTGATAAGTGGGGTAAGCTTGCCCATTTGTGGGTCAACCGATGCGATTGTATACCCATAGGAGTCCTCCTGTGTGAGCTCATCAAATGGTAAATGGCGGTACAGATGCTCCTGTGAGACCTCGGTGCCAATCACTCCCAATACATTGCCCTGTTCATCCAATAATGGCAGACTGTAGGTGAGTACTTGTAGGTTTGGATTGGATAGAGAGGTCGAAACATGCCAATAACCCATATACTTATCTTCCTGAGTGAGTGTGGCGGCACGCAGTGGTTCGGTCAATATGGGTTGGTGTTCCTCACTCAAAGCTACGCCATAGCTCCAATAACTGATAAGTGGAATATTATAATTTTTGGCGATATCCGAGGGGCCGAATACCATCTCAACACTCATACTGTCATCAGAACTTTTAAATATGGGGTTATAGCTCGATATATAGAGCCCAGAATGTGAGCCATGCAAATCCTCGGCATCATTTAATATAATAAACGCCCCTGTCGTCCCACTCGCACGCATCATCTCCATGAGTACCGATAGGCTTTCTTCCAGAAATAAATCTGTTGGGTCTTCTATGGGATTTTCGGTGTCCTCCCGCATAAAATGGGTATCATAACTTTCAAGCAAGGCGGGTTTATATCCGGCAATATTCGACCAGCTATAGAGCATTTCACCTGAAATATAATTTGTCCTATTCTCAACAGTTTTTTCAAACATGCCAAAGGCATAGCTCTCTAAGGTGGTGGGGAGCTCTACAAAAAAGCTGACCCCCACAACCGCTAATATTTGCAGAAGCATTGCCACAAAGATAAGAAGACCCACCCTGAGCACTATTGAATTTTTACTTGGCAGCTTTATTCGCATAAATTACCCCATTGTACTTTGCAGTTGAGATGTCAAATCATTATACCATAAATCAAAACTTTCCTGCGAACTATACTGCTCAATCAAGCTGTCCATGTCCTCGCCCTCACCCACAGCGGTCAAAATTTCGGCTCTTTGGGCGGAGGCGAGTTCTAAGGAAGCGTCAAGAACATTGCGGGCATCGTAACTGCCTGCAAATGGCTTACCGGCAAACAGCTCATATTCTTCTATCATAGGATAGACGGTATTGGCGGTAGCTACTGCCGCACCGGTGGCCGTATTAGCGGATTTGGTCAGCTCGGCCAAAACCTCCTCAAGGTTAAGTGCACTATCCTGCACCGGCAAATAACCTGTACTTACAGCAAAACTTTGATTTTGCGTGGTATCAGTAAACCATTTTAGAAATGTTACGGCAGCGGCTTCCCTTTCGGGGGTACTGCGGGCCACAACCATGCCCGCTCCCTGTTGTACCGCAACATTTTGGGCACCTTCAAACACAGGGTAGGGTGCGGTTAAGCATTCTATATCATATCCGGCGTCCTTATCGGTCTCTACAGTTGTGGGGAAGTAACTCGCCCCCGACGTTGAGCCGGTATACATAAGTAAATCTCCAAACTTTACATCATCTGAACGAAAACGCCCAACTGCTGCAAAATGTCCCTTTAAGGTCGGCACATAGGCATTCTCCCAAATCTTGAGCGCCTGTTCACGGGTCAAACTCAGTGACACTCCGCCCTGCTCGGTGGTGAAAACTTCCCCGCCAAGCTGTTTTGTCGCCACAAGCATAAAGTTTGCAAACGAGTCCACGCCAAAAAGTGCCTTGCCGTCATGTAACTGCTCTGTTTGATCATCTGTCCAGTTATAATATGTTTGGGCCACTTCCACAAGGCCTTCCCAAGTGGCAACATCCTCGACCATAACGCCGTTGGTATTGGCAAACGGCTCAAAGTCGGTGGCATTTATATAAACGATTTCGGTCGATTTGGCAACAGGGATAATTTTCAGCGAACCCTCGTCATCAAATCTCCCCTCCTCCAAAAACTCATCTCGATAAAGTTCAAGCTCCTCGGCAGTGAAATAACTGTCGAGTGAGGCCACAAGACCCATTTCATCCAGACGAAATGCGTTGTCAGAGTAGGCGGCGAATATATCGGGCATGGGAGAGGCACCCACCTCTTCATTGGCCGAATCAAGAAGAGCATCTGCAAGCTCACTTACACCTCCATAGGAGTAGGCATCGATCAAAATACCATGTTCCATACCGGCAGTTTCGTTAAACTCCTGCACCAGCTCAGAAAACGCACCGGCCGAATCTCCGCCATAATAGTGCCATAATGTTACCTTTATGGGCTCCGAGGACTCACTCAATGTTTCCGTCATTGAACACCCCGAAAGCAACAGTACAATACATACAAATACACAAATGTATTTTTTCATCTGTAGTCTCCTTTCAACTTCTCGACAAAATCATAGAGAAATTGTATTTGCAATTTTATATAGCTCTATGTCAAAATCATCGGCCATATCAAGTGCTTCTAAGATGTCGTAATCCACAACCCTGCTACTTTGCATTCCTACAACACGATTGCCTATGCCCTCACTGAGTAGGCGCACAGCATGGTAACCGAGGCGGCTTGCATTTATGCGTTCAAGTGCTGTGGGGATCCCTCCTCTTTGCACATGTCCCAGCACTGTAAGGCGAGAAGAAATACCTGTGCTCTCCTTTATACGTTTTGTTATCTCTTCACTGTTGCCCACACCCTCGGCTATCAAAATAATAAAATGATGTTTGCCGGTTTGTAGAGTGTTTTTCATCTTCTGCACAATATCCCGCTCGAAGTCGTAGGGCATTTCGGGCACAAGTATAGTCAGTGCACCACAGGCAAGACCTGCGTATAGTGCGATATTGCCCGAATTGCGCCCCATCACCTCAACCACCGAACAACGGTCATGTGACTGGGACGTATCCCGCAGACGGTCGACCATCTCCACCACCGTGTTTATGGCGGTATCAAAGCCGATGGTATAATCGGTAGAGCAGATGTCATTATCTATAGTGCCGGGGATGCCCACACATGGTATGCCCCGCAAAGATAAATCACGTGCACCACGGTATGAACCGTCACCACCGATAACCACTACGCCCTCAAGTCCCCATTTTTTACAGTTGGCCACAGCTGTTTGCATACCCTCTTCGGTCTTGAACTCGGGGCAACGTGCGGTATAAAGAATGGTGCCGCCTTGGTTCATAATATCACTGACCGAGCGCATATCCATCTGTTTTACATCGCCCCCGATAAGACCTGTATAACCTCTTTCTATGCCCAATACATTCATGCCCATGCTGATACCTGTACGAACAACGGCACGCACAGCCGCATTCATACCCGGGGCGTCGCCACCGCTGGTAAGAACGCCTATCGTCTTTTTACTCATTATCACAATACCTCCCATGTAATGGATATCATGTTGTTTTCATTTTGACCATTATATTATACTTTTTTTGGTAGCGATGTGCAACAAAAATTTACTGTTTTTAGCAATTTTTACCCAATATATGTCACCTTATCCACACCCAATAGACTTTTTAGCTCCTGTTCGAGCACTTTGTTCCAGTCCACTCGTATTTTTTGGTAGTTTTTCCATAGTCTTCGGTTATCCTCAAAGAAAAAATGAACAGGTGAACTGCCATCAAATATATATAGCAAATTGCACACCCTGCCCAAAAGTGCCTCGTCTTCCATGCTGGGAAACTTCAGCCATACCCCCGCCTCAAACTGCTTTGTAACATCCTGTCCCGTGTTTTTCCCCCCACCTACTGTAAGTGCCTCAACCTTTTCACATATAAGTTTGGGGTCTTCGTCCTCACGCAGGCTGAGCTTGGCGGTGACCAGTACAGGTTTTGTCTCGACCAACAGATGGCTGTAATCCTCAAGTGTGCGGGGGAACACAAGCATCTCAACCGAGCCTGTGGTGTCCTCAAGCCCCACAAAGGCCATTGAACCTCCCCCACGTGTGACCTTTAACTTCTTAGAGCTTACAAGCGCACCCACCTTTAGCACAGTGCCATCACGCAGTTTTGGGTTGTTCTCCTCCTGTGCACGGGTTATACTGCCGATTTCTGTGACACTGTAGGCCTTGCAGGCCGCCTCATACTGGCTCATGGGATGCCCCGATATATATAATCCCGTGACCTCCTTTTCCATCCCGAGCAGTTGTCCGAGCGGGTATTCCTCGGCACTGCCCAAGTCATAATCCTGTGTAGGGGCATCGTCGCTCTCAAACAAACTTATTTGCCCCGCTAAATTATTCTTCTGTATCCTATCGATATCATCAAGAATTACCGCATAACCCTCGAGCATCCTGCGACGGTTTGCCCCGAGACAATCGAGCGCACCGCATTTTATAAGGCTCTCAAGGGTGCGGCGATTGAGTTCCCTGCCGTGGGTGCGGCGACAAAAGTCCGAAAAGCTGACAAAGTCGCCATTCTCATTTCTTTGGGCGAGCATATCGGTTATGACCCCCCTGCCGATGTTTTTTACCGCCAACAGGCCAAAGCGAATATCCCCATCAGCCACGGTAAATCCCATATTGCTTTTGTTTATGTGCGCCGGCAACACCTTTATGCCCAACCGTTCGCACTCAGCTATGTAGCCGATGACCTTGTCGGTGTTTTCCAGCACACTTGTCAGCAGCGCCGCCATAAACTCACGGGTGTGATGGCATTTTAAATAGGCTGTCTGGTATGCCACCATGGCATAGGCTGCCGCATGGGATTTGTTAAAGGCATAGGAGGCAAAAGAGCTCATTTCATCAAATATGGCGTTGGCTATGGTGGCATCTACACCGTTTTTCACCGCTCCCACACATTCGACACTGCCGTCCTCTTTCTTGGCACCGTATATGAAGTTGTTTCGCTCCTGCTCCATAACATCATGCTTTTTCTTGGACATGGCGCGGCGCACAAGGTCGGCTCGTCCGTAGGAATAACCCGCCAGCTCTCGGAATATCTGCATCACTTGCTCTTGATAGACAATACACCCTTCGGTGACCTCCAATATGGGGCGCAATAGGGGGTGTTTGTAGGTAATTTTATCGGGATTGTGGCGATTTTCGATGTAGCGGGGTATCGAATCCATGGGGCCGGGGCGGTATAGTGATATGACCGCTATTAGGTCTTCGAGGGAGCGTGGCCCGAGTTGTGAGAGCACCTGCCTCATGCCGGCCGATTCAAACTGAAACACCCCGTCCGATTTGCCTTGCGAGAGCATGGCATAGACATCTTTATCCTCAAGTGAGATGTTATCTACCGAAAAATCGGGGGTATGTACCCTTATCATCTTTTCACAGTCGGCGATGACCGTCAGGGTACGAAGCCCCAAAAAATCCATCTTGAGTAGCCCCAAGTCCTCCAAAGTGGTCATAGGGAACTGGGTCACCAGAAACTCGTCGGTCTTTTGTACCGGCACATACTCCTGCACCTGCTGTTCGGTTATAACCACCCCCGCCGCATGGGTCGAGGCATGGCGAGGCATACCCTCGACCCGCCGTGCAAGATCGATAAGCTCGGCCACCTGTGCATCCTCGGCCGCAAGTTCCCGCAGTTCCGAGGAGCTGGTCATGGCCTTTTCGATGGTCATGTGTAAATCCCCCATGGGGATGAGTTTGGCCACCCTGTCCACCGCTTGGTAGCTCATACCCATGGCTCTGCCGACATCACGTATTGCACCTCTGGCCGCCATAGTGCCGAAGGTGATTATCTGTGCCACATGTTCTATGCCGTATTTTTGCACAACATAATCTATGACCTCTCCCCTGCGTTCGTAGCAGAAGTCAATATCAAAATCGGGCATACTTATGCGTTCGGGGTTTAGAAATCTTTCAAAAAGCAGGTTGTAGCGCATGGGATCTATGCCGGTGATACCCACACAGTAGGCACAGATACTGCCCGCACCCGAGCCACGCCCGGGCCCCACCGATATACCCTTACTGCGGGCATAGCGTATAAAATCGTACACTATGAGGTAGTAATCGACATAACCCATGCGTTTTATGGTTGATAATTCATATTCGAGCCTTTGCGTGACATTTCGGGCGGGATTTGGGCCGTAGTGCCTGTGCAGGCCGTCGTAACAAAGCTCCTCAAAATAGCTGTCATTATCCTTGCCGTCGGGGGCTGTGAAGTGGGGCAGTTTTGTTTTGCCAAACTCAAACTCGACCTCACATCTCTGTGCTATGAGGGCGGTGTTGTCAAGTGCTTGGGCGAGATTTGGAAAAACTTGCGCCATTTCGTCTCGAGATTTTAAATAAAACTCTTCGGTGGGGAACTCCAAATCCCCCTCCTCGTGTATGGTGTGGTTTGTTTGTATGCATATGAGCAGGTGCTGCATACGGCTGTCGTCTTTGGTGACATAGTGGGCATCGTTTGTGGCCACAAGCCCCACGCCTATATCCTCTGCCAATCGCACAAGATCGGGCAGTATGGCCTGTTGCTCGGGTATGCCGTGATCCTGTATTTCTATAAAGTAATTTTCCGCTCCGAATGTATCACGATAAAATATAGCTATTTCTTTGGCTTTGTGGTAGTCCCCCGCCATGAGGGCACGTGGTATCTCTCCCGCCAGACAGGCCGAAAGACATATAAGCCCCTCGGTGTGGTTTTTTATTAGCTCATGGTCTATGCGGGGCTTGGAATAAAACCCCTCGGTAAACCCCCTTGAGACGAGGTGGAGAAGATTTTGGTAGCCTGTGTTATTTTCACAGAGCAAAACAAGGTGTGCCGGAGAGGAATCCATCCCCCGCACCTTGTCGTGACGACTGCGGGGTGCAACATACACCTCACAACCGATTATTGGCTTTACACCCTCTTTTTTTGCCTCTTTATAAAAATCTATAACCCCATACATCACACCATGGTCGGTTATGGCTATGGCCTCTTGACCCAGTGATTTTGCATGGGATATCATCTGTTTTATTCGACACGCACCATCGAGCAAGCTGTACTCGCTGTGGACATGCAGATGTACAAAATTCGACATATCCTACTTCACCCCACCTTCCCCGATAAGCTCCAGAGTAATTTTTTCAAGTCGTAAAAAGCGATGGTTCACCCCCGAGCGACTTAGTGGCGGGTTCATCATTTCCCCCAGTTCCCGCAGCGAGGCCTCGGGATTTTCAAGGCGAATTTCTGCAAGCTCTCTTAGGTCATCGCTCAAAAAGGACAGTCCCCTATTTTGCTCGATGTATTTTATATTATCTATTTGACTTTGGCCTGCCAGCACCGATTTATCTATGTTAGCCGTGTCACAATTTGACTGACGGTTTGCCTTGTTGCGCACTTCTTTGTATATTTTTATATTCATAAGCTCCATAGAGAGTATAGGCGCACCCATGACGGCCAGTAGCCCCTCAATTTGTTCGCTATCCTTAAAATACACCACCTGTTGTCCCCTACGTCGGTTGAGTTTTGAGGGATACCCCATCTCGCTTAGTATGGCACAAAAAGGCTCGGTCAGTTCATCACGTGGCATAACAAATTCGAGGTGGTAACTCTTTTGGGGGTCACTCATTCCACCACAGGCTAAAAATGCACCGGCTAAAAATGCGCCGTAGTCGACTTCATCGCCCAGCAACATGGGGTTTATAACCTCGTCATGTGAATTCACGAAGTGTTGCCACACCGATATGTTGTCCTCGGGGTCGCTCAAATGCAGTTCATACACCGTCTTGCCGACTTGAAGGCGTGAGGTGGTGTCAATGCTACCCATAAGCCTCACCAACCCCGACACAACCCCCGCATACATGCGAGCTATCCCCTTGTGCTCTGTCGATATGCCCATATCATGCGGGGCAAATCGTTGTGCAAACAACAAAAGCCCATAGGCACAGGCATTACCGCCCCGCACCTTATGAGCTTTATAGGTTTCAAGAAGTTCATTTTTTAGCCTGACGGAAAAAGTTGCGGGTTGGAGCATAGAGAAATGCACATTCCTTTCTGTTTAGCGCTGAATATCACGATGAGTTACCACTATTTTGTGACCCATCTGGCCGAGGTCGGAAAAAAGCCTGCGTGCAAAGGATACCGAGCGATGGTGTCCCCCTGTACAACCCATCGATATGCTAAACTGGGCACGCCCCTCGGTTGTGGCCATGTTTATAAGCATCAAAAGCATATCAAGTAATTTGGAGTAGAGCAGTTCGGCTTGTTCGCTTGAAAACACATAGTTATACACTTCATCGTCAAGGCCTGTTTTTTCTTTGAGATCGGCAATATAAAAGGGATTTGGCAGACTGCGTAAATCCATCACAAAATCCGATTCGTGAGGTATACCATGCTTAAATCCAAACGAGATACAGTCAATTGTCATGCCGTGTTTGACACCTGTGAGAAGTGACACAATCCTCTCACGCAACTGCCCCACTTTAAGCATTGTGGTATCGATGTAGTAGTTGGCCGACTGCATGGCAGGCAGTAGGCGTTGGCGTTCAAGTTTGAGCGCATCTTCCATAGATGTACACCCCTCATCCATGAGAGGGTGACGGCGTCGGGTTTCTTTATAACGGCGCAAAATAGCCTCGTCAGCACAGTCGAGGTACATAAGGCGACAGGTATCTGTGTCGCTCTTAAACATTTCCAACTTTTCGGGCAGTTGATCAAGCATCTCCCCACCCCGTATGTCCACCACAAGCGCAATTCTACTGCTCACAGTGGTGGTAACGGTGCATAGCTCCAAGAATTTATCGATAAGCTGGGGAGGGATATTATCGACACAGTAGTATCCCAAGTCCTCCAAGATATTTATGGCGTGGGATTTGCCCGCCCCCGACATGCCCGTAATGACGATAAGCTCCATGGTTATCCTCCTTGTCGTTTACAGTAGTTTCACTTCACATTCAAGAACATACCCGGTTTTCTCTTTTACAATACGTTTTATTTGCTCTATTAGGGTGAGCACGTCCTGTGCGGTTGCGTCCCCTTTGTTTATGACAAATCCGGCGTGCTTCTCGCTGACCTGTGCCCCGCCCTTGCTCAGACCTTTTAGCCCACACTCATCCACCAAGGCCGAAGCGTAATGCCCCTCGGGACGCTTAAAGGTACTGCCGGCACTCGGCCATTCAAGTGGCTGTTTTTCCTTGCGCTTTGATATAATCTCTTCCATGGTGGTAGTGATGCTCTCCCTATCACCCCGACCGAGTGCAAAACATGCTTCGGTTATGCATAAATCTCGCTCGCAGTAGGTACTGTGACGGTAGGAAAAGTCCAGCGAGTCACCTGTAAAGGTTTGTGGCTTGCCATCACTCGTGAGGTGGGTGGAGCTGTAAAGCACATCAGCTATCTCGCCACCATACGCCCCCGCATTCATATA
Organism: uncultured Oscillospiraceae bacterium; assembly: GCA_964370005.1. GTDB lineage: Bacteria > Bacillota > Clostridia > Oscillospirales > Ruminococcaceae > Heteroruminococcus. The sequence continues at coordinate 14,616 of CAYJGR010000022.1, forward strand.
TATCGCTCCGCCTACAGTGCCGGGGATGCCATAGGCAAATTCAAGTCCTGTCAGTCCATGATCTGCACAAAAACGACACAGTTTTGACAGACTTACACCTGCCTGTGCCCAAACAAATACTTTATCATCGGGTGCATTGTGGGGTGGTGGGCAAAGTTTTATCTGTGACATGCCATCGCCTATAAATATCACGGGACAGTCTATACCCTCATCCCTCACAAGTAGGTTGCTCCCCTTGCCTATAATAACCGGTTTTACGCCCAAGGTATGGAGCATACCGAGCAGTCCCGCCAGTTTGTCCTGATCATCGGGAGTGATAAACAGCTCGGCCGGCCCACCGATGCGAAATGAGGTATGTTGGCTCATGGGCTCGTGCTGTGCATACGCTATACCTTGCTTATTTAGGTAGTTGATAATTTGCGTTGTATGCTCCATAAGAACTCCTTTTTGGAAAATAGATGATAGAGAATACATAGATCCTATTTATATGCGCTACGATTTTTTGGTTAGGGGGTAGTTTTTGGGTGTGCGTACTGATGCCCGTGACCGCCCCCCAGTCTCGGGCTGATGTACGTGCGCACAAAAGCTGCCGCATAAGCGGAAAAGCGTAGTGCAAGACACAACCTATCACTCAATGCCCTTGACCTTCGCCCTTTTCTTTCATCTGTCCTCTGGCAATCTCTCCTCTTAATACGGTACTACATTCTTATTAAATTCCCGTCCGGATTTTTCCTTTGCTACGGCCAAAAAGCGGTCATAGTCTGCATTTATTATGAGTTTTTCGGGGAATTCGATCTCTTTTAGCATATCGATGGAAGCCGAGAAGCCTCCAATTTGGGTGCAAAAATGGGCATCGGAGCTCACAACTACAGGCACTTCATACTTTTTGCACAGCCTTGCAATGGTGGGACAATTTTGCTTTGAACCGCCTCGCACCACAAAAGAATGGCTGTTTATCTCTACAATTTTGCCGTACTCCTTGTAAGCTTTTACACATCGCTCATAGTCATGGGAAAAGTTTTCCTCACCACAATGGCCTATGACATCGACAGATTGATTTTCGGCCACCGCCAAATATGCCCGTGTGTGATCCTCATATGTCGAGGGCACGACCACCTGCTGATGAAACGAGGCGATAACCCAGTCGAGTTTATCAAGTTGTTCGTTTGTGACATCTAAATTGCCGGTGAAATCCACAATGTTAGCCTCTATGCCTTTGAGCACCATAACCCCATCTATGACTTCGGGCAATGCCTTTTGGTTAAAAAAGTACCACACCTGTGGTGAACCTGCGATAGCGGGGCCATGGTCTGTGTTGCAAATCGCTTTAAGACCTATCTTTTTGGCATAGGCGACATTCTCCAAAATAGTACTGTAAGCATGGGTCGAGGCCAATGTGTGGGTATGAGTATCTGCAATAATATTCATGTGTATTAAAATTCTACCTTTCTTTTCGAGCAACCACTTTAGTTGTCAAATGCATCTTCAAGCTCTTGTGCCGTATCTTCAAGGGTATCTTCTACCTCGCTCAGGGCATCCAAAACTTCCTGCTGTTCCTCGTCACTTAGATCATCGAAATTGCCCGGCTTGTTTCCAAAAACTACACACCCACTTAGTAGCAAAGAGCATAAAATAGCTAACAATATAGCGACTGAAATAATTCGTTTCATAATGCCCCTCCATAGTTAGTATATATCATCCCACTTGGTGTTCACACCCTCGGGGATGTCATCCCCCATTCCCAGCTTTTCCAGTAGCTCGGCGGCGGCGTTATAGCCCATCTTCTTTTGACGGCTGTTCATGGCGGCCACCTCTATGATTATGGCGAGATTTCGACCCGGCTTAATCGGTATGGTGGTGGTGGGCACCTGTAGCCCTAAGATGTCCATGTATTCATTTTCCATGCCCATGCGGTCGTATACCTTGCTCTGATCCCATGGTTCGAGCTGGATTACCATGTCAAGTTTCTCAGTGACCTTTACAGCGCCCATACCAAACAGGCGGCGCACATTGATTATGCCCACGCCACGCAGCTCTAAAAAGTGGCGGATATTCTCGGGCGAAGAACCGACAAGGGTTTTGCCCGATACCCTGCGAATTTCCACTGCATCATCGGCTATAAGACGGTGACCGCGCTTTACAAGCTCTATAGCCGTCTCACTTTTACCAACACCACTGTCACCCAGTAGCAATATCCCCTCGCCGTATACCTCCACAAGCACCCCATGTCGGGTAACTCTGGGCGCAAGTTGAACATTTAAAAAGGCTATAAGAGACGAAGTGAAGTGAGATGTGGTCTCGTCACACCCAAGCAAAATTACCCCATGCTTCTCGGCCGCCTGTAACATCTCGGGTGGGGGCTCCAGCTCCCGGGTAAGTATCACCACCGGCGGTTTTAGCGCAAAATAGTTATCAAACATCTTCTCAAGATGCTCGTGGGGGAAATCACTGATATAGGCATTTTCACTCGTGCCCATTATCTGAATGCGCTCAATATCAAAATAATCCGAAAACCCCGCAAGCTGTAGCCCGGGACGATTTATGTCTATGCTAGATATTTTCACCTGTGAGGGGTCGATAGGGGTATAAAATGTGCGAAGTGCAAACTCATCTATGACTTTATTTAGATTTACCGAAAATCTCTGATTCATATGCTTATCCCTTCCATATGTTATCTCTGTGTTTTTGTACATCCACTTTAATTATACATTATTTAGGTTGTCTGTTCAATGCCTTTGTGGTACCTTTTTACGAAGTATCGTTCCCTGTGGCAATGGGGTGTCGCAAGGCATGGAAAAAGGCATCATGGCATGTGGTACGGCCCGGATATCCTCCCCCCGCTCGTCCCACAACTTTTCAGCCACAAACTCCACACATCCCATAGTCAAATCGGGTATAAGCGCCTCTATACTATCCCCCACACAAAATTTATTGCGCTGGACGCAGTAGAGTTTGCCGTCCTCCCATCTGTCCACCACCGCTACCATGTCCCACTCTCTGACATATCCGCCATCCTGCAGATACTGCCCATCCTCGGGTTTACCAAAAAAGAACCCCGTATTATAACGCCTATGGCTGACCTTGCGGGTCTCCTCCTCGATATATGATGGTAAATTATAGCTGGTGGGATTTTGTAGCAGGTGCTGCACCGCCCTGCGGTAGGCCGCCGTAATGGTGGCGACATAATAGGCCGACTTGGCTCTGCCCTCAATCTTAAACGAAGTAACCCCCGCCTGCCACAACTTATCCAAATGCTCTATCATGCATAAATCTTTAGCGTTAAGAATATAACTGCCCTCTGTATCCTCAAATATCGGGTAATACTCGCCCGGGCGTTTCTCCTCCATGAGATGATATCCCCATCGGCAAGGCTGTGCACATGTCCCACGGTTGGCATCCCGCCCTATGATATATTGTGATAAGATACATCGTCCCGATACAGACATGCACATTGCCCCATGCACAAAGGCCTCAAGTTCAAGCTCGGGTGGGGTATTCTTTCGTATAAAGGCTATATCTTCAAGGGATAATTCCCGTGCCAATACCACCCTTTTTACCCCCTGCTCATAAAGCGCACATGCGGTGAGATAGTTTGTCACCCCCACCTGTGTCGAGGCGTGAAGCTCCATATCGGGCAAAACTCGCTTGGCGACACTCAGCACCCCCAAATCGGCTACGATAAGGGCATCCACCCCGGTTTGCCCCACCTGCTCCAAAAAGCTCTCAAGGCCCGCTGCCTCCTCATTTGTGGGCAGGGTATTACAGGTGAGATAAACCCGCAGGCCATGCGCATGGGCAAGTTTTACCCCCTCACACAGTTCCTCATGGCTAAAGTTGCTCGGTGTGGCTCTCATACCGTAGTTTTTACTGCCCAAATATACCGCATGTGCTCCGTACTTCACCGCCATATTCAGACACTCCATATCCCCTGCCGGCGCAAGTACCTCGGGCGATATATGATTTTCATAGCTCATGTATATGACCACTCCTTCCTACTAAAGGCATAAAACAACCATAAAAAATGGTCATATTATGACATGTTTTTCGGTTGTCACCTAAGCGACGAGAAAAACGGCTTCTAAAATTTAATTTTGAAATATATTTTCAAAATTATTGCTCCTCGTAAGTTCTCGCCTGCAAATATTCGTCGGAATACTTACAGGCGAGATAAAATCATTTGCTTGTTATTCTGTGGCTGTGCCGTGGGTTTCGCCCACTGCCGCCGCTGCGTAAACATTGACAACATGTTCCTCAAATGTTACCGAATAATAATACTTTGCGTTGGCATCGGTCACAAAGAAGAAGTAGGGGGTGTCATCGGGGTTTATGGTGGCCAAAATGGCATCCATACCCGGGTTGTTTATGGGGCCTACAGGTAGGCCGTCACCCACATAAGTGTTGTAAGCGTCGTTCATCTCCTGATTGACTATGTCGGTGTTGGGGGTAATCTCATAACGGACATAGTCTCGGGTGACGTCAGATTGCAGTTTTGGATATATCTCAGGGTTGTCCAGGCGGTTGTGGAATACCGAGGATACCTTGGCCATCTCCTCGGGAAGTCCCGCCTCAGCCTGAATTACCGAGGCGAGAGTTATGGCCTCATATAGACTCAGATTCATATTGTTCATTTCGTCTATATAATCGGCCGTTTTAACCTGGAAGTTATCAAAAAATCTGCGTATAGTTCTCTCGGGATCTTCTCCCACAAAAAAGTCGTAGGTATCGGGGAATAAAAAGCCCTCAAAGCGCAAATATTGCAGTTCATGGTCGGGTACAAGGTTGACAAACTCGTAATCCGAGAAGTCGGCTGTCTCAAGGGTCTGAATAAACACGTCGGCATCACATATGTCATGTTCCTCTAAACGGTCGGCAATCTCCCAAGCCGACATACCCTCGTAGAAGGTTATGGTCTCGACAGGCGCCTCGCCCTCTGGGTTGCCTGTGCGCAGAAGTATAAGTATTTCATCGTAACTCATATTGGAGTTCATAAGATACTGCCCGGGCAAAAAGCTGTCCAAATCACCACCAAGACCGGCGTAAAACTGAAAAGTCAAAGGCTGATCCACAATTCCAAGGTCGCTTAGAATACCAATAATATCACTCGAGCTTGTCCCCTCGGAGATGTTGACCTCAATCTCTTCATCGACTTGATCAAGACCCAAAAGGTCGTTGGCACTTTCGACCACAAACAATGCCAAAAGCACCGCCACCCCTACAAGGCAAAGACAAATAGCAAATGCCTTTAGTATGGCCTTACCCCTGCCACCGCCACCCGATGAAGAATTATTATCCTTTGGAGGCTTTCCACTGCGCCCACCTCGGCGTGCGGGACGCTCGCTGTACTCATTATAATCACTGCGGTCATGTGGTTTAGGTGTGCCGTACTCCCCTGTGACCTCACGAGGTGCATCGCTGTCGCCTTGCTGCATCACGGCGACCTCAAATTTGCTCGAACCCAAATTTGACCCCTGCGACCTATGGGTGGGGTGTACCGCCAAGATATCGGGTCCTGCACTTTGCTCCATGTTACTGCGTTCATCATTAGAAGTATTTTTATTCATGCTTTTCCTCCATGCGGGGAATATTGTGTCGTTACCTTGTCACATTATGTCGGTATTTCATTACACACTATTATATTGTACCCTAAATTACCTTTGAGTGCAATGCCTCAAGCCACTATTGTAAAGATTTTTACAAAAAACAAGTGCATTTTCCTCTAAAAAAACCTCCCCCCGATTATTTGTTCGAGGGGAGGCAGGTTTTTACTTTCAAATGCTGTCCACAAGGTGTCCCATGTTATACAGCCCCTTGGGGCGATCGGCGAGGAACAGGGCGGCATTTACCGCACCCACCGCAAATATCTCTTTGGAGGCGGCGCTATGAGTTATACTGAGCACCTCATCACGCCCTGCAAATATTACCTCATGTTCCCCCACAATGGTGCCACCTCGCACAGCATGTATGCCTATTTCGGCCTTATCACGCTTTTGGCGTCGGTTGTGGCGGTCGTACTCATAGCGAGGTGTGGCGGGCAATGCCGTCGAAATGGCATCGGCCAGCATCAAAGCCGTACCGCTTGGGGCATCGATCTTTTGATTATGATGTTTCTCTACAATCTCGATATCAAAATCTCCCCCCAGCAGTGCAGTGGCCTTTTTACAAAGCTCGGCCATGAGGTTTACCCCCAAAGACATATTGGCTGTAAAAAATATCGGTATACGCTCGCTCACGGCATGAAGCACATCAATTTGCTCCTGCCCAAGCCCTGTGGTAGCTATTACGGCGGGGATCTCCCTCTCCTGGGCGTAGAGCAGCAGTGGCGTTGTGACCGATGGGTGTGAAAAATCTATTATCACATCGGCCTTCACCCCACAGGCGGCGGGGGTGGCAAAGACGGGGAAACCATCTCCCGAGGAGGTATCAAGATCAATCCCGGCGACGATCACACAATCATCACGCCTACTTACTATAGAGGAAATAACCCTCCCCATTTTTCCGCCACATCCAGATAATAATATCTTTTTCATATCCACACCCCTGTACTTTTTACGTATCTGATTATTTTGAAATCTTGCACATGGTCATTTCTCGTCTTAGAAGTTCTGTGATTTTTTCGTCGGGTCCCACAAGTGGTAGACGACATTCCCCCGCCTTCCATCCCATAAGGTTCATAGCTTTTTTGACAGGTATGGGGTTTACATCGGCAAACAAAGCACGGATAAGCCCCATCATTTTTATCTGTATATCGGCACTCTCTTTGAGTTTGCCATCAAAGAACAATCTGCAAATATCATTTGTTTGGCGGGGGGCGACATTGGCCATGACCGACACAACCCCCTTGCCACCAAGTGCAAGTATAGGCAGAATGTTATCGTCATTGCCCGAATATATATCCAGTTCATCACCGCACAACATGCGGGTATGTGCCACCGAGGCGATATCACCGTTGGCCTCTTTTGTGGCCACAATATTGGGATGCTTACACAGCTTTGCATAGGTTGTGGGGGTTATATTAACCCCTGTGCGACCCGGCACGTTATAGAGCATCACAGGCAAATCTGTCGCATCGGCTATGGCGTTGAAATGGGCGATAATTCCCTCTTGTGAGGTTTTGTTGTAGTAGGGGGTCACTTGAAGTTGGGCATCGGCGCCGGCCGCCTTGGCCTCCTTGGCAAGCCATATGGCATAGGCGGTGTCGTTACTGCCTGTGCCGGCCACCACGGGCACACGTCCCGCTACCCGCTCAACGGCATAACTTATCGCTTTTACATGCTCATCATCGGTAAATGTCGAGGCCTCGCCGGTCGTTCCGCAAATTATAATGCTTTGTGTGTCATGTTCAATCTGATGGTCAATGATATTGCCTAGCTCGTCATAATTAATAGAGCCGTCATTATTCATCGGGGTGACCACTGCAACACCTGAACCTGTAAATATTGTCTTATTCATCGTATTCCCTCCGCTATATAAAATGTTCTACCCTCTTAACTACTCAGTCAAAATAACCCGCATCGGCAAACAGTTCTGCCATGAGCACCGCACCGCCCGCCGCACCACGCACTGTATTGTGCGAGAGACAAACAAACTTATAATCATACTGGCTGTCGGAGCGAAGTCTACCCACCGACACCGCCATGCCCTTGTCAAGGTCACGTTGCAGCTTTGTTTGAGGCATATTGTCCTCGGCAAAGTAATGTAAAAACTGCTTTGGCGCTGAGGGGAAGTCCTTTTGCTGGGGGATGCCCGCAAAGGAGGCCCACTTCTCTTTTATCTCGTCCTCGGTGGGCTTTTTATCAAATGATACAAACACCGCTGCCATGTGGCCATCCGATACAGGCACACGCAGACACTGTGCGGTAAAGGCGGGGGATGAGGCTGTCTTTATCTCGCCACCCTCAATTTTACCCCAAATTTTCAGCGGTTCTTTCTCGCTCTTTTCTTCCTCACCGCCGATAAAAGGTATCACATTATCCACCATTTCGGGCCAGCTCTCAAAGGTCTTGCCTGCCCCCGAAATAGCCTGATAGGTGCAGACCAGTACGTTCTTGACGCCGTATTCCATCAAGGGGTGGAGTGCCGGCACATAGCTTTGCAGTGAACAGTTGGACTTGACGGCAATAAAGCCTCGCTTTGTGCCAAGTCTTGCACGCTGTGCCGATACGATCTCCATATGCTCGGGGTTTATCTCGGGGACAATCATGGGGACATCGGTGGTAAAGCGGTGGGCCGAGTTATTGGACATTACAGGGCACTCGAGCTTTGCATAGGTCTCCTCAAGGGCTTTGATCTCATCTTTTTTCATATCCACCGCACAGAATACGAAATCGACACTTGTGGCGATTGTGGCTGCATCGGCCGTGGCATCCTGCACTTTCATGGTCTTGATATCGGCGGGGATATCCCCCTGCATCACCCAACGAGAGCCAACAGCCTCGGCGTAGGTATTGCCGGCCGAGCGAGATGACGCCGCCAAGGCGGTTACCCGAAACCAAGGGTGACCATCAAGCAGAGAGATAAAACGCTGTCCCACCATGCCGGTAGCACCCAGCACCGCTACATTGTATGTTTTCATAATATTTGTACACTCCTTACTTAAAAATCATTTTTTATGTTACCGTCCTGATAAAAACGGCTTCCTCCTCAAAAATGAAAGAGGGGTTTTCGGTCACGGTCGAGCGTTCTATATCAAATGAAATTGTATTTTCATCCAACATATCGAATATAAATGTATTTGCTTTGTCCTGTGTGGTGGCAGTGATGGTATTATTAAAAACTTCATAACTCCCCTGCCCCAAATATGATGACATAACATCGACTGCGAGGGTAAAAGTGTCATCCTCACCGTTTAGGTGAAGTTTAGGGATTGTGGTTGGGTCACCCTGCACATCCATGATAAACACGCCGTCATCAAAATCCTGCCTATGGTCTGAACAGCCCATAAAGGTAACAAGGCACAGCACAACAACTATAAATAGCAATTTATGGCGCATGATAATCCCTCCTACTACAGGCTACAAAAAAAACCGGTTGTAAACCGGCAGAAATTCCCCTATAATGAAAGACAACGCCTCTCACTCTCAGGTTTTGATAGCTCTTCACCCGAAATGTCGGGTGACAGTTGTAAGCCTATTCGGACATACAACCAGGCGGACGGCTGCCGTACCATCCCCTTCGGCGACTTTGCCTTTCCCCACCACTGTAGGCCTTGGCAGCCAGTCAAGCGGGTAATAATCAAAGACGCACCTCTATCTTGTAATTATATACTTGTTGCCATTATATTATCATCTAAACCCAAATATGTCAATGTACCCCCACAAAGAAAAATGTATCATACATGGAGAAACCTATGAATAAAAATGATTTTTTCTACGACCTGCCACAACAGAGTATAGCCCAAACCCCACTTGAGAAACGTGACCACTCCCGTCTATTATGTCTTGATCGCACCACAGGCCATATAGAGCATCGGCATTTTTATGACCTGCCCTCACTGCTAAATCCAGGCGATTTGTTGGTGCTCAACGACTCAAGGGTTCTCCCTGCGCGGCTGTTGGGACAAAAGCGAGAGGGTGGTAGCATCATAGAATTTTTACTGCTCGAGCAAAAGGAAAAGGATATCTGGGAAATACTTGTGCGCCCCGGAAAAAAAGTGCGCACCGGAGCGGTTGTGAGCTTTGGTGATGGCCTTTTAAAAGGGGAAATTTTGCAGGTACTGCCCAATGGTAACCGCATCGCCCGCTTTGAGTATGACCCGGGGCGCAGTTTTTATGATGTGCTCGACAGTGTGGGCGAGATGCCCCTGCCCCACTATATCACCGAACAACTAAGCGATAGCGAGCGTTATCAGACGGTGTATTCAAAGGAGATCGGATCGGCCGCCGCCCCTACCGCCGGATTACATATGACCCCCGAACTCTTGAGCACACTGCAAAACATGGGGGTAAACGTCGCATATGTCACACTGCATGTGGGACTCGGCACTTTTCGTCCTGTAAAGGCAAATGACATTACAGAACACGATATGCATTCCGAGCACTATTACATGCCCCAAAACACGGCAGATGCCATAAAGTCCACCAAGGCGGCGGGCGGTAGGGTTATATGCCTTGGCACGACGAGTGCCCGCACAGTCGAGACGGTGGGGCGCAGTGGAAATATAACACAGTCTGAGGGTTATACAAACATTTTTATTTACCCCGGATATGACTTTTCGCTTATGGATGGGCTTATAACCAACTTCCACCTGCCCGAGAGCACCTTAATAATGCTTGTATCGGCCTTTGCGGGACGAGAAAACACCCTTACCGCCTATGAGTGCGCCGTAAAGGAGGGGTACAGGTTTTATTCTTTTGGGGATGCGATGGTTGTTTTGTGAGATGTTATAACGGATAAAGTATGAAATGCAATTGATAATATATAACCATGCTGCTAAAGACGAACGGCTCTTAGCACAAGACGTACGGCTGTTGCCTGAGGTATAACCTTTATGCCCACAAACACAAATCTGACCAAAGAAACTGCCATAAAGCTTATAAAATCCCGGGAGGTTATGTGTCCTGCTTGTGGGGGTGCAAAACTGACACCACGCTATGCCCACAAGTCACAAAACGTACTATACAAATGCGAAAAATGCGGCGAGGTCTACCGCCCATACAAACTTATATAAATCAAGACGGGAGAATATAAACATGTCCACATCACAGGATTATATCATCTTTGTATGCGAACAAATCAGAGAAAGTGGGGATGTGCGATACAAAAAAATGTTCGGTGAATATATGGTATACATAAATGACAAGCCGATTTTACTTGTATGTGATAATACGGTATATATTAAAATGAAAGAGGAAATTGCGCACCTCATGGCCGATGCCCCCACAGGTGTGCCCTACAAGGGTGCAAGGGAGCATTATGTGTTGGATGTTGAGGACAATGAGCTGTGTACAGATGTCATAAAAGTTCTCCTGCCAATAACTCCCCTACCAAAACCGCGAAAAAAGCCCACTCCCAAACAAAAACAAACCTTGCAATAGTCAAGTTTTTTTAGTATAATAACCACTGGAATTGACATTACAAAGTGAATGGGAGGGCTTGATTTTGGGTATTGATTGGACGCTGGCCGGTTCGGTGATATTTACCGGTATAACAGTGGTATTTGTGGTGCTTCTGGTTTTGTGGGCAGTGGTTGCACTCATGGGTGTTATACTGCGTAGGATTGCACCGCTACCCACCGGTAGCTCTGCGCCGCTTGCAGCTACCACAGGTGATATATCGGGTGAGGAAATCGCTGTTATATCGGCCGCCATGACGGTGGTACAAGGCGATAAGAATTTCGCCATCACACAAATTAAACGACTCGACAAAACCAACTAAAAGGAGGATGTAACCTATGTTTGAACAGTTTTTAGGCACAATACGGGACATCAGCCTCGGTTCCGGTTTTGCCACAGTCACGGGCGGTCAACTAATAATGCTGCTTGTGGCCTGTATACTCCTATATCTTGCCATAAAACGCCAATATGAACCCCTGCTGCTGCTTCCTATAGCATTTGGTATGTTACTTACAAACATCCCGGGTGGCGGCATGTATCACCCCGAATTTTTTGAAGGCGGGCATGTGGCTTGGGAACATTTTAAGGATGGTGCCGCCGGTCTGCTGGACTACCTCTATCTCGGGGTAAAACTGGGCATCTATCCCCCGCTTATCTTCTTAGGCATAGGTGCTATGACCGACTTTGGCCCCCTTATTGCCAATCCCAAGAGCTTTTTGCTCGGTGCGGCGGCACAGGTGGGTATATTCCTTGCATTTATCGGGGCGTTGGCCACAGGTATGTTTACCCCTGCACAGGCCGGTTCTATCGGTATCATAGGTGGCGCAGACGGTCCTACCGCCATATATGTCACCTCTCAGCTCTCCCCCGAGCTTCTCGGCCCTATAGCCGTGGCGGCCTACTCCTATATGGCTCTTGTGCCCATCATCCAGCCCCCCATTATGATGGCACTGACCACCAAAAAAGAGCGTTCAGTGGTCATGACACAGCTCCGTGAAGTATCAAAACTTGAAAAGATTGTATTCCCTATCGCTGTAACATTGGTGGTTTCGTTCATTGTCCCCTCGGCCACACCCCTTGTGGGTATGCTGATGCTTGGCAACCTGATGAAGGAATCGGGTGTTACCGAGCGCATCAACAAGACCGCACAAAATGAGCTTATAAACATCGTAACCATATTCCTCGGGGTATCGGTTGGTGCTACCGCTACCGCCGAGAGTTTCCTCACTACCCGCACCCTCGGTATCATCGCTATGGGTCTTGCCGCTTTCTGTTTCGGCACTGCCGGCGGTGTACTGCTTGGCAAACTCATGTATGTCATCACAGGTGGCAAAATCAACCCCCTCATCGGCTCGGCCGGTGTATCGGCGGTGCCCATGGCTGCCCGTGTCTCCCAGCGTGTGGGACAAAAAGAAAACCCCTCCAACTTCCTGCTCATGCACGCCATGGGGCCCAATGTGGCGGGTGTTATCGGCTCGGCCGTAGCAGCGGGTGTACTGCTTAGTATTCTTGGATAACTCCTCGTGAGTGCTCCCCACACCCAAGACCTTGGGGACTCTGTCCCCAAACCCCCGCCACCTTTTGTAAAATGTGGACGAAAACTTTGAAACTTTCACCTGCAAAGGACGCAGGTGAAAGGGGTTTTCCGCCCTCCCCTAAAGGTAGGCACTGCTTCGGCGGGGGCAACGCTCCGGATTTGGTGCCCTATCGCCTCGCACGCTCGGCCGGCACCCACCACGCCCCCACAGGCGTGGCGCACCTCTAAGAGGTGAAATCCTCCACCCCACCCTCGCCTGTTGGTAGTTTTTTTACAATTTAGTTGATACTTATATTTTTAGGAGGTAAGACGATATGCACGGTATTACGAACATGCAACTTATCGAGGACGTAGCCCTTATTACTTTTGCCAAGATAAAGGGTGATTCCACGGCCATGGCACATATATTCGGTGCGGTGGCAGACGAGGGTATAAACATTGATATGATCTCCCAAACCGCCCCACAAGGCGAGTTTGTCAGCATTTCATTTACGGTTGACACCAAGGATACCGTGAAGGTATTAGCACTGGCAAACAGCCTAAAAGAGCCTGACGGCAAAGCCCCCATGGTCAGCACCGGCAACTGCAAAATTCGCCTATACGGCGAGGATATGCCCCACACCCACGGTGTATTTGCCAAGGTGATAGCCGAAATCGCCAAAACCGGCTCGGAGCTAAGCATGATAACCACCTCTGAAGTGGATATATCGCTACTGATACCAAGTTCTCAGGTACAGGATGTTGTAAGCGTACTCGAAAAAGCTTTTGGGGTGGGGGCCGAATAAAACCCACGACCTCGGAGCTCTGCCCCGAACCCCGCAAACTTTTTTAAGGAAAAAGTTTGACAAAAACCTTTAATCGACCCCTCGCCAAATGACGGCGAGGGGTCGTAAATTTTACCTTTGTTTCCTATCCATACCAACTGCTACGGCGAGGGCGGGGCTGCGGCTCGGTCGTCCTAAGCCTTACACACTCGGCGGACGACTGCATGTGC
>CAYJGR010000023.1:0-11318 GCA_964370005.1 uncultured Oscillospiraceae bacterium
TACCATTCAGCCTGCGCCTCACGGCTTGACTTCATGGGAAGGGACTCTCGGCTACAAAAACAGTCCCCCGGACTATTTTTGCTTAACGCCTCGGCTTCAAGCGCGCCAACCTCATCCCGAGAGGGGTGCTTTTTTTGCGCGCTTTACCATTCAGCCTGCGCCTCACGGCTTGACTTCATGGGAAGGGACTCTCGGCTACTATTACTGCATTTTTGCTTATTCGATTATAAGCTCTTCCGCGCTACGCTTGGGCACACAGTGTACCCCCATTTCGTCACGGTAGTATGTAGTGGCACCGCTCTCGGGTAGTTCCACCAGCTGCACCTGTTCGGCCGGCTTGCCCAAGGCTATAAGCATCAGGGGGGTTATGTTCTCGGGCAGTTTCAAAATGTTTTTGACTTTATCGGCCTTGAAAGAACGAATCATGCATCCGCCTAAGCCCTTTTCGGTGGCGGCTAACATAATGGTTTGTGCCGATATGCCAAGGTCTATTATGTGGGCGGGGATATGATTTAGACTTTCATCGAGACAGCCCACCACATATGCGGTGGGCTCGCTGCCTGTGGGGGGGAGTTTTAGCTCCCGCAATGCGGCCGCCCATGCTGCGGCCTGGGTCAGCTCGTCACATATCGACTGTTCCCACACCAATTTGTATTTTAAGGATTGAGCATTCACGCCCGATGGGGTCATGGCGACGATCTCGATAAGCTCGGTTAGCTCGCCCGGTGTCACCGCTCTATTTTTATCGAATGTGCGACAACTGCGACTCACCCTTACTAACTCTTTAAACATCTTTTTGCCTCCTTGCGTGTTATATACAATTATGCCTTGCCTCGCTAACCATATTATAACAGATTTATTTCAAAAATCCTACTCATGCAGTTCCCGTTTTTGCACACCATAATATGTGACCACCATGTGATGAAATTTGACACCCATTTTTGGTATAAATGCTATTTTTCCTAAAAGCATTGCATTCCAAACATGTACCCGCTATAATACATCTAAAGTATGTTTTTCAAAAAATCAACTATATGTTGTGTTTTATACGCAATATGTTCTATTGCACCCCCAATAGATGGGGTAACGAAAATTTCCAAATATTGCACATTTATCCTGATTTTCAGATTGTTTGGTTATGATGTGTTATTAAATACGATAAAACTTGTCAGGAGGAAAACATGGCAACCGAGACGGCTTTTTTCACCCACATTCGCAAACGTGACGGCAGTGAGGTACCCTTTGACCCCCTCAAAATTTTAGAGGCTATACGTATGGCCAGTGATGCCGTATCCGAGCATCATATCCCCGCAGAACAGCTCACCCCCTTGACAAAGCAGGTCATGGAGCGTCTGAGCGGTGGACAAACCCCTACGGTTGAACTGGTGCAGGACAAGGTGGAGGAGACCTTGGTGCAGGCCGGTTATTTCAACGTGGCCAAGGCCTATATCCTTTACCGCGCCGAACACGCCAAAGTGCGCCAAACAAAAGATGATCTCATGGACATCTACCAGCAATTGACCTTCACCGATGCCCGTGACGCCGACATGAAGCGTGAAAACGCCAACATCGATGCCGACTCGGCCATGGGCACCATGCTTAAATACGGCTCGGAGGGTTCGAACTACTTTGTCAATAACTACATACTGCCAAAAGATATGGCAGGGGCGCACATCGCAGGTGATATCCACATCCACGACAAGGATTTTTATATGCTCACCGAGACCTGCTGTCAAATAGATCTGCTTAAACTTTTTGACGGTGGATTTTCGACTGGTCATGGCTATTTGCGGGAACCGGCCGGTATTGTCAGTTATTCGGCCTTGGCCTGCATCGGCATACAAGCCAACCAAAACGAGATGCATGGCGGGCAATCGGTGCCCAATTTTGACTACTGTATGGCCCCGGGGGTGCGCAAATCTTATAAAAAAGAGTATGCCAGAGCCTTGGAGGATTACAAAACCCTTGCAGGAGACAACGACCCTGCGAAAGCGGCCGAATACGCCGAAAAGACAGCCTGGGCACGCACCGACCGCCTGACCTATCAAGCCATGGAGGCACTTATACACAACCTCAACACCATGAATTCCCGTGCGGGGGCACAGGTTCCTTTCAGCTCGCTGAACTATGGCACCGACACCTCGCCCGAGGGTCGTCTGGTCATAAAAAACCTACTCAAAGCCACCATGGCGGGACTGGGCAACGGTGAAACCCCCATATTCCCCGTACAGATTTTTAAGGTCAAAGAGGGTGTCAATTTTAACCCCGACGACCCCAACTACGATTTATTCAAACTGGCCATGGAGACTTCGGCCATGCGCTTGTTCCCCAATTTTAGCTTTTTGGATGCCCCTTTCAATTTGCAGTACTACAAGGAAGGGGATTACAATACCGAGGTGTCCTATATGGGTTGTCGCACAAGGGTCATGGGCAATGTACATGACCCCGAGCGGGAAGTGACCTGCGGGCGTGGAAATCTCAGCTTCACCTCCATAAATCTGCCCCGCTTGGGACTGCGTGCAAAGGGTGATCTTGACACATTTTTTGCCCTGCTCGATGAGAAGATGGAACTGGTATTCCGTCAGCTTTTACATCGCTTGGATATTCAAAGCCGCCGCCGCTGTTTTAACTACCCCTTCCTTATGGGGCAGGGGGTGTGGATGGATTCGGACAAGCTACAAATAGATGATAGCATCGCCGAAATCTTAAAACATGGCACTCTAAGCGTCGGTTTTATAGGCCTTGCCGAGACCCTTGTGGCGCTTGTGGGAGAGCATCATGGCCAAAGTCAACATGCCCAAGAACTCGGCCTGCGTATTATTTCGCATATGCGTAGCCGATGTGATGCACAGGCTAAGGCCACAAAACTGAATTTCACCCTTGTGGCCACCCCTGCCGAGGGGCTTTCGGGAAGATTTGTGCGACTTGATAAGAAAGTGTTTGGCGAGATAGAGGGCATAACCAACAGAGATTACTACACAAACTCCTTCCATGTGCCGGTTTATTACACCACGACGGCCTTTAAGAAGATTGCCACCGAGGCACCATATCACGCCCTTACCAACGCCGGCCATATCAGTTATGTCGAGCTTGACGGCGATGCCAGCAAGAACCTTGCGGCCTTTGAGTCGATTATACGCTGTATGAAGGAGATGGGTGTGGGGTACGGTTCGGTGAACCACCCGGTTGACCGTGATCCCGTGTGTGGCTACACCGGTATTATCGGCGAAGTTTGCCCCCGCTGTGGTCGCCGTGAGGGGGAGGGTGTACCCATAGAGCGCCTGCGTGAGCTGCAAAAAACCTACCCGGGTATGCCAAGACACTACGATTTTAAAACTTAAACAACCATAGACTAAGGAGGGTTTTATCATGACAAAGACCGCAACAAACATAGGCGATGGCGTAAAATTTGAGCGTATCCGCCGTATCACAGGTTACCTTGTCGGCACTACCGATCGTTTCAACAACGCAAAACAATCTGAGGAGCATGACCGTGTCAAACATACAATCACCGTCACTTCAAATTAATAGCCTTGTGCCCGAATCGGCGGTGGATGGGCAGGGACTGCGCTTTGTGTTGTTTGTGCAGGGATGTCCCCACCGCTGTGTGGGTTGCCACAACCCCCAAACCCATCCCTTTGAGGGCGGTTTCCCGCTGTCTGTTGACGATGCGCTGACCCAGATACTCGAAAACCCCCTGCTGCGTGGGGTGACATTCTCGGGGGGTGAACCTTTTTGTCAAGCAGAGGCTTTGGCCGAGCTTGCGGGGCGGGTGAGAACCCATGGGCTGGAGGTCATGACCTACTCGGGGTGGACGCTCGCACAACTTGAGGAGAAGGCCAAAACCGAGCCCGATGTGGCCGACCTTCTCGCCCTGACCGATGTTTTGGTCGATGGGCTGTATGTCGAGTCACTGCGGGATTTGACCCTCGATTTTAGAGGTAGCAGTAATCAGAAAATCATAGAGATGAAACGATAATTTTACGTATAAAATGCCCCCGCCGACAGGCGGGGGCATTTTTTCTATACTCTGTACCCTATCCTCTAAAATAGTCCACCGCTCCACGGAATATCTTTTGATCTTTCTCGCCCGCCACATTGAGAAATACGCCGTCGCCCGAGCGTTCGCTGTGCCCCATCTTGCCAAACACACGGCCATCGGGTGAGGTGATGCCCTCTATAGCATCTATTGACTCATTGGGGTTAAAGCGGACATCCAAGGTGGGAGCGCCACCGAGGTCAACATACTGGGTGGCGATCTGGCCATTCATTGCCAAGGCCTTTACGGTCACATCCGAGGCCACAAAACGCCCCTCACCGTGAGAGATGGCCACGGTGTGTATATCCCCCACCTCACTGTGCATAAGCCATGGCGACTTGTTGGAGGCCACACGGGTGTGGGCAAGGTAGGACTGGTGGCGACCTATGCGGTTGAATGTGAGGGTGGGGTGGTCGGCTTTCATATCGACAATCTCACCAAATGGCACAAGTCCCAACTTTATAAGCGCCTGAAAACCGTTGCAGATACCGCACATAAGGCCATCACCCTGCTTTATAAGGCGATGTACCGCCTCGGCCACGGCGGGACTGCGCAAAAATGCCGTGATGAACTTGCCCGAACCGTCGGGTTCGTCACCGCCCGAAAATCCACCGGGTAAGGCTATTATCTGATGCTCGGCCACAAGCCCCGCAAACTGTTTTACCGACCGGACAATCTGCTCGGCGGTGCGGTTGCGCACCACAAACACAGTAGCCTGCGCCCCCGCCTGCTCAAAGGCTCTTGCGGTGTCGTATTCGCAGTTTGTGCCGGGGAATACAGGTATGAGCACCCGAGGCGCTACCACCGACTGTGAGGCCTTGCGGGTGGGTGTGCCGGCATAGTTGTGGGTGGGTACAATTATCTTGGGTGTGCGGGTTAGGTAGGGGAATACAGGTTGTAATTTGCCCTCCCACGCATCACACAAGCTCTGCATATCTACAGTTTGCCCCTGTATTTTCAGAGTGTAGTCCTCTATCGATTGCCCAAGCAGCAGGGCGTCTGGTATTTCTCCGCTTGTGCTGAGCATTATGCCACCGCACATGGGGTGAAAAAGCTCCTCATGTGACAGCTCGGCCGAGAAGTCAAAGCCGAATTTCCCACCGACACACATCTTAAATACACCCTCGGCTATACCGCCGTATCCGAGCACCCACGAGGCCGATATATCACCCTTTGCGATTAGGCTTTCTACCCTATCAAGCAGAGCGCACAGACTATCGGTGTCGGGTAGTCCGGTTGTTTTATCGATTTTGGGCATGAGCAGATAAAGTTTTTCGCCGGCTTTCTTTATATCGGTGGACACAACATTTTTCACCGAGGCCACCGAGACGGCGAACGACACAAGGGTGGGGGGGACTTTAAGCTGTTCAAAACTGCCCGACATGGAGTCCTTGCCACCTATTGCCCCACACCCCAAGGCCATTTGTGCATCAAGAGCGCCAAGCAATGCGGCGAAAGGTTTGCCCCAGGTTGTGGGGTCGGAGGTCATGCGCTCAAAGTACTCCTGAAAGCTAAGCCAAGTTTTTTGACGGCTACCGCCCGCCGCCACCACCTTTGCCACCGACTCGACCACCGCCCCGAAAGAGCCGTGATAGGGCGAGGCTGTGGTCAGGCGTGGGTCGTAACCCCATGCCATAAGCGAACAGGTGTCTGTGTGGCCATTTAGCACAGGTATTTTGGCCGCCATGGCCTGCGAGGGCGAAAGCTGCCACGCCCCACCGTAGGGCATAAGCACCGTGCCCCCGCCGATGGTCGAGTCAAACCGCTCGACCAATCCCTTCTGTGAACATATATTAAGCTCTGATAGATGCTCTTTCCACTGCTCGGCTATACTCCCGCTGTATGTGGGGAGATTTGGGGCGGTGGGTTCACACATTCTTGCCACGGTCTCTTTGGGTGCACCGTTGGAGTTTAGGAACTCACGGGAAAGATCAACAATCACTTCATCATTCCAGCTCATCACAAGGCGGGGCTCGGCTGTCACGGTTGCCACATGAGTCGCCTCAAGGTTTTCTTTATCGGCGGCGGCGATGAATGACCCCATGTCCTCGGAGGCCACCACCACGGCCATGCGCTCTTGACTTTCGCTTATGGCAAGCTCGGTGCCGTCGAGTCCGTCATACTTTTTAGGCACTTTTGAGAGGTCGATTTTAAGTCCGTCGGCCAGCTCGCCAATTGCGACCGACACACCGCCCGCACCAAAATCATTACAACGTTTTATCATGCTTGTGACGGCAGGGTCACGGAAAAGGCGCTGAAGTTTGCGCTCCTCGGGGGGGTTGCCCTTTTGCACCTCGGCACCGCAACTGCCCAGCGACTCGGCGGTATGGCTCTTGGAGGAACCTGTCGCTCCGCCACAACCGTCACGCCCTGTGCGCCCGCCTAGCAGTATGACGACGTCACCATCCTGTGGGCATTCACGACGCACATTGCCTGCGGGTGCCGCCCCCACCACTGCGCCTATCTCCATGCGCTTGGCCACATACCCTGTGTGGTATATCTCGGACACATGCCCTGTGGCAAGACCTATCTGGTTGCCGTAGGAGCTGTAGCCGGCCGCCGCTGTGGTCACGATTTTACGCTGAGGAAGTTTGCCCGCCATAGTCTCGCTTATGGGCAGGAGAGGGTCGGACGCCCCTGTCACCCTCATAGCCTGATAGACATAACTGCGCCCCGACAGCGGGTCACGTATCGCCCCTCCAAGACAGGTGGCCGCCCCGCCAAATGGTTCAATCTCGGTGGGATGGTTATGGGTTTCGTTTTTGAACATGAGTAGCCAGTCCTCGTCAGCACCGTCAACATCGACCTTTATCTTGACCGAGCAGGCGTTTATCTCCTCCGACTCGTCCAAATCGGGTAGCTGTCCACGGGCTTTGAGCGCCTTTGCACCTATGACCGCCAAATCCATCAGGGTTACAGGCTTGTCGGTGCGCCCTGCGTACAGCTCCCCACGCAGTGCCATATAGCGCTCAAATGCCTCGGATAATATGGGGCTGTCGCTGTGTATTTCTTTTATGCGGGTCAAAAATGTGGTGTGACGGCAGTGATCCGACCAGTAGGTGTCTATCATGCGGATTTCGGTCACAGTCGGGTCACGCCCCTCCTGCTCCTTGAAATAATCGCGACAAAAACGCAAATCATCTGCATCCATGGCCAAACCATAGTTCTGTACAAACTCACTTAGTGCCTCATCGCCGAGTGTAATAAACCCAGCTAAACGCTCTACAGGCGGTGGGGTTTCTTGACGTAGCTTTATGGTGTCGGGTAGGGACAAGCTCGCCTCACGGCTCTCAACGGGGTTTATAAGATACCCCTTTATGCGCTCCCACTGCTCCCCCGATATATCCCCCTCCAAGAGATATATGCGGGCGGTGGCGGCGGTAGGGCGTTCCTTGCAGGTCATGATTTGGATGCACTGGGCGGCCGAGTCGGCACGCTGGTCGTATTGCCCCGGCAGATACTCCACCCCTAAAATACGTCCATCATGGGGTGGAAGCTGACGGTGAAGCACATCCACCTGGGGTTCGGCAAACACCCCCACACAGGCTCTTTCAAAGTCGGCGGGGTCGATGTCCTCGAGGTCATAACGGCAGAGTATGCGCAGACCGCTTACGCAGTCCATCTGCAAAGCGGTGCGCAAATCGGACAGCACTCCCGCCGCCTCCACAGCAAAATCGGGCTTTTTCTCGACATAAATGCGATGTACCATATTGTATATACGTCCTTTCTGATGGGGATGTGGTGTGGTGTATTTTTATGTAATTCATTGCCTGTTAAAGAGTTATATAATTCCCTCCAAAACGTCATGCTCCAAACTCAGCCCGGTGATAATTACCTGTGATATATTGCCCCGCATATCTTCATCAGTCTTTACAATCACCGTAACGCCGTTCTCGGTCTGGCCTTTGGCATGCCCCACAATATTACTGCGCTCAAAAAGCACACTTTCGGTGCGTCCAACCATACTTTGTAAGAACTTATGTCGGCTTTTTTGTGCGGTGGCGGTGGCACGTGCCCCTCGCTCGGCCTTTATCTCGGGGGATAGCTGCTGTGGCATATCGGCGGCGGGTGTGCCGTCTCGGGGCGAAAATCGGAACACATGTAGCTGTGCAAATCCTATGCGCTCTATAAAACCGAGTGTGTCGGCAAATTCCTCTTCACTTTCCCCGGGAAATCCTACAATCAAATCCCCTGTGATGGCGGGGTTTTCAAATCTTCCCCTTATCTCCTGCGCCACGGCAAGACATTCGGCGGCGGTGTAGCGTCGGCGCATTCGGCCAAGCGTCCCATCACATCCGCTTTGCACCGCCAAATGAAACTGCCCACAAAATCCCTCGACCTGTGACAGCTCGTCCAAAAACTCGGGGGTGGTGAGGTCGGGTTCAAGCGACCCAAGACGTATGCGCTCTATGCCACCGCTTTTGGCGGCCTGCACCCCATCTATCAGCCCTCCGCCCCGCTCTCTGGCGTAGGACGAAAGGTTTATGCCGGTGAGCACCACTTCTTTATAACCCTGCGCCACAAGCTTGGCCACTTCGTCGGTGATATCCTCGGCAGGCTTTGAGCGCAGTCCTCCTCTTGCCGTCGGTATTATGCAGTAACTGCAATGTCGGTCACATCCGTCCTGAATTTTCACGAACGCCCGAGTTTGCCCCTGCATATTACCAAGTCGCATGGGTTCAAAGTCCTCATCCACCTTGTGGGGGCGTAGCTGTACCACCTGTTTTTTCTCCCGCATGGCCTGTATAACGAGTGCGGGGAGATTGTGGCGGTCGGTCGTGCCACACAGCACGTCCACCCCCGCCACCTCGGCGGCCTGTGCAGGGAAGGCTTGGGGGTAACATCCACACAATACACAGATAGCGCCCCCGTGTTCCCGTTTTATACGCCCTATTATCTGTCTTGTTTTTTTATCCCCTGTCGCTGTCACGGTGCAGGAGTTGAGCACATAAACATCGGCGGAGGCAGAGAAAGGCACTTCATCAAATCCTGCCTCGGAAAAATGCCCCGCCATTATTCGGCTTTCATACCGATTTACCTTGCATCCCAAGGTATAAAATGCCACCGTCACTCCCACACCACCCAAATAAAATAATTTTACGGTAATATTATAACAAATATATACACTTGCTTACAATTGGCAGTTGACTAAAATCGATAGTAGCGTTATGATTATTCTTAGCCATTTCATCTATTTTTTAGTCCGCTTAGGCAGGAGGAATATTCATGAAGAGAAAAACAGTACTTATACCAACCGTCAAAGATGTAAAGGAGTTTGCACATTTTGCAAACGAATGCGACTGCAATGTATTTTTAGAGGCAGGCAGTTACAGGGTAAATGCAAAGAGCATTATGGGCATTTTCAGCCTTGATTTGTCGGCACCCATGACCTTAGAGGTCGAAGACGAATGGGAAGCCGCCGCATTTTTTGCAAAAATCACCAAATTTATAAAATCGTAAACAAATACTTGCTTGACACACAAACCTTTAACTTTGAGATAGTGGGAGGTAGTTATCATGACAAAAGTCGGTTTGATTTTGGAAGGCGGGGGCTTTCGTGGCATTTATACCGCCGGTGTGCTCGATTTCTTTTTAGATAAGGGTATAAAATTTCAGGATATTTACGGCGTGTCGGCAGGGGCGTGCAACTCCCTTTCCTACATATCAGGGCAAAGGGGTCGCAACCTCGATGTGCATCTCTCCTACTGTGGTGATAGTCGTTATGCGGGGATGAGAAACTATCTGCGGGAAGGTTCTATGTTCGGCGATTTTATGTTCAGCACCGTACCCGAACAGCTAAAACCCTTTGATAATGACAGCTTTGTGCAAAGTGGTTGTCGCCTTACAGCCGTCGCCACCGACTGTGCCACAGGTCGCCCCGCCTACCTACCCATACAAGAACTACCACAGGATATAAACGCTGTGCGGGCCTCATGTAGTCTGCCGTTTATCTCAAAAATGGTGCACTATAAGGGGCAATATCTGCTCGATGGCGGCGTTGCCGATGCCATCCCCATCGCCCGCTCGATATCCGACGGCAACATAAAAAATGTCGTCATACGCACCCGTATGCGAGGCTATCGCAAAACATCCTCAAATAGCAGTCTGCATCACGCCATACAATACCCATTCCATCCGGCACTTTTGCGGGCATTGTCCACCCGTGCTCTGCGCTACAATCACACATTGGACTTTATAGAGACCCAACGACGAGCCGGCAACGCTTTTGTTATCGCCCCGAGCAAAAATTTGCGGGTGGATCGCCTCGAGAAAAACCGCACAAAGCTCAATGCGCAGTATATGCTCGGTTATATGGATGCCAAACACGCATATGATGAACTGATAGCCCTCTGTGCAGGTGCGCAAAATGTCACCCTAAATAACAAGAAAATTGCTAAAGGGAGGAAAAAGTCAAATGGATAATCGACAGCTTATACAAAAAGCCCTCGAGGTTCGGGAGTATTCCTATTGTCCCTACTCCAAGTTTGCAGTGGGGGCGGCACTTCTGGGCAAAAGCGGTAAAATTTATTTGGGATGCAATGTGGAATCGGTGGCCTATTCCCCTACAAACTGCGCCGAACGCACCGCTTTTTATACAGCTATAGCCGAGGGGGAACGTGCCTTTGACCGCATAGCAATAGTGGGTGCGGCCGTGGGGCAAATCCCCGACACCCCCACACCGCCCTGTGGCGTCTGCTTGCAGGTCATGGCCGAATTTTGCGACCCCAAAACATTCACCGTTGTGCTCATAAATGAAAACGACCAACCGGTCGAACACCTTTTATGCGATTTATTGCCATTGAGTTTTGGTAGCACATTTATCAACAATTAGCCAAGGGAGCACAAAAATGACTATCAGAAAGATGACAACGGCTGACCGTGCGGTTTGCCTGCCCATGGTTGAGCAGTTTTACAGCTCGGATGCGGTGGATCACGCCGTACCACATGACATATTGGAACGCAGCTTTGAGGATGCGGTGGGTGAGAACCCCCACATTGAGGGGCTTGTGCTTGAGCTGGATGGACAGACGGCCGGCTTTGCCTATCTAACATTTTTTTACGCCTGTGAAGTGGGGGGCGAAGTGGTTATGATAGAGGAAGTGTTTGTGGGCGAACAGTTCAGGGGGAGGGGTATCGGTCAAAAGTTTCTCGACTACCTGTTTGAGACCTACTCCACCGCCGCCCGCTTCCGCCTCGAAGTAACAGCCGAAAACACCGCCGCCATCCGCCTATATGAGCGAAATGGGTTTAAGCCCCTAAATTATTTGCAGATGGTGAA
>CAYJGR010000023.1:11418-27802 GCA_964370005.1 uncultured Oscillospiraceae bacterium
AAAGGTCAAGAGCAACCCTGTTGTGGTGCTCTTGACCTTTTCTATTCTCTATCCTTTATTCTCCGGCAATCTATCCTCTAACAGTCCCCGCTCCGATTTTTTGGGTAGGGGGTGGTTTTGGGGTGGGCGTACTGATGCCCGTGGCGTCGCTTTGCCCTCGGGCTTATGTACGTTCATCACAAAGCCGCCGCCTACGCGGAAAAGCGGGGTGGAAGTACAACCTGTCGCCCCATGCCCTTAAATATAAACTTATTGCGAAGCAATACAATAATTACTAATTTCTAATTATACCTAATAAACCCTCGTCCCCGAATAATAATGCGTGAGTATATCTATGTAATCCCAGCCTCTTTGTGCGTACTCGTGGGCGCCTGTTTGGCTCATGCCCACACCGTGGCCGTAGCCTTTGGTGGTGAAGTGAAAATCCTCACCATCAAAATCCATAGTAAAGGCCGAGGAACGCAGAGAAAGCACGCTTTCACGCAGTATGCGCCCTGAGGTGGTCTTGTCACCCACCCGCATTTGGTCGTTATATCCGCCATCGGTGTAGGACAGCACCTCAAACCAATCGCTCGGGTCGTCACCTAGGGTTATCCCGCTGTAGTATCTCTCCAGTGCACTTTCGACCGCACTCAGTGACATGGTTTTTGTGTACTCGTAATTTCTCGCATTTTCATCCACCGAGCTATCCACCGATATCAGATGGGAGTACGCACCGCCCCATACATCGGCCGAGGAGTTGGTTGCCCCCGCACTCGTGGCATGGAAAGGTGTAGTGGTGATACTTCCGCCGTAATAAACCGCCTGCCCTATAACTGCACTGACCGCATTTTCAACCGTGCTTGTGGGGGCCGACAATTTAAGACTGGGACTGCGCCCCGCATCGTTCTCATACATCACAAAGGTGTAGGCCGCCACGGCCTGTGCCTTTATGGCCTCGATGTGGAATGAACTGCCCACCTCGTTTTGGACAATCCCACATACGATATCATAGGCCGAATCGGTCACGGTTCTACCGCTACCCAAGTCGTATATGGTGAGGTTTGGCAAATCTCCATCAGGAGGGGATGGGGTATCGTTTTCGTCAGGTTCAGAGGACTGCTCGGATTCCTGCTGTGAGGTCGAGGGGATATCCTCTACCCCTGTCTCGGAGGAGGAAGAACTGCTACTTTGGGTTTGAGATGATGAGGAGGAAGAGGAGGACGAAGAAGAAGATGCGCTTGACGACGAACTCTCGGACTGTTCTGTCTGCTCTGCGTCATCCTGTACATCCTGTGCATCCTGTAGCACCTGCCTTAGCAGTGCCAACCAGTCCGCTCTCGGGGTGACCATCATCTGTAGTATGACATCCTCTCTAGCCTGTCCTGTGAGGAAGTCAAAATCCTGCGAATAAGCAAGACTGGACGTGGCATCGGAACGTAGCTGTGCCACCCCGCTATCAAGTTGCACAAATATTTCCTCCCAGTCGGCCTCGTCGGTCACTGTGAGTTTTTGCAGTAGTGCGTCCTGTAGGGCGGGATCGAGGTCGGCGGTGCGCTCGTCCTGTTCTATGCGCTCTTGCGCCGAACCCGAGCGTTCCTCCTGTTGTTTGCGCTGATTGGCCACGTCATACATCTGCTGTGGGGTAAGGCGTAGCATTTCTTCCTCACTTAGCCACCGCATACACAGCTCCATGCGCTGTGCCACCAAGTCGGATAATTCCTCGGGGTTGGCGGCCGATATCTCCTCGGGGGTAAGCCAAAATGATGGCTCGTCGGTGGTCTGCACGTCCACCACAGGGGCTATAGTCTGCTGTGTATCCTCATCAGGTGGCGCTGTGTCGGACTGCTGGGACTGCGCCTGGGGTAGGGCTTCGGGTGTGGTGAGCACATAGGCCGCCACCGACGCAATACCCAACATCACAGCCACGCCTATGACCAAAAAAGCCCCAAGCGAAGATGAAGCACTGCGCTTAGTGCGTATCGGTTTTGGAATTTTGGGCATATGTACACCTGCTTTCAAGGT
Organism: uncultured Oscillospiraceae bacterium; assembly: GCA_964370005.1. GTDB lineage: Bacteria > Bacillota > Clostridia > Oscillospirales > Ruminococcaceae > Heteroruminococcus. The sequence continues at coordinate 13,423 of CAYJGR010000023.1, forward strand.
TGTGCAAAAACCGCCGCCCGGAATAGTGCGGGGGGCGGTTTTTGCGGGTTGCAGGCAAAGGCATGTCCTTCCCTGTGCGCTGTTGTAGCTAAAGTGTCGCTTTAGTTGTGTGCTTATTCTGTGGCGGGGTCGCCTTCGGGGGGTGGGTCGCCGGTTCCGTCGCCGGTACCGTCGCCATCGGTTGTCGATTGGGAGCTACTGGACGAGCTGACCTCAGCTACACTGGAGCTTGACGACTCACTCGCCACTGAACTGCTGGAGGACGAGCTCGACGAACTGCTTGAAGATGACGAACTGGGAGCAACTGTCGAAGCCGATAGCCTGTCGGCCTCATCTTCACACAAGGCATCCCATCCGCTCTGTGGGCTGTTAACAAGTGTCTCTAAAAATGCATTGTAGGCAGTTGATCCAACACCACCCATCAAAGCGTCAAGCCCTGCACTATTCATCGCCTGTCCGGCGGCGGTGCGCAGTGCCTCCATAGAGGCCGATGCACTGGCACTGGCCGAGGCGTTGGCATTGTTTATCTCGGTTGCTTTCTGCTTACAAAGGCTATCCCATTGATTTTGTGGCTGTAGTATCAAGGTTTCAAGGAAGGCGTTGTAATCGCTACCACCCATCAAACTGTTTAGCCCAGCCGCATCCATATAGGGACGGGCGGCGGTGCGCAGTGCCTCCATGGAGGCGGAGCTGCTGGCTCCTGCCTCGGTCTTGCGCTGTTCAATAAGGGTTTGCATATCCGCCCATGTCGCCAAGGAGGCTATTTCGTCAGCTGTGAGATACAACTCGGCCTCGGCCTTGTTTTTCTCAATCTGTGAACGCTTATCGTATTCATCAAGTCGACTTGCCTGATCCTCTGTAAGCCACTTTTCATCACGACGCATTATCATGACATCGTTCTTTTCCTGTGCTGTGAGGGTGTCCATCTCGTTGGGGGTGAGCCACTCGGTCATCTCTTCACGGCGTTTTTCGGCCTCGTACCAGATATCCGCATCGCTGTAACCCATATCACGCATAGCATTTATCTCCTGCTCGGTAAGCCAAGCGGAGGAGTCGCCCGAGTTCTGTGCCGACTGGGAGGCAGCGGCTTCTTCCTCGGCGGCTTGCTGTGCGGCAAGGTCACGGGCAAGCTGATCATACCACTCCTGCGGCATCACAGGGCTTTGGTTGATAGATGCACCACTCACATCAACATCAAGGCTCTCGCCCTCACGCACCTGACGTGCCACCACCACAAAGCGGGCGATGTTGCTGTTGAGTACATCATCAAAGGAGTAATCACAGGTTGAAAGGGTGAGTAGTTTATCAGAAGTGTTTACATCCACGGTGGTGTTGATAAGCGAACGGCTTCGCACCTCGTTTACATAATTGACAAGCCCCTCTTCACTGAGGTTTATCATGTTATGATACATAAACTCGGGGTCGTTGGCTGTAACAAGAAATACACCTATAATTTTATACTGATGTTCTTCATATACACTGTCATAAGTGACTATGGGGTGTTCACGATAATAATTTAAATTCTTATAATTCATAAGCTCGCCAAACATCTGTCCGTCATTCATGTTGTGGGCGTAGATTATGCTGTTTTCGCTTTGGTCGTATTGATCGACACGATAATCCAAAAACGGTACGCCATGGTCGTTGTTGTTGCCGTCAAAGTCCCGACGCTCATAAAACAGATTGTCTTGACCTTGTACCACAGGATAATCCACCTGTGTGCCATCAATCTTTACCCATCCTGCAATATCACCGTTGCGCTCCCACAATGCGGCAAACTTGTTGAGATACTCCGAGGGGTAATCATCGGGTGGTACATAGTTTTCATCCACCAGCATCCCCGAAAGTTCCTCGGTGAGCTGTTTGTTGTTGGCTCGTCCCACATATATGCTAATGATATATGCAATAGATGATACAAATACCACTATGGCAACAATCAAAATCACCCTGCGGATGATCTCCCTGCGGTCAAGTGCCTTTTTAGCCGCAACAAATGAATTTCTTGGCGTACTGCTTGAGTTTTTCAAATCGCTTTCCTCCTGTGTGGTGCGCTGACCACGCTTTTTGGGGGTAAATGCCGAAATAATGCCCGCGGCCTTTGCTCCCGAAGGTCCCGCCAACAGCTCCTCTAAAGGGCTTGCCGCCGACATGATTTCGGTCGGGTTGTTCACCCTGAGTCTTAACATATTCAGCACCTGCGATATGCAGACACTTCTTATGAAATCCTTATTCTCACTCTGGATGCTAAGCCGTCGCACCCATCCGTTAGAGCCGTCGGCCACCGCCACATATGCGACACCCGCACCGCCTTCGCGCTGACTGCCCGAGCCACCTGTAATGGCAACGCCCAGGGAACTACCCCCTAAACGCCTTGCGGCCTCGGCCATTGCAACGGCTGTTTGTTTGCTCACAGCACCCCAATCACGCAACTGATCGGCCGATATACCCAGCGTTTCGACCTTGCCCTTTGCGCTCGAGGCATCAACCGCCTGCCCTATGAGCGCCGAGCCTCCCACCTGCGCCGCCAACGACCCAACCAGCCCCATGTTGGTGCCCGATTCGGCCATCGATACACTAAGTGAGTTTTCTCGCAGTCCCTGTGCTACCGCCGAGGCAATGCCACCACCCATATCAACGCCATAGACACGACTGCCGAGTTTTGAGGTTATTTGTTGGGTGGCATTGGCCGATATGGCCGCCGCTTGGGGCAGGGTTTGTCCCTCGGCGGTGATCATAATCGTTATACCGCCGTCATCGGGCACAAGGGTGATTTTGGGGTTTGTACCCCGCATAATCTCTACACCCAACAGCGAGGAGATTTCCCCCGCATCACTGCCCATAACCCCCACACTGCGACGCATGATATTCTGTCCCATAAACTTGGACAAAAACCCAAATGCATGAGCCGAAAACATGCTTACAAGCTCTGCGGGGTTATCGGGTAGCATCAATATACATTGCCCTGAGGCGGTTATTGCACCGCCCGGACAGTCGCCACGCAGGTTTTGGAATACCGTTCCCCCTGTGGGTAGTCCCACACAGGTCGCCGCACCCTCTGGGAGAGGCCTGTCCATGAGCTGATATTTTGTTATGAGGCGGTCGTAGCTGAGGCGGTCGGCCACAGCCGAAATGCCAAGTCCCGCACAAACCGTCTCAACCGAGAAGCTATCCCGCCCGCCACCAAGTCCGCCGAGCAGTATTACAACATCGTGTGAGGCAAGCCCCTGTGCAATCTCAGCCTGAAGTCGTTCACGGCTGTCGGCTACCTTTGGGGTGGAGTCATATCCAAGGCTTAGAAGATCAAGCTCTGATGTTATATACTTAAAATTTTGTTCCAGCACCGATTTTAGGTGCTCCCGTCGTCCAACGGCTATGATTTGAGCAGTCATCAGTGGCCTGTCCTCCTGTGTTTTAGGCATAGGTTAAAACTTTATCTTCATCCTGTCTGAACATTTTGGCGGTCGCATTTGTGGCGGCATCCTCCACAAGCTGTTCTATGTCGAGAGCTTGTTCTATCGTCTCGAGATCCTGCACCCTCGGCTTTGTCTTGGGATGCTTTGGCGTGAATACCGTACAGCAGTCCTCAAAGGGTAGTACCGATAACTCAAATGTGTCTATCTTTCGAGCGATGGCGACAATCTCTTCCTTGTCAAGCCCTATCACAGGGCGGAGCACCGGTAGCTCGGTCACTATATCGGTGCATCCCAGTGCCTGCATGGTTTGGCTTGCCACCTGCCCAAGACTTTCGCCCGTCACAAGTGCGCCACAGTTTTCTTTTATGGCAATTTTCTCGGCGATGCGCATCATAAAACGACGCATAACAATGGTGGAATATTCCTCGGGTACATTGTCACGAATTTTTTCCTGTATGTCGGTAAAAGGTACGTTGTAGAGGTATATGCGCCCACACCATGCCGTCATTTTTTGCGCAAGTTGTTCGACCTTGTGCAGTGCTCGGGGGCTGGTGTAAGGGGGACTTGCAAAGTGCACCCCTATAAGTTCCACGCCTCGCTTTGCCATCATGCACCCCGCCACAGGGCTATCTATACCGCCCGATAGCAGAAGTGCGCCACGGCCACCACTTCCCACGGGGATGCCCCCCGCACCGGCTATCTGTCCGGCATGAACATAGGCACCAAAATCACGTATTTCGACCTGCACCACCACCTCGGGGTTGTGCACATCCACCTTGAGGTTTGAAAATGCTTGCAACAGATATCCGCCGAGTTCGGCCGATATCGCAGGTGAGCCGAGGGGGAAGGTCTTATCACTGCGCTTTGTTTCGACCTTGAAGGTGCGGGCAGTGCTTAAAATCGGTGCTAAATATTCCTGAGCCCTCTCGCATATGGCCTGCATATCCTTGGGCGCAACCCCCGCTCTGCACAGTGCGGCAATGCCGTAAACTGTGGACAGTTTCTCGACTGCTAAATCTAAATCGGCCTGTTCATCGGGTGGCATGACATATATAGTCGATTGTGCCTTTGAAAATTTGTAGTTACCCAGTGGCGAGAGTCTGCGCTTGCAGTTCTTTATCAGTATATCCTCAAATGTGCCTCTGTTGAGGCCTTTTAAGGCGATCTCACCGTTTTTTAGGAGAATTATTTCATTCATATAATGACCGCCTTTCATCTAATCAGGTGTGCGCCAGTTTTGCCATGGCTTGTTTTAGGGCGTCGGTGAAGGCTGTGATGTGCTGTGGGGTTGTGGTGGTGCCAAAACTTATGCGCAGTGCTGAGTCTATGCGCTCGTTACTAAGCCCCATGGCCGTGAGCACATGACTTCTCGAACCTTTGGCACAGGCCGAACCACTCGACACATACACCCCATGTTCCTCTAAAAAGTGTATAAGCGTCTCGGAACGATAGCCCATAACCGAGATGTTCAGTATATGTGGTGCGCCACTTCGGGGTGAATTGATGCATACACCCTCCATTTGTTCTAAAATTGTAATAATTTGCCCGCGCAAATCCTTGTAAATCTCTTGCTGTTTTGCCATATTCGCATTCATTTTTTCGGTGGCAAGTCCCATGGCGCATATGAGCGGGACATGCTCGGTGCCGGGGCGCAGGCCTTGTTCCTGACCGCCACCCTGTAGCAGTGGCGATAACCTCACCCCGTCGGCACGATATAACACCCCTACCCCTTTGGGGGCGGAGATCTTATGTCCGCTGGCCGTTACCATATCTATACCCATATTCTTTGGTAAAATGGGCAAACGGCAAAACCCTTGCACGGCATCACAGTGTACAAGCGTATTGGGATTCTTGGCCTTGACCGCTTTTGAGAGTGCCGAGAGGTCGGTTATAGCGCCTGTCTCACTGCCCACTGCCATACAGGATACAAGGGCGGTTTTGTCGTTCACAGCCTCGGCCATGGCCTCTATATCGGGTAGGCCGTCGGATTTTGGGGCGATACGGATTATCTCCCATCCCTCGCCCTCACACCAGTTCATACTGCGAAGTACCGAGGAATGTTCGGTCGTGCTGACAATCATACGTCCGATGTTTCTTTTTTTTGTGATGGCAAGACCGCATATGGCCAAATTGTTGGCCTCGGTGCCACTTGAAGTGAAAACAATTTGCTTTGTATCACATCCAAAAACTTTTGCCACCTGTGTTCTTGCTTTTTCGATGGCCAGTTGTGCCTCAAAGCCTTTTTTGTGAAGTGAGGAGGGGTTGCCATAGCCTGTACACATCATATCATATGCAAGTTTTGCGACTTCGGGGTCGGTCGGGGTGCTTGCGCTATTGTCAAGATAAAATTCTAAAGACATATTTGCTCCTTAAATTGAGTTTTTGCCCCAAATGTCGGCGCAATAGTTTTTTGCCTCAAACGTCCATCTGCCATTATAACTTATATTTTTTGGTTTTTCAATTTTTTTAATTGTTTTTTCAGCGCTTTTTCACAATCTATTTACATTCATTTAGAGCATCAGCTTTCAAAGGGTAATAATAACAGACAAATGTGACAAAATAGTGAAAAGTATCCATATAAATATGTAAATCGTTTGGAGGAATGAGGGTGAACTATAAAAAGAGATTACCCATAATCTTGGGAAGTGTGGCGGTGGCAATGTTTGTAGGTCTTGGCACATTCGCCATCTATCAGTACAATCAAGCAAGGCTATATGAACGCCACCTCAGTTATGGCTATCTGCGCTCACTGCAACAACTCACCGACAGTATGCATTCGGTGGCGGTAGATCTTGAAAAAGCAAGCTATACCGGTACTTCGGCGGGGCTCAGTGAGGTGTCGGCACGGTTGTGGAGGGAATCAGGCACGGCCAAAACAGCGCTGTCGGCACTTCCACTTGGGCAATCCCATCTTGAAGATACCAATTTGTTTTTATCCCAGGTGGGTGACTACGCCATGTCACTCTCACGTGCGGCGGCCAGGGGGGAACCCCCCACCCCTGCCCAGCAGCAGGAGCTGACCGAGCTTGTGGACTACGCCAAAAGCCTGACCGATAGTGTCGATTTGCTCGAAAACGGTGTATCGTCGGGTGAGATACCACTGCATTATGTGGCGCTGGGCTATTTGCGGGAGAACGATGGCGACACCATGACCATATCCGAAAACGCCGACATCCCCGCCGCCGCACAAGGGGAGGAGCAGGTGGACACAGAGGAGGATACCCACCCCACAGGCACCGCCCATGAGCAACTGTACACCGCCATGGAGGAGGGGTTTGCGGGTTATCCACGGCTGATATATGACGGGCCGTTTTCGACCCATCTTGACGATCAAAACCCCGCAATGCTCGAAAACATGAGCCATGTGTCCATGGAACAGGCCAGAGGGCGGGCAAGCTCGGTACTCGGGGTATCTTTGGGGGGGCTAAGCTTTGACGGCGACGAGCACTCGGCGCTTGAGGCCTACCGTTTTAGCAGTGGGGACGGCCAAACCATCGCCCTGACAAAGCAGGGGGGACTGATTTCCTATTACCAACACGACCGTGAAGTCGAGGGGCAGACCATCAGTCTGACCACGGCCAAGGATGTGGCACAAACCGCCCTTGCCGGCATGGGTTTTTACAACATGGATAGCAGTTACTACGAGGTGAGCGGCGGGGTGGTTATATACAACTTTGCCCATATGGAGGGGGACATCACCTGTTACACCGACCTGATAAAAGTGGGGGGGGCGCTTGACACAGGCGAGGTGGTACGGGTGGATGCACGTGGGTATCTCATGAACCATACCGATCGTCTACTGCCCGCCCCAAGCGTGAGTGTGGCACAGGCGCAGGAGAATGTGAGCAGTGTGCTTAGTGTCACCTCACATGCCCTCGCCCTCATACCCTCGCCCGGCATGGAGGAGCTACTATGCTATGAATTTTCCTGCACCGGCACCGATGGGCGTGAAGTGCTTGTCTATATAAATGCCGTTACAGGGCATCAAGAGCAGATACTTCTTTTAGAGATTGGAGAGAATGGGAAGTTGACGGTATAGATGTGCGCATATTATATATACCGCTTGAATTTTTATGCTTTGGGATGAGGGTGGCAAAGGCGGGATGATGCCCGTGGTGTGGGCGGGCTTATTCCCGCCGAGCCAGCGTCGTCTCACAAGCAAAAAAGTCAAGTGGAAGAAGTGCTTATCGCCACAAAAATTGCCCCCTACCACAACGGCAGGGGGCATGATTTTTTGTATTACACGTCGGGCAAGTCGGGTTATCCCTCACTTTGGCTATAACTCACCACTTGTGCCAAAGGATCACCACTCGGGTACTCGTTTATGGTGATCGTACCCCCATCGCTTAGTGCCACCCGTCCGCTGCTTGTGTCGGTGAGGTAGGCCTGTGATATCACATACTCGCCGGGAAGGGCACAGCGCATGGTGTAGCTCAGTTCAAGTGTGATAACTTCGTCATACTCATCCTCGGGGGCGTTTTCTCTGTCTATGTTCACTCCATAGACCACCTTTTGCTCCTCGCTGGATTGGAAGTAGTAGGTAGCCACCCTGCCGTGATTGCCCCAGCTATTATATTTATCAAAAACAAAGCGTGCACCACTTGGGATATAGTCCTCAAATGTGTAGTAGCCATCGGGGGCAAATTCATCAAACTCAATGGTGTAGTTTACATAGACGATATCACCCGCCGAGAAGGTGTCGCCACTCTCGCCCACCTCGGGGTACATGCGGTGGGTTATGCTCACGCCTTCTATAGGTTCTATCGCTGTGGGGTCGGCCTCGGTGACATAGTAGGCACTCGCCCCCACATCGCCCTCTATCACCTCAAAGTTTGCACTCTGTAGCTCCTCGGCGCTCACAAAGGTGACATATTCCACCCCACGTCCCGCAAGCTCGACCGTGTGGGTCTCGCCGTCCTTTTGATAGCTCACACTGCCACCCGCATCCGAGAGGGGCGGGAAGCTTCTGGCATACAGCAGCAGTTCGAGGTTGGCAAGACTCTTATCCGATGGGTTGTCACACAGATATTTTGCCAGCAGGTGTGCATCCTCATGGCCTATCGCTGCGGCGGCCAAAAGTGCTCGGGTTGTGGCCTCATAGCTAAGGTCACGCGTATCCTGTTCGTTCTCGCCTTCGGCCACAACATAGCCCCAATCGTTTTCTTTGACCAAAAGCGGTGCAATATCCTCGTTGTAGGCCGTTTGTGCGCCCTGCATATCGCCCACAAGCCCCAGTCCCGCTATTATAATAGCCCGTTGTTGCCAGTCGTAATAGGGATCATCCATAAGACTGCGAAGGTCATTCAGCACAGGCCTGCCTGTAGCCGCCAGGGTAAAGTATGCACCCAGACGCTGGTCGGGGGTAAGCTCGGGATACTCGGCCTCGTAATTCTCGCCATACCGCTCCATATAGCCCTCATAGAGCATATTCTCGGCCACATTGTACACATTTTGTGCGCTGAGCAGTTCGGGCATGACGGCCATGGCCTTGCCTGTCAGTAGCCAGTCAACCACACCACCCGGCATAAGGCTCAAGCCCCCGCCTGTGACATAACCGTCGCTCGGGTCGTCAAACTGCATCTGCTCATCGAAGTAGTAGGGCAGTTCCTCGCCACTTTCACGCAGTTGTGTTATAGCCCATTCACGGCCTATGCGTTGGTCGATTCTGCGCCCATCACTTGCCAGCAGTGCCTGCAACACATCGCTGTACACCTCATAATTTGCATCATACAGTGATATGCTGACAGGGTAGCGCACCGCCTCGATGTCAAGCGGTTGTGTGATGTCGATATCGGTCGTGACCGAGCGCTCGAGGGCGCTGTCCTTGACTGTAAAGTCCATAAGCACGGTATCGGTCTTGCCGTTGTGGGTGGCGGTAATTCGCATGGTGTAGTTTCCTGCCACCCGCTGACCGAAGTTGAATGTCGCAAGCTCGCCTGTGCCCTGTAGGGTATCCAGTACCGTGTCGCCCTGCATCAGCTCGGCGGTGTACTCTGTACTGTTCATGTTGGCGGGCGGGTTCGTACGCCCACGGGCGGTAAATGTGATATCATCCCCCACCAAATATATATCGCTGAGAAGCGGTTGCACAAAGAACTCAAGCCCCGCATCTATATTATAGGTGGTGTCGCCGGCCTGCTTGTGATCGGGGGTATAGCCCACGCCGGTTAGTCGCCAGCTTGTGAGGTTATCGGGCAATGTGAAGGTGACCTCGGCCTTGCCCTGTGAGTCGGTAATACCGCTCATAAATGCCGCCGTGTCAAAGAAATCCATGCGTCGGCTTTCTCCATCACCTCCACCGCCACCCTTGCCGCCTCCAAAGTCGGGGTTGGCCTCAAGGTTCTCACCAAGGTAAGGCATGTAAGAGGTGTTCATCCGCATCTGCTGTGGGTAAACCCATTTGTATAGGTCGCCTATAGCCATGTAATCTTGGTCAACCAAGGCGAACAATGCCTCGTCCACCACACTTATGGCGTAGCTTGCATCGGGTACAGCCTGCCCATCCTTTGTCACACTCAGTGTCGCCGTGACCTCCTCGCCGGGGGTGTAACGCTCCTTGTCGGTCGCTATATCAAATTCAAGCTCCCGCCCCTCGTAGGCATATCTCACCTCAACAAGGTTTACAGGATAGATATGCTCGCCGTCAAAGTAAGCGCTGTATATATTTGTCCAAGGTATCATGGCGTCGGCCATACTGACAGTGTGTGTACCATCGGTCGATACCTCGGCGCTCATGATGCCATCCCGCACCATGACACTCAGCAGACTGCCCGAGAAATCCATAGGTAGGCTGTTCTCGTACAGGGTGAGCATCTTTTCTTCGCCGTCACCCATATCCAAACTCCACACCATCTCATTTGTCCGGGTATCCCACATCCTGTACTCTTTATAACCCATTTCTATAGATTCTTTGCGATACTGATTGGTAAAACTTCCGATGTATTCGTCATAGAAAAACTCACGGTCGTTAAAATCTCGACCTGTTATGCGCAGCTCGTAGTAGAAATCCCCCTCTTTATCGGCCGGCACATCCTCTATAGTGGCGATGCCGTCCTGTGTCACAAGGTTGTAGGTTTCGACCAGTGTTTCCTGCTCGGTGTAGGTGTAGAGGGGGCGTACCACTTGATTTACATAGTCGTAATACTCGCCTGTTTGCTCTGCCACCAGTTCAAAGCGGTATAGATCGGCTTGAAGAGGTATATCCACACCCTCACCCGCAAGGTTATACCAGGTGTAGTCCCATACCTCGCCATCCTCCTCTATAAGGGAGGTGTCAATATCGGTGGCGTTTAGGGTGACGTCATAATTGCCGTCCTCCATCAGCTCCTCGGTGGTCTCTACCATAACATTTCGGGGTATCACCAGCACCGACCCGCTTATTATACTGTAGTAATCCTCATTGCCACTGAGCTGTACATCGTACCAACGGGCATATGGGGTGTAGCCCATCTCGCTCGACATATCCCCCATCTCAAAGTTCACAGTGGCCTTGCCTGTGCTGTCGGTGACAATATCGTCAAAATGGGCGTTGCCGATGTCCATTATATACCGCTGGCCTGCGGCGGGCGTACCCTCAAAGAAGTTACTGCTAATGGTAAATTCGACTTCATCGTTAGGCTCATACCACAAGGCGTTTTTCTCCACCTCGGTGACATAACTCGGCTTTGTATAGCGTTTTATCTGTAGCGTGCGGTCGGCATAACTCTCGTCAAATGTACTGCCATCCTTATGGGCAAGATAGACGCTGTAATAGCCCGAAACCACATCTTCAAGCTCTATGCTACCCGTAAAACCGCCGTTTTCATCGGGTGTGATCGGTACCTGCTTTATAACACCCTCGCCATAGCTCCAACTTGTGAGGTTTAGCCAAAGCTCCTTTGGCATTTCGGCCTCGGTGTCGGGGCGTGGGGCGATCATGCCCCAGAAATTCACCGTATCGTTGGGCATATACAGCGGGCGGTCGAGGTAGAGCATACTCACATAATCATCCCGCATATAGCCGTGCTCGACGTAATCCTCGTTGCCCGAGAAGTCCACATAGACCACTTCACCATCACGCATAAGGCGGGTGTAATGCCAAAGTTGCTCGCCCTCTTCGCCGTGATAGGTCGTAAACTGTGCGATGCCGTTTTCATCGGTGGTGGCGGTATTTTTCTCGGCAAAGTCGGCCGTGGTAGATACATCCACGGTTAACCCCTGCGCACCCTGTCCGCTTATGGTGTCATTGATCCACACAAGGCCGTCACTCTCGCCGTATTGGCTGTACACACCGTAGTCGGCTATCTGTAATAGTTTTGTATAGGTGACAGGCTCGGCCTCCCGCACCATCTCGACTTCCTGTTCCATGCGCTGTATGTCCTGCATTATGGGTTCGACATGTTCCTTTATCTCCTCGGGGGTCATGCCGTCTATCTCATCGGGGCTATAGCCATAGGACAACAGCATCTCGTCGGGGGACATATCATATACACTCGTATCCACCATCTCCTCCAACACATTCTCATCAAAGGGGATTGGAGTCAGGGTTATTTGTGACACATACCATCCCGGTTCTTGCCCGGGTAGCAGGTAGCTGTAGCCATTTTTACTTTCCCTCGGGTCGCCCACAGGGGTTTGGATGTCGCGGTAGACCTCTTCCAAATCGGCTACATCTTCAAAATTATACTCGCCGTAATAACCGAGTTCATTTTCACGGTAATCGTGAAAGTCGGCCAACGCATCTATATAAGCCCCACCATCGGGCAGGCGATATATAGCGATCTCGGCCTCCATCTCATACCCATCCATACGCACGGGAAGTACCAGCGGGTCCCCAGGCAAAAATGTTTCATACTGCGAACCGCTCACCTCGGCACTTATAAGTCTTGAGCCCATATCGGTGCGGAATTTTACGGTGTAATCCTCCTCCATGACCACGTCGGGGTCGGACGACTGCACCCCCGCCGCTATGGTGACGGTATAAAGGGTATCCATCTCCAATAGCTGTGAGGGCATGAACACCCACACACGGCCGTAGTTATCGAAGCTACCCTCGACATGGGGTTCTATCGAAAAGTGCTCACTTATATCCATACCATCATGGCTCATGGTGAACTCGAGGCCACGGTCAAGCCCGATATACTCCTGACCATCTATGGGGTCGGAATTGACCACCCCCGCAGGCAGTGCCGTCTGGAAGGCCCATCGGCGCAGTTCATCCACGCCATCACGCCCTATGACAACGTTATAAAGCGTACCCTCCTCGAGTGGGGTGGTGGGTGTCAATATGTACTCGCCACCGCCACCAAACCAAAGAAATCCACCTTTTGCCTCAAGTGTAAACTCGCTTTGAGGTTCAAGGCGCACTATTTCCTGCAAATCCTCGGTGTTAAAGGAATTGTCGCAGGTTATGAGAAAACTGCCGTCGGTGGCCATGTTACCGTCACTGCCACTTTGGGGCACGACCGAAAAGGAGGATAAATCATATCCCCCCGCCTCGCTACCGCTCGGGGTACACCCCGCAAATGGCATGATTATTAGGAGTGATGCCAAAAACACTGTCAACGCCTTATGTAGTCTTTTTTTCATGGTTATGACCTCCAATTGCATACCTCATTCGTTTTGCCATTTTACCTCTACATGATAATAGTATATCATTTTTCGATATTTATTGCACAGCTTATCCAATTATTTTGGGAGGTATATTTCTATTGCGACTTTGAGCTTGATTGCGCTCAACTAAATGCGCCGCCCCGAACGCACGGGCGGCGCAAATTTTGGGGCATATGTAACCCCATATACAGTGGATATCGGCTTTGCGTGTCCCCTCACCTGCACTCACAAGGGCAGGTGAGGGAGACTATCTATAATGGCGGCGACTTTTTCCCACGGCTATTTTATAGACCGCTTACGCTCCTGCAAAAAAGGCCACCGCTCGGATAACCGCCACCTTGCTCTTTACACAACAGGCCGCCCACTGCGTATCTTTACCATACTATGCCCACGCCACAAAAAGGGTGCTAATAGAAGATAGATAATCAGAGAATAGAAAACAGAAAGGTCAAGGGCATCCGTGTGGGTGTCCTTGACCTTAAATATAAATCTATCGATTGCCCTTAAAAGCCCATTTTATCACTCAAAAATCTGCGTTTATATTTCAGTTTGGCATACGAAAGTATCCGCTGTATAAACACAGCATCGAACACCCCGCCGACCACCCCCACAAAGGGTAGCCCCTGCACAAACTTCATACAAAGCAGTTCGGTCGAAAGCTTACCTGCCACCGCGTCTATATAGCATTGACGGTCGTAGTCCTGTGGCAAAGCGGGGGCGCCGATAAACTCATTGAGACGCTCGTTTGTCTCCACCGCTTCATGGCCATAAGAAAGAGCCCCTCCGATAATACCGAGTATAAAATATCGCTCCTGTTCGCTGTCATAATCATAGCCGTACTCGAGGGCAATTTCATATATTCCCTTTAGTACCATGCCTATAAATATGGGGATATCGGGCAGGCCTATCCCAAAAAGCCCAAGCCCCACGCCCTTAGCACCCGAAATAAGCACATTTTTTGTCTGTGATTTAAGCGCTTCGTTCTCAAAAGCCCTCACCCGCTTTTTGTCGGGGCGGAGTGAAAATGCATAGCTGTTGACCTTGTGGGTATGCTCTATCTCATCCCTTTTGTAACTCTTTTCGATGATGGAAGTGCCCTTGTCGAACACCACTCCAAACGATTTTGCAAAGGCCAGATTTAGGGTGTCCTGCAGTTTGGGCGGAACCTTGTCGGCTACAAAGCCCTCTAAACTCGACGGTTTCTTTTCGGCACATTTTTCAAGGTGTCGTTTCTCCTGTATCACAAGATTGTCCCACTGCTTATAAATAGCATTTTGTGACATAACTTCATCCCCTTTCTCCATTCCAATCCTACCCAAATTATGCCCTGATGTCAAGTGAATAGATGTTATAAGCTTAAACCAAAAACCACCCCC
>CAYJGR010000024.1:0-27326 GCA_964370005.1 uncultured Oscillospiraceae bacterium
GACCCCTTCAAGGACACAAGCGGCCCCGCCATAAACATCCTCATAAAACTGCTTTCGATAGTATCGATTGTATTTGCGGCTGTGTTTGTGGGCTTTTCGGTTTTGTAAGCGACTCAGTCAAACATTGACATATTTCGTAATATGCTGTACTATAATAGTGATGATAGGCAACCGGTGTGCCTATTAAGGCGTTGAAACAGGCGGTGTATCGGTACGCACTACCTGATGGAGCCTCCGAGGGGTTGAGCAGCAACCTCAAACCGATGTAGGGTAAAACCGAAAGAAAATGCTCAAATAGTCGCCTTGTGAAAACAGGGCGACTATTTTAGTATTAGAAAGGAATTAGAATATGGATAGATTGCTTGAATGCGCTAAAAATTATAAGACCTTAACGCAAAGCTATTATAAAATAATTATTGGTAGAAAAGGGCGCACGGTAACTATAATTTTAAGTTTTGCTGCAGAGCATTTTCATCATTTACTTGGACTTCACAAATTAACAGATTTGTCTGTTTCAAACTCTAATCGAAAGAGAGTATATGAGCATATTCTTTCCGGTAAGATTACATTTGCAGATGTGGAAAAAAGCTCATTTGTAGATAAGTTAGACAACAGATTGGAACCTCTTACAAATTTAGAAACTCTACTTGATACAAATGAAATTATTTTTAGATACAATAAAAATCTTAACTCTTTTTCACTGATTAAGGCTGATTTTGTTTTGTCAACACCTTTGAACTGCAGAGATACTTTCATTTTTTTAAGTCATGATAAAAATGATGAATATTTTTGTCGTTCGCTATTTTTCGAAACAAACATCGACTATACAAAAGGACAACCAAAATATACCTTGCTTTATAAAGAAAAGGTAAATATACATACCCAAATAAGTGAAATTCAACACAATAGACTACATACTCAAAACTCTACACAATAATAGTACCCCCGCACAGAATGTGCGGGGGTTTTTTGATGTTTTTTCAATTCTGAAAAAGAAAAAATCTGCGCTTGTTTTGGCCTCTGGCCAGACGTGTCTGCACCAATTCTACCAGACCTTTTGCGGCACTCACTGTCAGGTCAATGCCCAGTATTTGCTCGAGTGTCCGATCCGGCTCCATCGAGAAACGAACCATCAGCGATGCGTCGTCACGCAGAATCTCAATGGCTCTTGATGCCATAGCTTTTTGATTCATTGGCGGTATGCCTCCTATTCGTGTGCACCTCATCCTACCAAATAAATGTGAATATTTTGTGAACTATGGCAAAAACCGTCAAATTGCACAAATAAATCCACCCTTGTTATGGGCATGAAGTCAAACAGATTGTCCCCTTACAGGTACAACATTTCGGTGTAGACAGTGATATCCGGGAGGCACCAGCCGATCTATCTGTGGTCGGGCAGAAAACCACTTCTTATAAAGACACTCCTGCATAATCCAGTCAAGTATGTTGGTTATATGATCAAGATGGGTGGGGGCACTCCCCGCAATACATCCTCTTATGGTGGTGGGGCACTGGTGTGACACCACGTAATCCACTACATTGTGGCGGGTAGCCAAAATCTGCTTTGCATTCTCAGCAAGGTGTGGATTAGGTAGCAGTGTTTCGTCTCTTTGAATGAGTTCCAACTCCTGTTCGGTCAGAGTTCCACCCCCCAAGGTGTAATAATAATCCTCGTCTATAAGAAATATTTGATTATCACATAGATGAATTATATTTTCCGAAACCTTGTGTGCTGTGCCCCCCATCCACTTTATCTCCTCCCACTCCTCGGAGGGAAGATTGTCATATATCCCCCCGATAAACAGAGTGGTAAACGGCATGGAGTTTATGCGTGCTATGGCCTTTTGGGCCTGTTTACGGGATTTTTTATCCTCGGCAGGTGGATTTAAGAACCCGAAGTCTCCGCAAACAATCAGGTAATCCCCCTTGCCAAGCTTTTTTATCGCCTTTTCCCTATAGCGTGCAATCTCCCCATGCATAGAACCCGTAACATATACCATTTAGGTTTATCCTCCAAAATATCTGTCAAGAATATAATTGTTGCCGCTTTAAGCCTGCGCCTTGGTTATGGCCTGATCCAAATCGGCGATGATGTCATTTATATCCTCAATGCCGATGGACAGACGCACCGTACCGGGGCCTATGCCGGCATTTTTCAGCTGCTCGTCGGTGAGCTGGCTGTGGGTGGTGGTGGCGGGGTGTATTACCAGACTGCGGGCATCCCCCACATTTGCCACATGTAGGAACAGCTCAAGGCTGTCGATGAATTTGCCACCGGCCTCTCGCCCGCCTTCAAGTTCAAATGTAAATACAGAGCCCACACCCTTTGGCAGATATTTCTCAGCCAATTTATAATCGGGGCTGGAGGAAAGTCCGGGGAAGTTGACGGCCGACACGCCCTTCCTCTTTTCAAGCCACTTGGCAACTTCCAAGGCATTTTTGCAGTGACGCTCCATGCGCACCGACAAACTGTCGATGCCTGTAAGTATCAAAAATGCGTTGAAAGGAGATAGACAAGCGCCGATATCTCTCATCATGAGAGTGCGCAAACGGGTGATAAATGCCGCCTTGCCGCAATCCTTTGCAAACACAAGTCCGTGGTAACTGGGGTCGGGATTGTTGTAGGCCGGGAAGCGGGGGTTTCCTGCAAAATCAAATGTGCCGCAGTCAACCACAACACCACACATCGAGTTGCCCGAACCACCCAAAAACTTTGTGGCCGAATGTATGACTATGTCGGCACCCCACTCTATTGGACGTTGTAGATATGGAGTGGTAAATGTAGAGTCAACAATCAAGGGTATGCCATGCTTCTTGGCAATGCCCGATAACATCTCAAGGTCGGCCACATTGGCATTGGGATTGCCCACACCCTCGACAAACAATGCCTTTGTCTTGTCGGTTATTTGTGCCTCCCAATCGGCGGCGGTGTGCCCCGATACAAACTTTACCTTTATGCCGAGATTACCGAGCGTCACACCGAGCAGATTTATCGCCCCTCCATATATAAACAGCGAAGAGACGATCTCATCGCCGGCATTGGCAAGGTTTATCATAGTCGAGAATATAGCCGCATGGCCCGAGGCAAAAGCGAGTGCTCCAATGCCTCCATCAAGGGCTGCCATCCTGGCTTCAAGAGCGTCCACAGTGGGGTTATTCAGGCGGGAATAGATATGCCCCACATCGCTCAGATTAAAAAGTGACTGTGCATGTTCGGTGCTGTGAAATTCATAGGCTGTGGTCTGGTGAATGGGGGGTACAATGCTGCCGAACTCCTTGTCGGGGGAATAGCCTCCTCGGGTCACAAGGGTGTCAAAACCGTACTGCTGTTTCATAATAAAATACCGTTCCTTTCTGTGGGAGTAAAACCACTGCTATAACACAGGGGTTTTCACCCATCCTCTTTTCTGTTATACTAGCGTTCATACGTACACTGCAAATTGTGATAAACTATGCCAAACATCATAACATTTGGACAGAGTTTTGCAGTTGTCACATAATGTGGTATAATCATACTCACCCGCTTATTGTACCATATTTGACGGATCTTTTCCAGAAAAACTTTACCAAATACATCTCAGATTTACTTTTCACACTATATCACGGTATCCCCGCTCGAAAGGATGTGCAATATGTTTATAAAAAAATTCACCGCACTTTTTGCGTCACTTATAATGCTTTTTCCCCTATCTCTACCCTCATTGGCGCAGTACACCCCCGATTTTGATGTGCAGTCCCAGACTGTGCTCATGCTCAATATCGATACAAATAAGGTGATGTACGAGAAAAATGCCGACCAGCGGGTCTACCCCGCGTCGCTTACCAAAATAATGACCGCCATATTGGTGCTTGAGAACATCGATGATCTCGACGGCACCATGATAACCATAAAGCCTTACATTCAAGATATGCTCATTGGTACAGGGGCATCGCTTGGTGGCATTTTGCCTGGCGAATCGGTATCGGCCGATGGTCTTTTGCACGCCGCTATGATGCAATCGGCCAACGAGGCAGCCCTTATGTTGGCCGATTATGTGGGGGATGGTTCTCTTGCGCAATTTGCCGATATGATGAACCAAAAAGCGATAGAGCTGGGTTGTACCGACACAAACTTTGTCAACCCCACAGGCCTACATGATGATAACCACTACACCACGGCCGAGGATATGGCCAAGATCGCCTCCTATGCCATCCAAAACCCCAAATTTGTCGAGATCGTAAACAATGTTACAAAGGAAATCGGCCCTACAAATGTGCACGACTCTCTCATACAGGTAACCACAAACCTTATGATAACCCCCCAAAGCTCCTATTATTATGCGGGGATCAGCGGTATAAAGACCGGCACTACCAACGAGGCAGGGCGCTGTTTTGCCTCTACCGCCACCCGTGACGGTTTTACTTATCTATGCATCCTCATGGGTGCACCGATATATGACCAAAACGGTGAGGCCTACCCCACATTTCTAAACTTCACCGAGACAGCCGAGCTTTACAACTGGGTATTTGACAACTTCCAGGTCAAGACCGTGATTGAGGAGGGTCGATATGTGGCCGATGTGCCGGTCGAGCTATCATTTGAGCGGGATGTGGTCGGGCTTGTAAGCGACCAGCGCCTGACCGCACTGCTACCCCATAACGTCGAGGTGTCGGGGGTGCAATTTGTGCCACAGCTACCCGAGAGTATCGATGCCCCTGTGGAAAAGGGTCAGGAGGTCGGCAAGTTGGAGCTGTATCTGGCCGGCGACAAGTTGGGTGAGGTGGGGCTTATCACAAACGATACTGTCGAGCTCAGTCCTGTGCTGTACTACTACGACATAGTGCTCAACTTCTTTGATAGCTTTTGGGCGAAATTCGCACTGGTATTTGTAGGGCTTATTCTCGTTTGTTATATCATATTTATGGTAGTGAGAAATCGCAACAAACACGGGCGTCGTCGCAGTACCGGTCGCCGCCGCAGAAGATTGTGATTTGTGAGCATATGCGTTTCTAATCTATAACAACAAATTGCGCAGGTGGTGCCGGTCACGACCTGCGCTACAGTTTTGTTTTCACCAATTTATTCCATTCCCATTTGACAAAACTGCGCTATACCTGTACAATACTAAGATAGATAAGTAGCGTAAAAATACGGTGGTTTTATATATTCACCGATGGCCGAGGAGGGATTGTATTGGTAAAGAGCATGACCGGTTTTGGGCGTGGTCAAGAAACACTCATGGGTAAGGAAATAACAGTAGAAATTCGCTCGGTCAACCACCGCTATTTTGAGTGTTCCTGCAAAGTTCCCCGCAGTTACGCCTATCTGGAGGAACGGCTGAAAAAGCTTGTGCAACAAAATATTGCACGTGGCAAAGTGGATGTGTCACTCACTATAACCTCACTCGACAGCGGTGGGGCACAGGTAGCTATAGACCACACTCTGGCACAAAGCTATTACGATGCACTACAGGGTATGAGCCATGCACTTAAAATCCCCGCTAATATCACCCTGTCGGATATCTCTCGCTTTTCGGATATATTTGTGGTGCGCAAACCCATTGAGGATGCCGATGCCATATGGGAGCTTGTAAAACAGGTCGCTACTCATGCCATAGAAACCTTTGTGGATATGAGGGCCGATGAGGGGAAAAACCTTAAAACCGACCTATTGCTACGTATAGAAAACATCCAATCGTTGCTTGAACGTATAGAGGAGCAGTCCCCTTTGACGGTGGAAAATCACCGTGCCCGTCTTTATGCCAAGATGCAGGAGGTTATGGGGCAGGCCGGCATAGATGAGGGCAGAATACTGCAGGAAGCCGCCATATTTGCCGAGCGTGTGGCGGTGGATGAGGAAACGGTGAGACTTCGCAGTCATATGGATCAGTTCCACGTCATTTTGGACAGTCACGAGGCCATAGGTCGCAAGCTTGACTTTTTGGTGCAAGAGATGAACCGTGAGGTCAACACCATAGGTTCTAAGGCACAGGATGTTGCCGTGGCACATATCGTAGTCGATATAAAGGCCGAAATTGAGAAAATCCGTGAGCAGATACAGAACATAGAGTGAGGAAGGATGGGCGTTATGAGTGATGCACACACTATTGCCGTTATCGGCGGGGCGGACGGCCCTACCGCTGTTTTTGTCACAAGCCCGTTCCCCCTCTCCTTGATTGCAGGTGCCGCAGTGTTGCTTTTGGCCGTCGTGGCGGTGGCGGTGTTTTTGGTGCGTAAGAATAAATCGTAAGTTTTGGGAGAATAGATATGAAACTTATAAACATAGGATTTGGTAATATGGTGTCGGCCGGACGGCTTGTGGCCATTGTCAGCCCCGAATCAGCCCCTATAAAACGCATAATTCAGGACGCAAGGGACAGAGGTTCGCTTGTGGATGCCACATATGGCCGCCGTACCCGTGCAGTGATAATCACCGATTCCGACCACGTCATATTGTCGGCCGTCCAGCCCGAAACCGTAGCCAACCGCATTGTGGATTACGATGAGGATGAGGAGAATGTTGCCGATGATTAAACGCGGACTGCTAATTGTATTCTCGGGGCCGTCGGGCGTGGGCAAAGATACAGTGCTGGATCTGTATTTGCAGGGGCGTGAGGGTATCATGCGCTCGGTATCGGCCACCACAAGAGCCCCCAGGGAAAACGAAATCAATGGGGTGGATTACCACTTTGTTACAAGGGAACAATTTCTACACATGGTAGAGCATAATGAGATGTTTGAGTATGCCGAATACCAGGACAATTTTTACGGCACACCCCGCACGTTTTTGGAGGCAGAGCTTGATGCGGGGCGGGATGTGGTGCTCAAAATTGAGGTGCAAGGGGCTATGCAGGTAAAAAACGCTCTGCCCGAGGCGGTGCTTGTTTTTGTGCTTCCGCCCTCTCTTGCCGAACTGCGACGCCGTCTTGAAAAGCGGGGTACCGAGGACAAGGAAACCGTAAATGGCCGCATGTTAGCCGCCATGGCCGAGCTCGAGCAAGCCCCTGTTTACGATTATGTGATTGTAAATGATGATATAAATAGGGCGGTAAAACAATTTGATGCCATAATTCAGGGCGCAAAACATTCAACAAAGTATCAAAAAAAACTAATTGAAGAGGTGCTAAATAATGCTTAAACCAGCGATGTCTCAGATTTTGAAAAAAGGTGACAACTACTATGAATTCGTGGTGGCAGTCGCACGCAAGGCAAGAAAACTCGCCCAAGATAGTGAGGAGCGCAAGGAATCTCTTGAGGGTAAGTCGGTAAGTTTGGCCGTGGAACTCTTTGCCGACGGAACCGAGAAGTTACCCCGCGTATAGGACGAGGGGGAAGTTTGAAATGAATTTCAAACTCAAGTTTTAGAAGCCGCTTTTCTCGTCACTGACGTGACAGGCGAAAAACATGGCATATTATGACCATTTTTGTGGTTATTTCATGCCTTTTGCGGAAAGGAATGGTCATAATAATGTTTGAGGGAAAAACCCTGCTTGTAGGGGTCAGCGGTGGCATTGCGGCCTACAAAATGGCCACCCTTGTCAGCGAGCTTGTAAAGCGTGGTGGGGATGTCCATGTCCTCATGACAAAGAATGCCACGAATTTTATAAGCCCCCTCACATTCGAAACCCTTTCGGGCAACCGTGTACTTGTCGATACATTTGATCGAAACTTTCAGTGGAATGTGCAGCATGTGGCGCTGGCCAAGAGGGCGGATTTGTTTTTGCTGGCACCGGCCACAGCCAACATTGTGGCCAAGATTTGTGCCGGTATAGCCGATGATATGCTAACCACTACCTTTTTAGCTTGCCGTTGTCCCAAAATTGTTGCCCCCTCCATGAACACCGCTATGTATGAAAACCCCGCCACACAGCGCAATCTGAACACCCTTGGAGAACTTGGTATAGAGGTGCTAAATCCTGCTGAGGGGTATCTTGCCTGTGGTGATAACGGGCGTGGGCGTATGCCCGAGCCGCAAGAACTCATAGAAGCCATGGCCTCCGCTCTTACGCCCAAGGACATGATGGGTTTGTCGGTCGTGGTAACGGCCGGACCCACCTGCGAGGATATTGACCCCGTGCGCTATCTCACAAACCGTTCAAGCGGTAAGATGGGGTATGAGACCGCCCTTGGCGCCGCCCGCAGAGGGGCAAATGTCACGCTAATTTCGGGGCAGACCTCTCTGCGCTGTCCTTATGGGGTGACACGTGTCGATGTGCGTTCGGCCGAGGATATGTATGGAGCGGTGATGCAGTACAGTGCCGAGGCAGATATGGTGATAAAATCTGCCGCCGTGGCCGATTACACCCCCGCACAGACCACCCCGCACAAGCTTAAAAAGGGGCAAGGTGGATTGAGTTTAGAGCTCGAACGTACAGCCGATATTTTGGCCACACTGGGTAAGAACCGCCCTGCAAAACAGGTGCTTGTCGGCTTTTGTATGGAAACACAGGAGCTTATACAGCACGCCACCCAAAAGCTCCGTGACAAAGGCGTTCAGCTCATTGTGGCCAATGAGGTAGGCAAGGCCGATGCGGGATTTGCCGTTGATACAAATATTGTCACATTGCTCACCGAGAATGAGACCGAGAGTTTGCCATGCATGAGCAAGTACGCGCTGGGCAATGTTATTTTAGACCGAGCACTTGCAATATACCGCACCGAAAACGGTTAATATAAACTTTAAGAGCAAAAGAGGTGCTTTTTTGACCCTTGTCGCCCGAGTGGCTGTGGCCGATACGGCCTATCACTTTGACAAACTTTACGACTATTTTGTCCCACCGCACATCGATAATCTGCAAGCGGGTTGTCGGGTGTCGGTGGGATTTGGTGCTTCAAAAAAGAGTCGTATGGGGCTTGTGGTGGAGCTATTTTCGAGCGAAGATGCAGGCGATAATCTAAAACCTGTGCTCGGTGTGGAAGATAAAACCCCCGCCCTTGATGCCGAGGGTCTTGTGCTACTGCGCTACCTGAGGGAGCATACATTTTGCACATGGTATGAGGCCTTGTCGGCGCTTTTGCCGGCGGGGTTTGGTATGCGCATGGAGCAGGAGATAGCCCTGACCTCCGACTGGCGGGAACGGTTATCCCAAAGCGAATATGCCCTTGATATCACCGCCCAATCGCTCACCGAGTGGTTAAAACGCCGCAGAAGTGGGGCGCTGCGTGGGAACCTCATAGAGGCTGTGGGGCAGGAGGCCGAACACATGCTATCCCCGCTTATAACGGCGGGGGTTATAACCCAAATCGAGGTTGCCCGTCGTCGCATGGCCGACCAAACCCAGACAGTGGTGGAGCTATGCGAGCCACCCCAAAATCCCCCCCTGCTGACCGAAAAGCAACAGAGCGTGGTGGATTTGCTAAGCGACGCCGACCGACTGTCCCTCAAGGAGGTTTGCTACTTTGCGGGGGTGACCCGCGGGGTGGTAGATAGAGTGGTGGAGGCGGGACTTGCACGATATGACAGCCTTGAAATCACCACTACAGTTGACACCCCCATACAAGCCGAAAAGCTAACCCCTTCCACCCTCTCACCCCAGCAGACCGCCGCCCTTGAGGGTCTTGATGAGGTTTGTCACAATCCCGAGGGTGGCACCGCACTGCTTTATGGTGTCACAGGCAGTGGCAAAACGCAGGTGTTTTTGGCACTTATACGGCGGGTACTACAGCGTGGACAGACGGCCATAGTGCTCGTACCCGAAATCGCTCTGACACCCCAAACTATCTCGCTATTTTGCGGACACTTTGGCGATGAAGTGGCAGTACTGCACAGCGGGCTATCTATGGGCGGCCGCCTCGAACAGTGGAAAAGGGTACGAAATGGGCAGGCCTCAATTGTGGTGGGCACCCGCTCGGCCGTATTTGCACCGCTGAAAAACCTCGGGCTGATCGTAATAGACGAAGAACAGGAGCAGTCATATCACAGCGGTAGAGCTCCCCGTTACGATGCAAGAGAGGTTGCCCGCCTGCGCAGTCGTTACAATCGTTGTGGCCTTGTGCTCTGCTCGGCCACCCCCTCGGTTGAGAGCTTTTACCGAGCTAAAAAAGGGGAATATAAACTTATCAGCCTAACAAAGCGATTTGGGGTGGCAAAACTGCCCGATGTTACTATAATAGATATGAAAGAGGATGAGTCGAGTGCACCCGGTTTTTCCCAGACCCTACTCGACGAGATGCATCACAATTTGGAACGTGGGGAACAATCGGTGCTACTGCTCAACCGCCGTGGCCACAGCACAAGGGTGCGGTGTGTGCAGTGCGGACAGGAGGTACAATGCCCCCATTGTTCGGTCTCCATGACCTACCACGCCGCCAACGACCGCCTTGTCTGTCACTACTGTGGTACAAGTCATTCAAAACCCGCTACATGCCCACAATGTGCCAGTCGTTTTATAAGCTATATGGGTCTTGGCACTCAGCGAGCCGAGGAGCAGTTGCGGCAGCTTTTTCCCGATGCCCGCATACTGCGCATGGATGCCGATTCGACCATGTCTCGCCATTCCCACCGCACACTGCTCACGGCCTTTGGTGCGGGGCAGTACGATATACTTTTGGGCACCCAGATGGTGGCCAAAGGGCTTGATTTCCCGCTGGTGACCTTGGTGGGGGTGTTGGCTGCCGACCAAATGCTCTTTGCCGACAGCTTTCGTTCGAGTGAGCAGGCCTTTTCGCTTATAACCCAGGTGGTGGGGCGGTGCGGTCGTGCCGAGCGCCCCGGGCGTGCCTTTATTCAGACATTTGTGCCAAACAGTCCCATAATAGAACTGGCCGCCACCCAACAATATGAGCAGTTTTACAGCGAGGAAATAGGCCTGCGAAGTCTTCATCTCTACCCGCCGTTTTGTAGGATATGGCTTGTAGGATTTGCAGGGGAAGATGCCGGCGACACTGCTACCGCCGCTTTAAGGTTTGGTGAGGATTTGGCCGCCACTTGTGCCAAAAATCACCCCGATCTACCAATACGCCTACTCGGTCCCGCCGAAGCGACGGTGCAAAAGGTGGCAGGGCGATACCGCCAAAAACTGCTCATAAAATGCCGCAACTCACCCGACACTCGGGAAATATTGAGTAAGGCACTGCGAGAATTTGGTCGTGACCGTCAAAATATGGGGGTAATCGCCTTTATCGACCCCGGATATGACAGTGGATTTTAACAATACATATAGGGAGGAACTACCATGGCCTACCGTGAAATTTTAACCGATGACAACCCCCGTCTGCGCAAAACAAGCCGACCTGTCGAGAAGTTTGATAAGCGTCTTCACGACCTTTTGGATGATATGCTCGAAACCATGATCCGTGCAAACGGCGTGGGATTGGCCGCACCCCAAGTTGGGGTATTGCGGCGTGTGGCAATAGTCGATGTGGGCGAGGGACACATAGAGCTTGTAAACCCCCGCATACTAAAACATGAGGGGGAACAGGAGGGACAAGAGGGATGCCTGTCATGCCCCGAGCAGTGGGGTATGGTTTCCCGCCCCGCCCTTGTCGAGGTCGAGGCCAAAGACCGTGATGGCAATCCCTTTATAATCACAGGCGAAGGACTTTTGTCCGTGGCACTCTGTCATGAAATAGACCACCTCGACGGCATATTGTTCAAAGATAAGGCCGTGCGGATGCTTGATCCTGAGGAGCTTGAGGCGCAGGAATAACGGAGGATATCAAAATGAAGATTGTATATATGGGCACACCCGACTTTGCAAAAACCTGTCTCGAGCGCATTTTGTGTGAGGGGTATGAGATTGTGGGGGTGTTCACCCAACCCGACCGCCCCAAGGGACGCTCCGGCAAGCCCGCCCCTCCACCCACAAAGGAGCTGGCACTGGAACACAATATCCCTGTATTTCAGCCCGAGAAACTGCGTGACGGCACCGCCCTTGCGATTTTACAGGAGCTTGCACCCGATGTCATTGTGGTAGTGGCCTATGGTCGCATTTTGCCCCCCGATATACTCACACTGCCAAAACATGGCTGTATAAATGTTCATGCCTCATTGCTTCCCCGCTACCGTGGGGCGGCGCCTATACAGTGGAGTGTCATAAACGGCGACGATACCACAGGGGTGTGCACCATGTTCATGGATGAGGGTATGGACACGGGGGATATAATTCTCACCCACCGCACCCCTATCGATAAAAACGAGACCTCGGGAGAGCTGTTCCGGCGTTTGTCGGCCATCGGTGCCGATTGTTTGGCCAATACGCTGGACATACTGCGCAAAGGCGACACCCTCCCCCGAACGGTACAGGAACACACACAGGCTACACATGCCCCCATGCTGACAAAAGATGTGGGACGGCTTGATTTTACAAAATCGGCCAAGACTCTGCATAATCTTGTGCGGGGATGTAGTCCATGGCCCGGAGCGCACACCCGCCTGCGGGACAAGATGCTCAAGGTACATGAATGCCGCCCGATGGATGAGAAAACGTCCGCCCCCTGTGGCACGCTTTTACAGATGGCCGACAAACTGTGTGTGGCGTGTGGCGATGGCGACTTGATCGAGCTGATTTCGGTACAACTCGAGGGTAAATCCCGGGTATCGGGGGCAGATTTTTTGCGAGGATTTCGCTTGACTGACGGTGAGGTTTTAGGGGAATAATAAGTCTGGCGTTATTCACATCTTGTTCATATACCTATGCTATAATGTAAATTTGAACATTAGGAAATAATTCCCACGAAAGGAAGGGTTTATTTTGTTGTTTTACGGATTTGATATGTATTATTTTGTACTGGTGGTGCCGGCACTGATTTTGTCACTGTGGGCACAGTATAAGGTCAACTCGACATTCTCATCATACTCCAAGGTGGGAACAGGCAGAGGGCTTACCGGCCACGATGCCGCCCGTCGCATCCTCGACCAAAACGGACTGCACCATGTGCGCATAGAACACACCCCCGGCAAACTCACCGACCATTTTGACCCCCGCACCAATGTGGTCAAGCTGTCGGACAGTGTCTACAATAGCCGTTCCATCGCCGCTGTTGGGGTGGCCGCCCACGAGGTGGGACATGCCGTGCAATACGCCGAAAGCTACGCACCCATGAAACTGCGTGCCGCTATAATCCCCATGACAAACTTCGGCTCCACACTTTCGATACCACTTATATTCCTCGGATTTTTCCTCAGCATCGAACCCCTTGTAACGGTGGGAATCCTGCTATTCTCTTTTGTAGCACTATTCCAACTTGTGACCCTCCCTGTCGAGTTTAACGCCAGCAGTCGTGCTCTGGCCACCCTCGACAGCCAAGGGATGCTCTCGGCCGAGGAGCTATCGGGTACAAAGAGGGTGCTGTCGGCGGCGGCGCTGACCTATGTGGCGGCACTGATAATGTCGCTGGCACAGCTACTTCGCCTACTGCTTTTATTCGGCGGGCGCAGCCGGGACTGACCGCACCACCACAGGCGAAAGGACAACCGCCATGACATTCAGAGAACTCACGATAAAATCACTAATTCGCATGAAAGCGGGACAGGGCTACTCAAACCTTGTGCTTGATGCCGCCCTTAAAAACAGCACCCTTGAACGTCGAGACATATCCAGAGCCTCCATGTTGTTTTACGGCGTGCTCGAAAGGGAACTGACCCTCGAGTGCTGTATAGCACCGCTGTGCTCGGTAAAGCTTAAAAAGCTCTCCCCCACGGTGCTCTACATCCTCAAAACCGCCTTTTTTGAACTGCTATACACCGACACCCCCGATCGTGCCGTTTTGCACGAGGCCGTGGAGCTCACCAAAAAACTCGGTCAACCAAAGGCGTCGGGGCTTGTGAATGCCGTCTTGCGTGCTTTTTTGCGCAGTGATAAGGCCATCCCCCTGCCCAAGTCACCTTGGTCGGCGGTCCTGTCGGCACAGTACTCGGTGGCCGAGCCCACCGTGAAACTACTCATGGAGGCCTACGGTCGAGAGGCCACAGATAAATTTTTGGCCTCCTCTCACGGCGGCGCCCCCGTATTTTTGCGGGTCAACACCACCAAAACCACTGCGGATGCCTTGATGGCACAACTGGCCGAGCATGACATACAGACCACACATATTGACGGTATTCCAAACGCTCTAAAACTCACAGGCAACCTCGGCGGTGATATTCGCACCACACCCGCCTTTGTGCAGGGACTGTTTCATGTGCAGGATTTGGCCTGTCAGCTTTGTGTCATGGCACTCGACCCGCACCCCGATATGACGGTGCTCGATGTGTGTGCCGCCCCGGGGGGCAAGTCCTTCACAGCGGCACAGTATATGCAAAACCGTGGCCATCTGCTCTCGCTCGAACTTCACCCCGCAAGGGTGGATTTGATCACAAAGGGCGCACAGCGGTTGGGGCTTGACTGCATAAAAGCCGATACGGCAGATGCCACTGTGTTTGACCCCGACCGTGGACTGTTTGACCGAGTGCTCTGCGATGTGCCCTGCTCGGGACTGGGGGTACTGCGTCGCAAGCCCGATATACGCTACAAAACTCCCGACACCTTCGCCGATCTCCCCACTATACAGAGGGATATCTTGGCAAATTCAAGCAGATATGTAAAAGCGGGTGGACTGCTTGTATATTCGACTTGCACCCTAAACCCTGCCGAGAACGAACAGGTCGTCGAGTTGTTTTTAAGGGAGCACCCCGAGTTTACCCCCCACCCCTTACCCCACATCTTGGGCGAGGGGCATATGATAACTCTAATGAACCACAATTGGGATTGTGACGGCTTTTTTATAGCCTGTATGCAAAGGAAGGAAAAGCCATGATCGACCTAAAAAGTATGACATATGATACCTTGGCACAGTTTATGGCTGAGTTATCCCAGCCCTCTTTTCGCACGGCACAGGTATTTGACTGGATGCACAAAAAACATGTGCGCAGTTTTGCCGACATGAAAAACCTGCCCGCCACACTTAGGGACACCCTGTCGCAACAGTGTTTTTTGGGCGGTGTGACGGTGCAAAAAGAGCTATGTTCAGCACAGGATGACACAAGAAAGTATCTGCTTTCGCTCGCCGATGACCACTGTGTGGAGGCGGTGCTTATGAACTACCGCCACGGAAGTAGCCTTTGCATTTCCACACAGGTGGGGTGTCGTCAGGGGTGCGGATTTTGTGCCTCGACTATAGGTGGCCTACAGCGCAACCTCACAGCATCCGAGATGCTCGACCAGATATATATTGCCTCTTCACACAGCGGTAAACCCATAGGCTCGGTAGTGCTCATGGGCATAGGGGAACCGCTTGACAACTACGACAATGTGCTGAGTTTTCTGCGCATACTCAGCGACCCACGGGGGCTTGGTTTGAGCCTGCGTCATGTTTCACTTTCAACCTGTGGACTGGTGGAGGAGATAGACAGACTGGCCGAGGAGAAGTTGGGGCTTACCCTGTCAGTATCACTCCATGCCACCGACGATAAAACCCGCAGTGAAATAATGCCCATAAATCGCCGGTACAATTTAGCAGGGTTACTGCAATCTTGCCGACGCTATTTTGATAAGACCGGCCGTCGTGTATCATTTGAGTACGCCCTCATAGACGGTGTAAACGACAGCCGACAGCAGGCAAAACAGCTTGCACAGTTACTTAGGGGCATGAACTGTCATGTCAACCTCATACCGGTGAATGCCGTGAAGGAGCGACAAAGCCGCCGCAGCACCCCACGTGTCGTAGAGGAATTTAGGCGGGAGCTGTGCTCACTTGGGATAAATGCCACGGTGCGCAGGGAACTTGGGAGCGATATATCGGCCGCATGTGGGCAACTACGGCGGGAACATACAAACGATGGTCAGCTCGCACCACAGACGGATGTATTGAATGGAGGAGGAGAACATGCTTAAACTGTTATGGGGCAGTCATACCGGCATGAAGCGCAGTACAAACCAGGACAGCGTTGGCGGTCGTGCCGATGTGCTGGCCTATGGGTTTGTGTGCGACGGTATGGGCGGTCACAGTGGTGGTGAAACGGCGGCCGAAATAGCCAAAGCCACTCTAAACAGAGCATTTGACAGTCGCATGGGCAAGGCGATGGAGGAGCGTGCTATACGCAACCTTATGGAGTCGGCGGTGAAAACCGCTAATGCCGAAATTTTATCCTGTGCTACAGATAACCCCGCTTTGCAGGGCATGGGTGCCACACTGGTGCTTGCGGTGGTGCAGGGCGATATGGCCATGCTGTGCCACCTCGGCGACAGTCGCATATACCTCATTCGCGGGCAGGAACTGACACAGCTTACAAAGGATCACAGTCTTGTGCAGGAACTGCTTGACAAGGGCAAGATAACCCCCGCACAGGCCGAAACCCATCCCGAACGCCACTATATAACCCGAGCGCTTGGAGTAGCCGATAGTATAAGTCCCCAGTGGGGTGACACGCAGTTCTTATCGGGGGATATATTGCTACTGTGCTCTGACGGACTGCACAACATGGTGCCACAGGAAGAACTTTGCGGGCTATGTCACATGGCGGTACAAAGCGGTGATGCTTCCTGTCTCATAGATAAAGCCAATGAATACGGCGGGGCGGACAATGTCACGGCACTGCTGATTTGCAATGATGCAAAAAATCATAGCATAATATAAAATGACAAGGGTACAGACTCGGGGCGGATATGTATATATGCTTTGGGTGGAAAGGATTTAAGCTGATGGAAAATTTGGTTGGAAAAATCATAAATGAGCGTTACGAACTTGTGGAGCTTGTGGGTGTGGGGGGCATGGCCAATGTCTACCGTGCCCGTGACATTGCCGAAAACAAATCGGTGGCGGTCAAGGCATTGCGACAGGAATATGTCGATAACGCCGAGATGCTCAGCCGTTTTCGCAATGAAAGCAAGGCGGTATCCCTCTTATCTCACCCCAACATCGTGCAGGTGTTTGACGTGAGCCTTGTGGGAGATCAACCCTGCATTATTATGGAATATATAGAGGGTATCACCCTCAAAGAATATATAGAGCAGGAAGGCCGCATCGGTTGGAAGATGGCGGTACACTTTGTGGTGCAAATTCTGCGCGGGCTAAGCCATGCCCACGATAAGGGTATAATCCATCAGGATATAAAACCGCACAACATAATGCTACTGAGTGATGGCACGGTTAAGATAACCGATTTTGGCATAGCCCAGCTCTCCCGCACTCCCACCCGCCAAAATTCCGAACAGGCCATAGGCTCGGTGCATTATATCAGCCCCGAACAGGCCAGAGGGGAGCAGACCGATGCCTCGACCGATATATATTCTGTGGGGGTTATGCTCTATGAGATGCTGACAGGCAAACTTCCCTTTGAGGCCGACAGTCCCGTGTCGGTGGCCATAAAGCAGATAGAATCCGAGGCCACCCCACCCACAAAGCTAAATCCCGATATCCCCCCCACCCTTGAAGCCATAACACTTGTGGCCATGGAGAAGAAGGCATCACAGCGTTATCGTTCGGCGGCCGAGATGCTTCGCAGTATAGACCGTTTTCGCAAGAACCCTGCATCTCCCGCACAAAATAGTGAAGAGATGACCGCCCCAACGCCACCCCCACCCCCCGCTCGCCGACGTGAAAAGAAAGAAAAACAGGAGAAACAAGACATGCAAAGGGGAACACCTATACTTCCTGTACTCACAGGTATTACAATCGCATTTGTTGTGGCAACAATAATATTTGTTGCCGTTATGGTTATGATAGCCGACCCATTTGCCGAGGTTGAGGACATCGCACTGCCCAACCTTGTGGGTATGAACTATGAAGTGGTTACAAAGACGCCCGAATATGCAAACAACTTCAACATAGTACTTGAAGATACCCGTCCCAATGCTGAATATGAGGCCGGCACGATAATTTCCCAATCGCCCACCTCGGTACCCACCCTTAAAAAGGGTTCGACCATAGAGGTAGTGGTGAGTGGCGGTGCCCAGATCGTGACCATACCCTCCTATGCGGGTCAAGAGGCTACCGATGTGTATGTAGGGCTTGATGAGCTTGGGCTGAGGTATGCCGAGGTGAGCTTAGAATCCGACACGGTGCAGCAGGGATATGTTGTGCGCACCGAGCCGGGTCCCAACTCTCAGGTGAGCACCGGCACGACGGTAACGGTCTACGTCAGCCGTGGATCTGACAATATGTTGGTCGAGGTGCCCGACGTCACCGATGAGGATGAAGACGAAGCCACCGCTATACTTGAGGCGGCCGGATTCGAGGTCGAGGTGTCCAGGCAACAAAGCAACTACTACGATGCGGGCGAAGTTATAAGCCAGACACCCGATGGCGGAACTATGTTCACCGAGGGCAGTGCAATACAGCTTGTTGTGAGCTCGGGCGATGAAGAGGTGGCCGCTTTGGATATACTGGTACGTTTGCCCGAACTTATCACCCAAGAGGTCAACTTGGTGGCCGAGCTTGATGGCGACTTCTTGCGTGAGATCAACGTCATTCCCAACGAACAGCGCGTATGGCAAATAACCCTACAAGGCGAGGGCATTTCGGTGGTCACAATATACCTTGATGGGGTTGAGTATATGGAATACCAACTCAACTTTGATCAAGATACCGTCACACGCACCAAGGATTATTCGGATGATTTTGCAACATGGTAAAAAACACAGATTTGACAGTACAAAATAATTCCACCGAGCTACTACAGGGCAGGATTGTCAAGGCCAGTGGGGGGTTTTACGAAGTTGACACCCCCCACGGACGGCTTATGTGTAGAGCCAGGGGACTGTTTCGCAAGGAGGGTATAACCCCTTATGTGGGAGATGAAGTGTCTGTGGAGCTTATCCCGCCCGATAAAGGCACAGTGGCGGTTATCCACCCCCGACGCAACAGCCTTATACGCCCACCCCTTGCCAATATAGACCGTTTGGCCATCGTGGCATCGACCACTGAACCTCTGCCCAACCCACTCATAATCGACACCATGACGGCCATAGCCCACCGCCGTGGCATCACCCCCATGATAATAATCAGCAAATCGGATATGGCCTGCCCTAATGTCCAGCAAGACATATACAAAAAGGCAGGATACCGTGTATTTACAGTGGACAGTCTGGCGGGAAACGGTGTGGCCGAGGTGGCCCTGGAGCTTGCGGGCAAGACTACCGCCTTCACCGGCAACTCAGGGGTGGGCAAATCCACACTGCTCAATGCACTACACCCCGACCTCGCTCTGCAAACTGCTGAAATAAGTCAAAAACTTGGGAGAGGTAGACACACCACCCGTCATGTTGAGCTTTTCCGCTTGCCAAACGGCGGCTATGTGGCCGACACCCCCGGGTTTTCGGCCATAGATTTTGTGCGGTTTGAGCGCATGACGGCCGATGGACTTGAGGATTGTTTTCCCGAGTTCGCCTCACATATCCCCCACTGCAAGTTCACGGGGTGCAGTCATACCAAGGAGCGGGGGTGTGCGGTACTGGAGGCGGTACAAAGCGGGGAAATCCCCCTACAGCGCCACCAAAGCTATTTGCAACTTTTTGAGCAACTGCGTGAGATAAAACAATGGCAGATTGAAAAAGATGATAGAGAACATTCTGGGGGCAAACATGGGAAAGCAAAGTGATGCCCGTCGCTGTGTCATAATCTGCGCCGGCGGTGTGACAAAGTGGGACGTAGATAAATGTGACGTAACCTCAAACGACTACATCATTGCGGCCGATGCGGGGCTACTTCGTGCGCAAAAAATGAATATAACCCCACATCTGATTGTGGGGGATTTCGATTCGACCCAGTGCCCCGAAGGCGGCGACATCCCCATCGAACGCCACCCCACACAAAAGGACGACACCGATTGTATATTGGCTGTGCGACGCGGGTTGTCGCTGGGCTATGAGAATTTTGTCATCCTCGGGGGCTTAGGTGGACGGCTTGACCATACCATAGCCAACATCCAAACCCTTAGATTTTTACTCGATCACGGGTGCGAAGGCCTACTCATAGGTGAATACTCCACCCTACGACTGCTAATGGGTGGAGAAATTTCTTTGCCCCCACAGGAGGGGTATCTGTCGCTGTTTGCGCTTGAGGAGGACTGCGTGGGTCTGTATACCCGCGGGCTCGAGTACAGCGTGGAGGATGTTACCCTCACCACTTCTTTCCCGCTGGGCGTCAGCAATCGCTTTGTGGCGGGGCAAACGGCCACCATCGGACTGAGATCGGGAATTTTGATGATAATGACCGTCATAGAGGGGTAAACTCTGTGCGTTTTAGTATATAATTCCGTTTATTCTACAAATAGTAATGTATCTCGACATAATTTGTTTCTACAGGGAGTTTTCTTATGACCATGATAATTGTTGGACAGGTCGCCGTAATGTTTATGCTCATTTTGGTGGGTGTGATATGTGCAAAGACCGGAATATATACAGAGGAAGCCACAGGTGCGGGCATAAGCCTTGTTTTGCTCGTTGTGTCCCCTGCTGTGATTTTAAGGGAGTTTACCCGCCCCGGCAACACCATGAGTGTGGCCGATGTTTTTATAGCCATGGGGATTGTCGTGGTCTTAAACCTCGTCTCGACCGGCCTTGCCACTCTGCTTATACGCAAAAGAGAGGGTACAAACTACTCGGTGGAAAGGGTGGCCGCTGCCGCAAGCAATGCGGGATTTATGGGTCTGCCGCTCATCTCGGCCACCGTGGGGGAACACGCCGTGTTTTACGGCACAATTTTTATAGCGGTATTCCAAATCTTCACATGGACGTTTTGGATAAAAGAAATGGGGGGTGAGTCCTACAAACTTGAGCCTATGCGCCTTGTAAAAAACGTGGCACTCATCGGTGTGGTTATAAGTTTTATATTGTTTTCACTTAGTGTTGAATTGCCCCCACTGGTAGTAGATTTGCTCGATCACCTCACCCCGCTCAATACGACATTGCCCATGATTATTATGGGGGTATTTTTGGCGGGTCTCTCACCTAAGGAGCTTATCCCCGACCGCCATGCCCTGTGGGCAATACTTCTGCGAGGGCTGATTATTCCGCTTGTTATTGTGGGGCTTATGTGGGTGTTTGGTGTCACCGGTTGGACAGATGACGGTTATACCATGACCATGTCAATTTTCATAGGCTCGGCGACACCGGCTGCCGTAGCCACAATACTTCTTTCTAAGCGCACAGGACGACCCAACCCCCGCTACGGTGCCGGCATTGTGGCGGTCTCGACAGCACTTTCAATCCTCACCATCCCGCTTGTGGTTGGAATTGCCGAAATAATACTGTAATCGGAGGATGTCATGCAACAGCTTTTAGGATATATGCGCAGGGCGATCACCGAATATAATATGATTTGTGATGGTGACAAAATTGCCGTGGGGGTGAGCGGTGGCAAGGATTCGGTGGCACTGCTTATAGGACTACACCGCCTAAGTAAGTTTTTAGGGGTGAAGTATAGTGTTGTGGGGATAACCCTCGACCCCGGATTTGAGGGGGTACAAAGTGATTACTCCCCCCTTATCGACCTCTGCCATGAGGAGGGCATCCCCTACCATGTAAAACCCACCGAGATAGGACAAATCGTATTTGAGCAACGCAAAGAGACAAACCCCTGTTCCCTATGTGCCCGCATGAGGCGTGGGGCGCTACATGATATTACAAAGGAACTCGGCTGCAACAAAATAGCACTCGGACACCATTACAACGACGCCGTGGAAACATTTATGATGAACCTGTTTCGTGAAGGGCGGGTGGGTTGTTTTTCGCCGGTCACCTATCTCTCACGCAAAGATATCACGATGATACGCCCCCTATGCCTTGCCCCCGAGAAGGATATAGCCTCGGCGGTGCGGCGTGGCGGTCTACCCGTGGTAAAAAGCAGATGCCCTGTCGATACCGCTACGGCAAGACAGGGCATGAAAGAGTTTTTGCGAAACCTCGAACGTGAGGACAAAGGCATAACCCAGCGCATATTCGGCGCAATGGTGCGTGGGAATATCAGCGGTTGGTGAGTTCGAGATTTTCAAGTGGATATTATGCTTTTTGAAAAAAAGATATCACAACTTGATTTCAATTATTATCACAGGCTTGCCTGTTTTCTTCATTTTGGTTATAATACTCGATGTGCCCTTAGATTCCCCATCCCAAAAGGCCAGCATTTGGTCGCAGGTAGCGATTATCACATCATTTCGTTTTATGGGTGCCGCCTTGGCAGGGTATTTGTCATATTGGGGTCTGATAATATGCTTTGAAAGCCTTTTATAGTCGGCATAGCGCTCGGCAAGGCTATCCACCCCATTTGCACCACCGCTGATTATCTCGGTCACACCCTCGGGTATGTAGGGCGAAATGTCAATATTTTGTATGTTTCGTGAACCTATGATGGCAAGTTTCATTTTACATCACCGTTTATACATATTGTCAAGTTATCCACCGCATATTCCAATAAGATGTTTATAAGTTCATTGCGTGAATGACCGGTTTGACTTGTTACCGCTTCTATTCGTTCAAACAGTTCATTTTTGACACGGATAGAGAAAACGTTGTGGCCATCCTCGCCCTTTGGCAGTTTTGGTTCTATTATGAGTTTCCCTGTGTACATAATCTCACATCTCCTCACTGCCATCATTATACAATTGTGATAGTTGCAATTATATGTTAAAACTCATGTTGAAATAGGTGTTATGCTGTTTAACATAAAGATAAACCATCGTGATAATTGTAGGGCCGCAGCCGCCCAAAACGTGACCGCAACCGCAACGTGACGGAACGCATCGGGTGCGTTATCTACAGGGGTTTTGCCCTTGACCTTTTCTAATCCCTAATTTCTATTCTCTAATTTCTAAATGCACGGCTTGCCGTGACCGTCGTTTTAAAATCAAAATTAGGAGAATTTATCATGACCTACAAAACATCCATAAAAAACTTCACCATTCGCACCGCCACCCCCGAGGATTGTGAGCTGATACTGAGCTTTATCCGAGAGCTTGCTATATATGAAAAAATGCTCGACGATGTGGTGGCCACCCCCGAGCTTTTGCGTGAGGAGCTGTTTGGTAAGGGTGGTACACATGTAATAATTGGCGAGGTCGATGAACAGCCCGTGGCCTTTGCGCTATATTTTTACAATTTCTCGACATTTTTAGGCCGGCGTGGCATATATCTTGAAGATTTATTTGTGCTAACCGACCACCGTGGCAAGGGTTACGGCAAGGCGATGTTGGCACGGCTTGCAAGCTTTGTGACAGAGGAGCAGGGCGGGCGTCTCGAGTGGGCTTGTCTTGACTGGAACACACCCAGCATCAAGTTTTATAAGAGCCTTGGTGCGACCTCCCAAGACGAGTGGACAACCTACCGCCTAACCGCCGATGCTCTGCGGGATTTGGCGGAGATGGCGTAAAATACACTTCGAGGTGAAACATGTTATTTTTCAGAGATGATTACAGCGATGGGGCTTGCCCCGAAATTTTACAGGCGCTCACCGCCTCCAATCATGCCCGCCAACTCGGCTATGGCAACGATGAGCACAGCCGTCACGCCTGCGCCATGATTAAAGAGCTGCTCGGGCAAAGCGCTCGTGATGCCATGGTGCATCTGCTTGTGGGGGGAACTCAAACCAATCGCATTGCCCTGACGGCTTTTTTGCGACCCATTGAGGCGGTACTATCAGCCGATACAGGGCATATCGCCACCCACGAGACCGGTGCAATCGAGGCATCGGGGCACAAGGTTATAGAAATCCCCACCCCCGACGGCAAACTCACCCCCGCACTTCTCTCCCCCGCTGTCGAGGAGCATACAAACGAACATATGGTACTCCCCCGCCTTGTGTACATATCAAATTCCACCGAGCTTGGCACGGTTTACAACAAATCCGAGCTGACCGCACTGAGGGGATTTTGTGATGAGCATGGTCTGTATCTCTATCTGGACGGCGCACGTCTGCCTGTGGCACTGTGCAGTAAGGATTGCGACTTGACCCTGCCCGATGTCGCCGAGTTATGCGACGCCTTTTATCTTGGCGGCACAAAAAACGGCGGAATGATGGGCGAGGCACTTGTGGTGCTAAACCCCTGCCTGCGGGACAACCTGCGCTACTACATAAAGCAAAACGGCGCACTACTTGCCAAGGGGCGTTTTTTAGGTATACAGTTTGAAACACTTTTGCGGGATAATTTATATATGCATCTGGCCACCAAAGCCAACAATGCGGCCAAGCTCATGGCACAGGGAGCGACCGCCCTCGGCTATGAACTTGCCTACCCCTGTCAGACCAATACGGTGTTCCTTTTGCTCGACCCCACGCTTCACGAAGAGCTGAAAAACCACTGCCACTATGTCACATTCGGACAGATTGACGGCAAAATAATAGCCCGCTTTGTCGCCTCATTTTGCACCACCACCGAGGATGTAGACAGCTTTATTTCCCTATTAAAACAGTTTTCAGCATAAAACAGTCCCGCAGGTATTATATATACTTGCGGGATTTTAGCTTGGGAGCAGGTCGGTATGGATGATATTTTCCCCCACGAGCGAGGGGCGCAGGGAACACTTTACATCCAATACACAGCGGGCATGGCGGGTTAGATAGCGATAATCCACCCCGGGGGCGAGGCGGTCGAGCACCACAAGGTCGTACTGCCCGAGAGTGGCGGGAGTTAGCCTATTTATGCCACGGTTGCGCATACCATCGCATTCATATTCACTGATGCGCGGGTCATAAAAATCCACCCATGCCCCCTGATCTCTCAAACTACGAATGGTGCATGGAGGGTCGTCGTGGCAGTGCCTCATATTCTCCCCGCATCCGATACCCAGCACCAACACCCGACTATCGGATATTTGTTTACCATTTTGATTTAGATAGGCATTTGCCCGACGCACTGCGGGGGAATGCATCTGTGTATAGCCCATCAAGTTTTGATTTGCGGTTTGCTCCTGCACGCACATCCCTCCAATCGAGTTTTTTTATTCGAGCTTAGTGTGTACAAAATGAAAAAAAATATAAATAAGAATCACAGGAAAAGTTTGAAAAAATACAACAATTAAGTGGCACAAAATCTCCTAATATGTTACAATAATCAAACAATGTTTTGGGCATACAGCCCTTTAAAAATGAAAAGGTGGTTTTTATGGGTAGATTATTTGGGACAGATGGTGTCAGAGGAATTGCAAACGAGGATATAAGTTGTGAGCTGGCTACGAACATAGGGCGAGGCCTTGGCATGATACTACAGCAGCGCCATGGCCGCCGTCCCACGGTGCTCATGGCACGTGATACGCGCATCTCGGGTGAGATGTTAGATGCGGCATTGTCGGCAGGACTTTGCTCGGTGGGTGCCGATGTGGTGCGTTTAGGTGTGCTTCCCACCCCCGCCGTGGCATATCTTGTGACCACTATGGGGGCCGATGCCGGTGTGATGCTCTCGGCCTCCCACAACCCCGCCCCCTACAACGGTATAAAGATATTTGGTGGCGAGGGTTTTAAATTGACTGATGAGGAAGAAGCCGAGATAGAGGCCATCGTGTTGGACGGTGTCCACCCCTATCCCCAAAAAACCGGCGGGGAACTCGGTCGCATCACCTACAGTGAGCAGGGCATATCGGCCTATATCAACCATCTAAAAAAAGTGCCGACCTCGCCATTTGCGGGTATGCGGGTGGCGCTCGACTGTGCGAATGGCAGTGCATCGACCACAGCCCGTGAGCTTTTTGAGGGTATGGGGGCGACCTGCACAGTGATTGGCGACAAGCCCGACGGCATGAATATAAACGAAAACTGCGGTTCCACCCATATGGAAAATTTGATGGAGCTGGTGGCCTCGGGGGATTACGATCTGGGGCTTGCCTTTGATGGTGATGCCGACCGTTGTTTGGCGGTGGACGAGAACGGCAATATGCTCGACGGCGATCAAATCATAGCGATACTCTCCTGCCACCTCAAAGAGCAGGGCAAGCTGGCGGGTGATACCATCGTGGCCACGGTTATGAGCAACCTCGGATTTTTCAGATTTGCACAACAGCACGGTCTACACACCGCCACAACCGGGGTTGGCGACAGATTTGTACTTGAGAGGATGCTAAAGGATGGGTGTAGCATCGGCGGCGAGCAGTCGGGGCATGTCATTATGCTCGATCACATGACAACCGGCGACGGCCAACTCACCGGCCTTGCCCTGATGGACGCCCTGCGTCACAGTGGCAAAGAACTGAGTGAACTTGCCGCTGTTATGACCCGTTACCCACAGGTGCTTAAAAATATCCACGCCGACAACACCATAAAATCCAAATGGGAAAGTGACAAAACGGTGCAGAGCTGTATAAACAAGCACCAAACTACTTTGGGCGATGATGGTCGCATACTTGTGCGCGCCTCGGGCACCGAACCGCTCATGCGCATCATGGTCGAGGGCAAGGACGAGGCACAGATAGACAAAATCGCCACCGACATCGCTGATACGATACTAAGCAGTCTTTCGGCTAAAAATTAGACAATATCCAAGGAGTAATATGCAAAAAGATATCACCCTAACGCTGATTGCCAACGCCGGTGTGCTGGTTGAATATGCAGGCACGAGACTACTCATAGACGGCATACATCACAACACCGACCTGCCGTTCGACGGTCTACCGGATGAGACCCTCGGCCCTATGCTCAGTGGCAACGGCCCCCTTGCCGATATAGATTATCTGCTGTTCACCCACAGCCACCCCGATCACTTTTCAAAAACGCTCACAATGAGCTATCTGCAAAATAACAATGTGAAGGGATTTGTGTTTGGTGGCGAGAGCGCCACAGCTCAAGAGGTAGCCGACCACGCTGGGAGCATGGGCATAGATTGCATAACCCCCAAACTGCAAAACGGCCGAGCCCAAACACACATTATAACAAAAGACAGCACAATGCTCACCATCACAGTGGCTGCATTTGCCCATATGGGAGCACAATATGCCCATCGTCAGAGCTACACATTGGGGATAGACTGCGGTGGCCATCGCCTACTTTTCACCGGCGACAGCCAGCCCGACCCCGCCACGGCCAAAAGCATAGCCGACAAGCTAAGTTGCGACACCATGCTTGTAAACCCGCTATATTATATCGACCCCAAGGGGCGTGAGATGATAGATCTACTAAGACCCAATAGCCTACTCATATACCACCTGCCAAAGGGCGACACGGCCTACAAGTCCGCAGTGGAGCGAGCAAATCGCCACCACAAAGCCAAGGCGCAGGAGCAAGGGCAAGGGCAAGAACAAGAGCGGGCACACGGCCACACCCTCCAATTTTTCGAGATGGGGGATAAAATTACGCTGACGGCTCAAGCCGAGATTTAAGCGCAAAAAAACCAAAAAAATGTTGACAACGCCGCCATGTAGTGATATAATTTGTAGGTCATATGCGGATGTGGCGGAATTGGCAGACGCGCTAGATTCAGGTTCTAGTGAGGTTAAATTCGTGCA
>CAYJGR010000025.1:0-27303 GCA_964370005.1 uncultured Oscillospiraceae bacterium
CTCCACCCCTCGGCGTGCAGGTTTTCCTGCGTCGTAGGGGTGTTTTTCTTTTTTCATCTGGGTGACATAATCGCACAGCTCCGAGAGGCGCTCGTCATGTTGGTGGCCGGTCATGACCACCTCAACACCACGCTCTGCACAGGCGATGGCCTGCTGTACCAGCTCCCAATCGACAAGCCCGAGCATTAGGGCATCCCCAACTTCATCCATGACAAGCAGTCCGCAGTCTTTTGCGGATGCAAGTTCTATGGCACTTGTTAGGTTACGGTTATGTATCTCACGGCTTTCGGCCAACTGCTCGGGGGTCATGGTGTTTGCAAATCCCCCTGCATGTCCCCGCAATACCTTTACATTTTGCATATGCTCAAGGCTGTGAAGTTCGCCGCTATCGCTATTTTTAAGAAACTGCACCATCACGGCCGATTTACCCCAGCCCACCGCCCGCAGTAACAGGCCGAGTGCCGCCGTGGTCTTGCCTTTGCCATATCCATAA
Source organism: uncultured Oscillospiraceae bacterium (assembly GCA_964370005.1). Taxonomy (GTDB): domain Bacteria; phylum Bacillota; class Clostridia; order Oscillospirales; family Ruminococcaceae; genus Heteroruminococcus. The sequence continues at coordinate 494 of CAYJGR010000025.1, forward strand.
TAATAATGTACACAAGCCTTATCTGACATAGGTCTTCCCCTTTATCATAATACACAAGGGTCGACACCCCGCCCATCCCAAATTTTGGGTAGCGAGGGTGCGACCCCCATAATATTTTTATCATTTTTGCATTATTATGACCATTCCTTTCTGCAAATGGCATAAAACATCTATGAAAATGGTCATAAAGATGCCATGTTTTTCGGTTGTCACGAAGTGACGAGAAAAACGGCTTCTAAAAAGTAAGTTTGAAATCTATTTTCAAACTTCTATTCTTTTGGATTTACGATATCACGCCAATCCAAGTCGCCACGGTCAAGGGCATGGACAAGCGCCTCACCGGTGGCAATGTTTGTGGCAAACGGGATGTTGTGCACATCACAAAGCCGAAGCAGACCTGCTGCATCGGGCTGGTCATTGGCTGTATTTATGGGATCACGGAAAAACAACAAAAGATCGATCTCATTGCAGGCAATGCGGGAGGCAATTTGTTGTTCGCCACCTTGTTGTCGGCTCATGAACTTAAAAATCTCAAGTCCTGTTGCATCGGATACCATTTTGCCTGTGGTGTTTGTGGCACAAAGATTGTGTCTTGATAATACACCACAATAAGCAATACAAAACTGGGTCATCAATTCCTTTTTCGCGTCGTGTGCAATAAGTGCAATGTTCATGAGCAAATACCTCCCAAATAAGTCGGCTGTCTGACGGGTTCACGCTATAAAACAACTAAGGGGCGTTGTTGTCCACATAATCTTGCTGCGATATTCTCCACTGCCCGCCGTGCAAGTCCTGCGGGTAGCATCTCCGGAGCATGTACGGCCTGCCCCCATTGTTCACTCTGAGGTATCACACCCAAAAGTGCAAGTCCCACACTGTCAACTACAGCATCAAGGTCGGGTACAGAGGATGGCAACTGCGGGGGTACCATGTTTATAACCGTTTTGGCATCTGTCTTGGTACACAGTCCTTGGAGCATCATGGCAAATTGTCCCCCTGCTCTGATCGAGGGTACATCGGGGGTCACCACATTTATGACCGTGCTACAAAGCGCACACCCCGCCACATTGTGCGGGCTAAATCCTGCGGGGAAATCCACGACAATCCAATCGTAACAATCGGCACATAGTCCAAATATCTTGCGATAGGTTGTGGGGGGGATATCGGTATCCCATGATCCAGGGGCGGCCATGAGATAAAGTCCCGGGGTATGTCTTACCGCCAAAACCCCTTCCTCCAGTCCACACCGTCCAGATGCAAGGTCACTTATGTCGTATACCACCCGCTGTTCAATACCCAGTAGCGCATCCAAACAGCGCAGTCCCGCACCCATTTCAAGTAGGAGTACAGTATTGCCCATGCGGCAGAGCTCTCTTGAGAGAAACACGGACAAACTACTTTTGCCCACGCCTCCTTTGCCCGAGGCCAGACCCACAATATTGCGCATTACATTCCTCCAGTTAATATATTATCATAAAGTATACTACAATTTCAAGTTAATAAAGTCAACATGTAATAAAAAGCCAAAAATAGCCCTATTTTTTAGTGCATATATTATAATTATTGTAGCAATTCTCCTAAATTTTGGGGTGCATCTTGGTCTTGTGAGCTAAAAAAGTATGCATCAAATATCGCTTTGGCCACAGGTGCGCCGGTATAACCATGCCATCCTTTTTCTATAACCACTGCCACCGATATCTCGGGATCCTCCGATGGGCCGTAGCAAATATAGGTCGAGTTTGGATAGGCCGAGGTCTCGGGTGTACCTGTTTTTGAGGCTATAGTCATGGGATAATCCCCCCATACAAAGTAAGAAGTGCCCCCCGGTGCGGTGGCTAACTCCATGCCCTCTACAGTTATATCCAAAGCTTCGTCGCTGGCCTGTACATATTGTGCCACGGTGGGGGTGTTCTCCCATACCGTCTCATCCATGGTATAACTCTTGACCGCATCGACAATATTTACATCCATGCGCTCCCCCTGGTTGCCGATGGTGGCGACATAGTTGGCCAGCTGCAGGGGCGTGAACTGATTATAAAGCTGTCCTATAGATGACTGCACCGTATCGGCAGGGTACCAAGGGGCGCCGGGCTCCACCAGCTCCTTTATCTCGGGAGAGGAGAGTTGTCCTGTCGCTTCGGCAATTTCAATGCCTGTGGGCTGGCCCAGCCCAAGTTGCGAGGCATACAGGTTGAGGTTGTCTATCCCAAGGCGATTGCCTGTCTCATAAAAATAAATATTGCAAGATACCTGCAACGCCTGCTGTGCAGTAAGCGCACCATGCACACCCAAGCACCCGGGCTGATAGCTATCACCAAGGCCTGTGTATACACCGCTACAGGTTATGCGCTCATTGTGAGACACCACCTCCTCGGTCATGCCGGCTATGGTTACGGCAGGCTTAAAGGTCGAACCGGCCGCATATGTCCCCAAAAGTGCCCTGTTCCACAATGGATTTGACGGGTCGGCCAAAAGCGAGGAGTACTCGGTGCGATAATCATTTATATCATAACTTGGATAGGTGGCGGCGGCTAATATGTCGCCGGTGGAGTTCTCTATTACCACCACAGCACCGGCATTTGCCTCTTTACCCATGCCCTCCTGGGCGGTCTCCTGTAGGTTTTTTATCTGGGCTTCAAGCGCCTCTTGTGCCACTTTCTGCAAATCTCTATCTATGGTCAGCACGACAGTGTTCCCCGGTACAGCGGGCTTTGTCACCTCGGCCGACACCACAGCGCCCGAGGAATCAAGCGTAATTTGACGCACACCGTCCTCACCACGCAGATAGCTCTCAAAGGCAAGCTCTACCCCCTCTTTACCCACAATGGCATCCATGCGATAACCTTGATTTTTCAGTTCCTCATATTCCTCACGATATATCTGTCCCACCTGGCCGATTATGTGGGGGGCAATATCCCCACTGACATATTCACGGATAGCACTGGTGCCCACCGATACCCCGGGCAGTTGGAAATTGCGCTCTTCGACCGCCGCCACGGTGTTTATGCCGATATCTTCAGCAAATGTGTAGCTTATCGTAAGGCCAAACTCCTGTAAATCCATGCCATAACGCACACCGGCAATTTTACGCATCATATCCGGGGTGTACTCGGTTTGTAGACCCGTGTCTTCATCCGTATAAACATACATTCCGCTTTTTGAGTCATACTGCCCGAGCTGATACCGCTGGGTGATCCAGTGCATTATATCCTCACTCTCGGTGTACTGGTTTACTTCGAACTGGGTTTTAAGCTGTGCCACCTCGGTGTCCAGCCCATCTATATAACTAAAAGGCATATCATTACTTATGGGTAGTAAATCTATCCACTGTTCGTTTTGTTCCTCCATAAGTTCTATGAGGGAGCGCAGGACGGTATTTGTATCGCTACCCTTTGGCAAAAATGCCCCATCAAGTACAATGTTGTAGCCCGAACGATTGACCGCAAGGGGACGACCGTAGCGGTCAACAATCTCACCTCTGGCCGCTTTTATAACCTGTTGTTGCACAACGCCTGCCTGTGCCTGGCTTAAATAGGCTTCGCCCTGCACAATTTGAACTTCCATCAGACGATATATATAACCACCAAACACTATCAGCACTACTACAGCCAACCATATTAGGCGTGCCTTGCTCTTTTGAGGCGACATTTAAATATCCTCCTTTCGAGGGGGCTTGGTAGGGTCAGGCTTCAACGTGTTTTGCAAAACCTGTGTTTATGTTTTTGACCAGTACATATAGCACCACCACCGCCGGAAGGGTCAGCAGTCCCGAGGGGAGTATTTGGTTTATCCACAGCGTTTCGGCTCTGGGATAATCCCACAAACCATATTGGAAAAAATAATTAAAAGCCGACAGAAATAAAAAGAACCCTCCACTGAGCAGTATGGCACTGTAAAGGCTCCTCTGTACAAGATATTCGCATAAAAGCCCTATACCGGTGCCTATGAGAAGTAGCATTATGCCATAAAATCCAAAATAGGTGTTGGAGGATAGGTCGCAAAGCATCCCCGCAAGCGCCCCAAGTAGTCCCCCCGCATATTCATGTTCCTCCATGGCTATACACACCACCGCCGGCAGTAGCAAAAAAGGCTTGCCCCCAAACAATGCAAACAGCCCCGGTGTTGTTTGCAGCACATAAAGCGCAAACAACAGCAGGGTGTAGAGTGTGTATTTTATTATCAAAAATCTAAGTTGTTTATTCATTTAGAGTTACCGCTAAAAATCATATCATGGTGCAATGGCGGTCTCGCCCTGCCCTAAAAATTGGGTTATAACATACACATCCTGTACGGTGTAGATGGAGGAGGCCGGCTCTATGACGGCATAGAGGGACAGTCCCGAGGTGTCGGGCAATACCTGTGTGACATCACCGATGACAAGCCCCTTGGGGAAAAGCCCTTGACTGTCCGAACCCGATGTAATTATAAGGTCACCCACCGCCACGCTGCTTTCTCGGTCTAAGTAGCTAAGCCTGCATAATCCCTCGTTGGCCAAAACGGCATCGCCCGAGATTATGCCACTCTCACGGGTACGGTTATCCACTGCACCCACATTGAGGGTGGTATCGAGTATTGTCACGACCTTGGAATGGGTAAGCCCAACTTCGCTGATGATACCCACAAGCCCCTCCTCCGATATGACAGGGTCACGTGGGGAAATACCGTGAAAACTCCCTTGATCTATCGTAAAGGAACCAAAACGACTGGTGTAGTCACGGCCGATCACGCCCGCCGGTATTATCTCAAAATCGGGGTTTTCCTCTTGTATGCCCAGCGCGGCGACAAGACGTTCGTTCTCACGCCGCAAACTTTCAAGCTCGACAAGTTGCTCCTTTAGGTCGGCGATTTCAAGGCGAAGTTCTTCATTTTCCTGCGCATTTTGTTGGGAGTCCTGCAATCCGCCAAAAAAACCACTGACAGCACCACTTATTCCCGAGGAAAGTTGTTGGGCAGGCGCCGTAATGCTTCCGAGGATTTGTGCCATCATGGGTGAAAAACCACCTGTCCACAATGAACGCAGTAAAAATGATACCAAAAGCACAAACACACCCAAAAGCACTCTAAATCTTGTGCTGCTGAAAAACTCTTTAACGGCCACCACCCCCATTCCACAAGCTAAAATATAAGTGAAAATTCATGTGGTTTTCAATGTTTCACTTTTTAATACTGACGGTCATCCGATAGGGATTCACCCAAACGCTCCATATCTTCAAGCACTCGCCCTGTGCCTATCGCCACACAGTCCAGTGGATTTTCAGCCACCTGTACCGGCATACCTGTCTCCTGCGATATAAGCCTATCAAGCCCACGCAGCAGTGCACCACCGCCCGAAAGGGTCACACCCACATCTATGATATCGGCCGACAGCTCGGGGGGAGTACGCTCAAGTGTTACTCGCACCGCCTCAAGGATTTGTGAGAGCGGATCGGCCAAGGCTTCACGCACCTCACCGGGGGATATGGTGATATCTTTAGGTAGCCCATCCATAAGGTTGCGCCCCTTTATCATCATGGGTTCTTCATCATCATACGGTGTGGCCGAACCGATAGTTATCTTGACCTCCTCGGCCGTGCGCTCGCCTATAAGCAGGTTATATTTGCGCTTTACATACTGAATTATAGCGGCGTCAAATTCATCGCCACCCACACGCACAGAGCGTGATGCCACAATGCCACCGAGTGATATTATAGCCACTTCACTTGTGCCGCCGCCAATATCAACCACCATACTACCTGTGGCCTCGCATATAGGCAGCCCCGCACCGATGGCCGCCGCCATGGGCTCCTCTATTATGGCGACATGCCTAGCCCCCGCCTGTGAGGTGGCCTCCTTTACCGCCCTGCGCTCAACAGCTGTTACGCCCGATGGTATACAAATGACCACACGAGGCTTGGAAAAGAGCGAATTTTTAAAACACTTCTTTATAAATATTTTCAGCATACTCGCAGTGATGTCAAAATCTGCAATTACGCCGTCTTTTAGCGGACGTATGGCAACAATCGAACCGGGGGTACGCCCGATGACTTCTTTTGCCTCTTGTCCCACATACTTTACAGTGTCGGTGCGTGTATCAACAGCCACCACCGAGGGTTCGCGCATAATAATACCCTTACCCTTCATGTAAATAAGGGTGTTGGCCGTTCCTAAATCTATACCGATATCCTTGCTTCCAAACATAATGGTTTGCTCCTCCGTGTTTTATAATCAAATCGCATGGGCAAATTTTTTCTTCAACCTACGATTTTATTATCCTATCCAAGATATTATAACCTTTATAGTAGCATTTCTCAACGCTAAATTTTAAAAATTAATATTTGTTTAAATTTTGAGCTCTACAGGGTAGGTTTTCAGCACTCTATAAAGCTCGGCCATAGGTAGTCCCATCACAGTGAAATAATCACCCTTTATACCCTCGACAAGCAGTCCGCCAAGCCCCTGTATGCCATATGCACCCGCCTTATCCATCGGTTCGCCATCAGCCACATATGCCGATATAAGCTCCTCACTAAGCTCATAAAACTTCACCGCTGTACTGCTGATAAAACTTTCACTTTTACCACCCGCACAAATGGCCACACCTGTGTATACCACATGCTCCCTGCCCGATAACTCCCGCAATATCTCTGCGGCATGGTCGGCACTCTCGGGCTTGCCTAAAATTTTATCCCCAAGTGCCACCACAGTATCACTGCCTATGACCAGCGCATCTGGGTTACTACTCGCCACGGCCTCGGCCTTGCGTAAACATAACATTTCGACCGCATCCCCCGGCGATATGCCCTCGGGTAGCTCCTCCGACACCTCGGACACCACCACCCTGAAATCTTTTATAGTTCTCCCCAACAGTTCGGCTCTGCGGGGTGATTGTGAGGCCAATATTATCTCCATTATCAAGACCAACCTTTCTCGCCATCCGTGGGCGGCTTTTGGCGCTGTGACGTGTCGTAGGCTCGACGGGCATCAGCCCGCCCCAAGCCCCACTCGCAACCATCACACGCCATCACATGCGGGCATAAGCCCGACTTCACCCACTCCTCTCACATCACCAAAATCCACTCACACCCCCGTGGACCCAAATCCACCGCTGCCCCGATCGGTAGTTTGCAAACTATCGGCCACAATCACCTCGGGAGTATGTACAGGCATGAGCACCAGTTGGGCTATGCGCTGAGCGGGAATTATTTCAGCATCAATATCCGAATGGTTATGCAGGGGCACAAACACCTCGCCACGGTAATCACAGTCCACCACCCCGACACAATTGGCCGGTGCAAGCCCCTGTTTTGTGGCAAGTCCACTGCGGGCGAATATGAATGCCGCCAGCTCATTTGTGCCCACATCTATGGCAATGCCTGTCGGCACAAGTTGTGTTTTACCCGCCTGTATAGTCATGGGGCTATCAAGACAGGCAAATAAATCATAACCCGCACTTCCCTCGGTCGCCCTGTGGGGAGGACGTGCCCCATCACGTAAAAGTTGTACTGTCAACATGTTTTTCTCCTTAAGTGAGTGGGAATAATCTCAATCCGTTTTATGGCGAATATACGCACTTTCCATCGGCGTCAAATTCCCCCCAAGGTTATACAGAATTACCGCAATTATATTCTCCGAAATTGTCATAAAATCTTCGACCTGAAGTCGCCGTATTTGTGTCACAGGCAAGGCAGATGACGCAGGCGCACTGACGTGCGTCAAGGAGGATAACACAGCATGTGGTGCGAATACGGCAAATTCAGGCGGGTTTGGATTGTTCCCGCTCGCTTACAGCTTGTCTCTGAAATATAGCCCCGAGGTGTGCTCCCCGGATGGCTGTCCGCCCTGCCCATATGCCCTTACAATCTCTACACATTTTTGGGGACTTTCATGGGTGAAATATAGGCTCAAAAAGTCTAAACCTTTAAATTCGTCAAGTTTGTGGGCGGTATAAAGTGGGCGGGAATTAAGTATCCTCACATGGCGACGGTCGGTGCAGAGCAGGGGGAAAACACTTCCCAGTCTATCGACAAGCTTCCCGCTCCCATTACACAGCCCACATCCCTTTTTGCCCTTGAGCGGACAACTGCGGGTGTACATAAGGGGCAAACTGCCGTAACACACAAGCCCCCGCCCTGGCTGTCCGCCTATGTCTGTGGCCTGTGCTATGCCCAGTTCTATGCTCAGTGTGGCATCATCAAGGCCTAACTTTTCAAGCTCACACAGCGTGGCGGTGTTTGTTATGTTCAGGGTGTAGTCGCCGTGTAGAGTAAAACCGAGGTCACGGGCTATGCGCAGTCCACCGACGTTGCCCACACCTGCATGAGATACCCCTATCTCACGCAGACGAGACAGCGTCTCGACCGCTCTATTCTCCTCCCCCTCAAACAATACAGGAGGAATCTCGACCGATAACTTATGTATATATTCTTGGCATATATCCCCTTTTTTAAGCAGATGTAGCGGGAGTGAAAACAGCTCGACCCGCTCGCAAAGCTCCTCGCTTAGTTGCTCCACGGTTTCAAGTCTTGCCCGCAGTGTGGGGGCGAAAGCGGTTTTTTTTCTCTTGTTTTGCACGGTCGGCAGGGTGTCACAAAATATGGGGCGGGGATAGGCCTCTGCCCTCGCCCGCCCGAGTTTATCCAGTCCCTCGCTGCGCAGACGGTTGAGCGCCGAGACCGGCAACATAATCCCTTGTGCTATATCACAGGTTATTTTCCCCACCATGTAGGGCGTGCCACCTGTTTTGCAAAGGCTTTTACTCGCCTGCTCTTGGTCGGTTGGCCTTGTCTTGGCCATTTGTGGGGTGTCACCGCGCACGCTCACGCTGTGCCCCTCACGGTCGCACAGTTCGAGGGTGACAGGGCTATCGGGCATCATGGTAAGATTCATATCGACCGTGATGAGGGGTGTTTCATTTCGGTAAAGCTGGGCAAGCTCCCCCAAAACCCCTTCGGCCGCCACGACGTCCTCTTTTTGCCTAAAGCCAAACCGCTGGGCATCCTCACCGCCGGTATAATAGCCATCGGTAAAGCCACTGCGGGAAAAGACAGCTGCAAGCCGACCTGTGTCCACAGTCTTACCCTCAAGGGCATCACGACAGGCTGTGACGGCGGCGGCCACATATTCGGGGCGCTTCATGCGTCCCTCAATTTTCAGGGAACTCACCCCCATGGCGCACATTTCGGACAGCTTGTCGGTGAGGGATAAATCTTTGAGCGACAGGGCATACCCCTTGCCACCCCCCTCAAAGGGCAGACGACAGGAACCGGCACACATCCCACGGTTGGCACTGCGTCGCCCGATCATGGCGCTGAGATAGCACTGCCCCGACATACCCATACACAGCGCCCCATGCACAAACACCTCGGTTTGTATGGGCACCTGTTTTGTTATGCTTTCTATTTCCTGCCCGCTGCATTCTCTGGCCAATACCACACGACTGCATCCCAGTTCATGGGCAAGCCATGCGCCCTGTGGGCTATGCACCGCCATTTGGGTCGAGGCGTGCAGGGGCATATCGGGCAGGATGGTTTTGAGGTGGGATAACACCCCAAGGTCCTGCACGATTATCCCATCCACTCGAGCGGTGGCGGCGGTGTGGGCGGCCTGTGTAAGCTGTGGGAATTGCCTATCGGTCAGCAAGGTATTGAGGGTCAAATAGACCTTGACCCCCCGCACATGGCAGTAACTGACCGCTTCACACAGCTCGTCCTCGTCGAAGTTGCCTGCATTTTGGCGGGCGCTGAAGTCCTTGCCACCGAGATAAACCGCATCGGCACCACAGCGCACGGCGGCAATAAGGGCATCACGATTTCCGGCGGGGGCAAGTATTTCGATATCACGTGTGGGCATACCGTTCCCCACCTTTCAATTATAATTATGCTTATTCCAATGTGGTTTGTATGCCTTGTGTGGCCTGTAGCTCCTCATATTTGCGGGTCATCTCTTCAAGGTCGATGCGAGCACGGGCAGCATCCTGCAAATATTCGGTGAGTTGCCCTCTGATGTGGTCGGCACTCTTTTCGGCCTTGACATTTTGGTCAAGCAGGTTAAAGCAGGTGAGCACCAATGCATCGACCAAAGCCACCGAGGGATGACGGCTTTGCAAATCGTCGAGCAATTGCCCAAGGCGAAATTGTAACGAGCTTATATATTCCTCACTCTCGTTGGTAGTAAGAAAGTAAGTGCTTCCCATGATTTCCACCCTTATACGCTTTTTCTCGGACATCGTGTGACCATTCCCTTCCATATAGTTTGTAATGTGATGTGATAAATCAGCATACTAAGTATAGATACCCCATCTTGAAAAATTTGCAATAAAAGTGCATATCTTCATTTCCATACAGGTAGTGTGTACCCACTTCCCCTATTATAGTACATTTTTGACATAATGCAAAGATATTACAAAAGAAATTAAGGTTTTTGGTTGAAAAGTTGATATTTTTAGGTATAATTGAAATAGTAGCCTATATGACAACATGAGTTTTTTGAGTCGGCTTCACACCGACGGGAGGGCCTTTTCATGAACAACATGAACAAACAGTTTGACGCCGCCTATTTTGAGGAGCAGATACGCCAGACCATGGAAGCCGATATGCACGTTCTTTTGGATCAAGGTTCGGATGAGCAGTATTACAAATGTGTGGCCACCGTGGTGCGCCGTCTGCTTGATGACCATCGTGAGCACTTTATAGCCCGCCAAAACGCCCTTGGCAACAAGCAAGTGTACTACATGAGCATGGAATTTCTCATGGGGCGTTCGCTTAAAAATACCATTTATAACCTTGACTTATTGCAACCGGTGACAAAGGCGCTGGATAAATTCGGTGTGGATTTGGATAGACTGTATCAGTACGAGCCCGATCCCGGCCTTGGCAATGGTGGCCTTGGACGTTTGGCCGCCTGTTATCTTGATGCATTGGCCACCTGTGGCTACCCCGCTATGGGCTATTCCATTTTGTATGAATATGGCATATTCAAGCAGAAAATATGTGACGGATGGCAGACCGAACACCCCGACAATTGGCTACCCGGTGGTGAGGCATGGCTTGACCCTGTGCCGGAACACACCGTAGAGGTGCGCTTTGGCGGTCATGTGGAGGAGCGCTGGGATGACCATCACCACACGGTGCAGGTCAAAGGTTATTCCACCGTACTTGCTGTGCCTGTGAATTTATATGTGTCGGGTTATGGCGGCAAGGCCACCAGTGTGCTACGCCTGTGGAAAGCAAAAAGCCCCGGCCTTGACATGGAGCGTTTCAATCAAGGGGATTATCTCGGGGCATTTGGCGAGAACTCCTTTCATGAGGTCATAAGCAAGGTGCTTTATCCCAACGACAACCACACCGAGGGCAAGAGCCTTCGTCTGCGCCAGCAGTACTTTTTGGCCTCGGCCAGCATATCGGATTTGGTACGTCGCCACTTGACAAACTATAACACCCTTGACAACCTGCCCGATAAATGCACCATCCATATAAACGACACCCATCCCACACTGGCCATCCCCGAACTGATGCGCATACTGCTGGATGAATGCAGTTACGACTGGGACAGCGCATGGGATATTGTCACCCGCACATTTGCCTATACAAATCATACTGTCATGGCCGAAGCGCTTGAGAGCTGGAGCGAGGAGATTTTAGCCTCGCTACTACCCCGCATCTATCATATAATCTGTGAGATAAACAAGCGTTTTTGTGCCGAGCTTTCGGAGAAACACCACTTTGATCAAGATGCTATCGACCGCATGAGCATCGTTAAAAATCACATGGTGCGCATGGCAAGCCTTGCAATTGTCGGTTCATACAGCGTCAACGGGGTGTCGGCACTCCATTCCCAGATAATAAAGGATTCGGTTTTCCGTGATTATGCCAACTGGCAACCCTATAAATTTACAAACGTCACAAACGGCATAGCCTCCCGCCGCTGGCTTATGCAGGCCAATCCCTTGCTGACCGAGTTTATCACAAAGCGCATAGGTAAGGGGTATCTATCCGACTTCTCAAAACTTGAGGAGCTTGCAAAGTTTGCCGATGACGCCACCACCTTGGAGGACCTTGCAAAGGTAAAACTGCGCAACAAGGAGACATTTGCAAACTATCTGCTTGAAACAACAGGCGAGAAAATCGACCCCCAATCCATATTCGATGTACAGGTCAAGCGCCTTCATGAATATAAACGACAATCGATGAACGGACTTGACATTCTAAATACCTATTTGTCGCTTAAAGAGAATCCAAAACAGGAGTTCCACCCTCGCACTTATATCTTCGGAGCAAAGGCCGCCCCGGGCTACTACATCGCAAAACAGACCATACGCTTTTTGTGTGCTCTGCGTGATTTGCTCGAAAATGACCCCGATGTGCGGGATAGGATGAAGATAGTCTACCTCGAGGAATACAATGTCACCATGTCGGAAAGGCTTTGTCCCGCCAGCGAGATTTCCCAACAAATTTCACTGGCCGGCACCGAGGCCTCGGGCACAGGCAATATGAAACTGATGTTGTCGGGTGCGATCACCATGGGTACCATGGACGGTGCAAATATAGAGATTGTGCAGGCGGCAGGTATCGATAATCAGATAATATTCGGAATGAGCACCCCCGAAGTCCAGCAGCGACGCGCCTCGGGTTACAATCCGCTTGATTTGTACCTATCCAACCCCGATTTGCGTCGCACAATAGATTTCCTTACCTCAAACACCCTTGACTTTGGCACGTTTGAGGAGCTGGCCGGTTCACTACGCAACTCTGACCACTATATGGCGCTGGCCGATTTCGAGGCCTACAAAGCCGCCCGCCTAAAAAGTGGTGAGCTATACGCACAACAAAATGTCTGGCAACGCATGTCGCTTATGAACATCGCCAAGAGTGGCATATTCTGTGCCGATCGTGCCGTCAGTGAGTATGCACAGAAGATTTGGAAGTTGTGATATAAATAATCTTTGATTATTTAAGCCCGTCAAAAGAACCTCACCCCGCCGAGATGGCGGGGTGAGGGTTTTAGGTTAAGACATTATGCTATGCGGTCATTTTGGAATACTCGACAATTGCCACTTCTTCCACAATTTTTTCGAGCCTGTCAACAATTTTCTCAAGCTTCTTCACCACGCCATCGGTATAATACACTTCCCCACACTGAGCGCAGACCAAGGCCGGAACATTTTTCACTATAATCACACAGTTTTCTAAATCGGCAACATAGTTTTTGATTTTTTCTTGGGTGTCGCCTTTACAGATAAAACACGTCATAATTCTTCCGCCTTTCTTGTCTTGTAGTCATCTTGCCATTTTATATTATTGGGGTGGTATGCAGTTATGATACACAAGATATCGTCATTGCTACTGCACACAACATGCAAAACTCTTTTATTGGTATCAAACCCTACTATTAAGCAGCTGGGGTATGGATAGTCATTGGGATATTCTTCTATTATTTCACCACTGCAAATACAATTCTTCACATCTTCACGTCTTATTTTTCGCTCCTTCATTCTTTGCAACGCATGTTCCCGCCAAACTATTTTATTCTCACTGCACAATTTGTGCAATAAGCCAACATCGAGATTCAATTTTAACTCCCTCTTCCCCCACTTTTTATTATTACTCTATACTTGATATTATAACGCTGTTTTATGGAATTGCAATAAAAATTCGTGGGAAGAAAAACTTAACGGCTTTATTATGCGATTTTTCCCGCCAAGCGCATATAAAAACACCACCCTGCCAAGATGGTTGGGGTGGTGTTTTTGGTCGAGATGACAAGATTCGAACTTGCGGCCTCTGCGTCCCGAACGCAGCGCTCTACCAAACTGAGCCACATCTCGATGTATTAGAGGATAGATTGCCGGAGAATAGAAGAGAGAAAAGGGCAAAGGGCAAGAGCACAACACACGACTGTTCTTATCTATCTTCTGTCCTCTCGCCTCTGTTTTCTAAAACAAAAAACCTCTACCGCGTGGTAGAGGTTTTTCCTCTGGTTGCCCGATAAGGATTCGAACCCTAACAAACAGAGTCAGAGTCTGTCGTGCTACCATTACACAATCGGGCAGTGCATACCGGTAATTTACGGCTATATTATTGTACCTGTTCTGTAGAGGTTTGTCAATGGGTTGGTGGCAAATTTTTTTGCTTTTTTGACACCCTCTTCCCCCTTGCCATTCTGCCCGCTAACTGGTATCATTATATAGATAAAATGTAATATCTTTCGGACAATCGCAAGGGTTGTCTCTACTTTCAAAAGGTGGTGCGTCATGAACTCTCGACATCTTATCGATCTCAACGATTTTTTACCCGAGGATATCTCGGCTATTTTGGGCATGGCTGAGGAAATTCGTCGCTGGCCTGACTACTACTATGGGGCCTGTCAAGGTAAACTGATGGCCACTATGTTTTATGAGCCCTCCACCCGAACCCATATGTCTTTTCAAACCGCCATGTTGCGACTTGGCGGACGGGTTATCGGTTTTGATAACCCCCAAACCTCCTCGGTGGCTAAGGGCGAAACTATAAAGGATACCGTCAAGGTCATGAGCGGGTATGCCGATTTGCTGGTCATGCGCAGTCCTGTAGAGGGGGCGTGCAAGGCGGCGGCTATGTTTGCCGATTGCCCGCTGATAAATGCCGGCGATGGCGGTCATCTTCACCCCACTCAGACACTCACCGATATGGCCACACTCATGGCCGAAAAGGGGACAATCTCAGGTTTGTGCATCGGCCTTTGCGGAGACCTTAAAAATGGGCGAACCGTCCACTCCCTTATTAAAATGCTCTGCAAATATCAAAATAAATTTGTGCTCATATCCACCCCCGAGCTTGGCATTCCCGATTATCTGCTGGATATGCTACGCCGTGAAAAGTGCGACTTTGAGGAGATAAACAGCCTTGAGGAAGCCTTGCCACTGCTCGATATGCTCTATATGACCCGCATACAACGGGAACGTTTTTCTTCCCCCGAAGAGTATGAGTGTCAAAAGGATGTCTATATACTGGACAACCGTAAGATGCTCCGTGCCAAAAATGACTTGGTGGTGCTCCACCCCCTACCCCGTGTGGATGAAATCGCCGTCGAGGTGGATGACGACCCCCGCGCAAAATATTTTGAGCAAGCGGTATACGGCGTATACGCCCGCATGGCACTGCTCATACACCTACTGCAAAATGACACCAAAAAGCCCATCATTTTGGGGCAAAGCATCCCGGACAAACGCTGTGCCAACCCCCGCTGTGTCACCAATCAGGAGAAATATCTGCCCTCGACCTTTGGGGAGGAGCATGGGGCAATGGTTTGTGATTTTTGTGATCATCGGGTGTGATACGTGAAAATTGTGAGGTGTCCAAATGTCAGAAATAAATATAAACGGTTCAGAGATCATAATGTACCAAACTGAGGACGGTTTGACAAAAATTGAAAGCATCTTTGACGGTGACACGGTTTGGCTATCTGCCCATCAAATGGCAGAACTTTTTGGGCGTGATAAGTCTACAATTTCTCGCCATATCAAAAACGTATTTGCCCAGGGTGAGTTAACTCCTATGGCAACTGTTGCAAAATTTACAACAGTTCAAATTGAGGGCAACAGAGAAGTTGAACGCCAGATTGAATACTACAACCTTGATGTAATTATTTCTGTTGGTTACCGCGTAAAATCACTTCGTGGCACACAGTTTAGAATATGGGCAAGCGGTGTTTTGAAGGAATATATGCAAAAAGGCTTTGCCATGAACGATGAGCTGTTAAAAAATAACGGTGGCGGGGTTTTCTTTGACGAATTGCTCCAAAGAATTCGTGATATTCGCTCGTCAGAGAAAGTTTTCTGGAGAAAAGTGCTTGATATCTATGCCACAAGTGTGGATTATGACCCAAGAACCCAGAGCTCAATAATGTTTTTTAAAACTGTTCAAAACAAAATGCATTGGGCTGCACATGGGCAAACCGCCTCCGAAAAGATATTTTATACGGCAAATGCGCAAAAACCCCACATGGGGATGACAACTTTCAAGGGGAAAGAACCTCGGCAAGCTGATGCATTAGTTGCAAAAAACTACTGCACAGAAGATGAACTTTTAGCTCTTAACGATGTCGTTTCGGCTTATTTAGAGCTGGCCACAATGCAAGCAAGGCGAAGAATACCGATGTATATGTCAGACTGGATTGAAACTTTAGATGGATTCTTAAAACTATCCAAACACCAAATTTTAACCCATGCAGGTTCAATCAGTGCAAATGTTGCACAGTCAAAAGCTAAGGATGAATATCAAAAATATAAAGCATTACAACGTGATAGCATTTCAAATGCCGAAAAAGATTATATCAAGGTATTGGAGGAAGTAGAAAACAGGTTGCTTACCCAAGACAGTATAAGCAGTGCTGATAAAGGTGATGACGCATAATAATTCACATAATAAAAACGAGGCTTCCCAACAGAATCCTCGTTTTTTCCTATTCACCCCTACAAAAACAATAATAAACTCATTGCCATGACCACCATGCCGGCTATTAGGCCGTCCATGGACATATGGTGCTCGCCGTACTCTCGGGCGGCGGGTAGTAACTCGTCAAACGATATAAACACCATGATGCCCGCAACACCTGCAAATATAATGCCAAACACCACATCGCTCATGAGGGGCATGAGCAGTGTCCACCCCACAAGTGCCCCCACAGGCTCGGATAGGCCGGATAAAAACGAGTAGAGAAATGCTTTCTTTTTTGAACCTGTGGCATGGTATATCGGCACCGACACCGCTATTCCCTCGGGAATGTTATGTATGGCGATGGCCGCTGCCACGGGGATGGCCAGTTCCGGCTCTTGCAGTGCCGACACAAAGGTCGCCAGCCCCTCGGGGAAGTTGTGTATAGCGATGGAAATCGCTGTGAATACCCCCATACGCATGAGCTTGCCTGTTTTGGCGGTGTCGGTATCGGGCGATATCACCTCATGGGGGTTATGCTCGGCCGGTATAAACTTATCTATGATTGAAATAAGCAACATCCCGCCAAAAAAGCTGAGCACCGTCGCCCAGTTGCCTGTGACATTGCCAAGCTCGGCCACCAGAGCATCTTTGGCCTTGACAAATATCTCTATCATAGAAACATAAATCATTACCCCCGCCGAAAAGCCAAGGCTGACCGATAGAAATTTTTTGTTATCTTTTTTCGCAAAAAACGCAATGCAACTGCCCACACCCGTGCTAAGTCCCGCAAAGAGTGTGAGCAAAAATGCAAACCATACATTTCCCACGCACATACCCCCTTTAGTCACATATGTAAAACGCTGTAATTAGAGTGTATCACTCAACTTAATGCAATGCAACACTTTTTTACACATTATGTGATTTATCCCCAAAATGTTACTCGTTGGGGGGAGTGTGAAAATTAGAAATGAGTAATTAGCAATTAGTAATGATGGTATTGCGGTGTAATGAATTTGTATTTAAGGGACAAAGGTCAAGGAATAAGAGGACAGATTGCCGGAGGATAGAGGAGAAAAAAGATCAAGGGCAACTACATGGTTGCTCTTGACCTTTCTGTCCTCCGACTTCTGTTTTCTATCTTCTAATAGTCCTTGACATTAATTACTAATTATTTACTGCTTTGCCATGAGTGCCACCATTACGGCTTTTTGGGCGTGTAGGCGGTTTTCGGCCTGGTCAAATATCTCGGCCGAATGCTTTTCGAATGTCTCGGTCGAGATTTCCTCCTCGCGGTGGGCGGGCAGGCAATGTAGCACCATGGCGTCGGGCTTTGCCCCGCTCATCAGCTGTTCATTTACCTGATACCCCGCAAAATGTGCCTGACGCTCGGCCGCCTCGCCCTCCTGCCCCATCGATGCCCATACATCGGTGTAGACAACATCGGCAGCCTTTGCGGCCTCGGCGGGGTCGGAGGTCAGCAGGAATTTGTCGGGGTACTGCTCGGCAAACTTCAGCACATCGGGATGAGGGGTGTAACCCGCAGGACTTGCTACCGCCACACTCATGCCTGTTTTAAGCCCGCCCACAATCAGCGAATTTGCCATGTTGTTGCCATCACCGATATAACAAAGTTTTAATCCCTCGGGGCCACCCTTGTGCTCACGTATGGTCATAAGGTCGGCCATCACCTGGCAAGGGTGGGCAAAATCGGTCAGGCCGTTTATAACGGGAATGTCACCGTACTTGGCCAAGTCCTCGACCTCCTGCTGGTCAAATGTGCGGATCATAATGCCGTCGAGATAGCGGGAGAGCACTCGTGCGGTGTCCTGTACAGGCTCGCCACGACCTATTTGCAAATCGTTGCTCGAAAGGAATAGCCCACTGCCCCCAAGCTGATATATACCCACCTCAAACGACACACGGGTGCGGGTCGAGGCCTTTTGGAATATCATGCCCAAGGTCTTACCGGCCAGCGGTTGGCGCTGTATGCCGTTTTTCTGCTCATATTTTAGCTGATCGGCCATGTTTAAAAGCTCTATTATCTCTTCGCCCTTATAATCGAGCAGTTTTAAGAAATGTTTCATGGGTGTGATTCTCCTTTTGTTTTCAGTTTTTTAACGCTCTCTCTATAGCCGACAGCCCCTCATCTATCTCCTCATATGTGATATTCAGTGGAGGAAGCAGACGCAGTTTTGTCTTGGCCGTCAGGGTAAGTACCCCCTCCTGCATACCTTTTTTCACCACATCGGCGGCCTCTATGCCATCGGCAAGGCGCACACCGAGCATTAGGCCGAGGCCGTCCACCCCCTCGACCTCAGGCAGGGCTAAAAGCTTATCGGTGATGTATTTACCCTTTGCGCTCACCTCGCTCAAAAATCCATCGGCCACTACACGGCGCATTACCTCGCACCCACCCGCACAGACGGCAGGCCCACCGCCGAATGTGGTGGCATGTGTGCCGGCGCTCAGCACGCCGTGGGTGCTCGGCGCAAACATAACCCCGCCTATGGGCAGTCCCCCGCCCAAACCCTTGGCCATGGTGACAATATCGGGGGCAAGGTCGAACTGCTGATATGCAAACAAACTGCCTGTACGCCCTATGCCGGTCTGCACTTCATCTACTATAAGTATAATATCATGCTTTTTACACAAACCTTGAACCGCTTGCAGATAGCCTTTGGGGAGAGGCACGACACCGCCTTCACCCTGCACCACCTCGAGCATCACGGCGCAGGTGGCGGGGGTTATCGCCCCCTCAAGGGCGGTGATGTTCCCTGCCTCGACGTGGGAAAACCCCTCAAGGAATGGATGAAAGTGGTTGTGGAACACCTCCTGCCCTGTGGCCGACAGTGTGGCCATGGTGCGACCGTGGAAGGAGTTTATAAGGGTGATTATATCGGCTCTGCCCTCGCCGTATTTGTCACGTGAGTATTTGCGGGCGGCCTTTATCGCACCCTCGTTGGCCTCGGCCCCCGAGTTTGCAAAGAATACCCCCGCCATGCCGGTGGCTTTACATAGCATCTCGGCAAGCTCGCCCCCCGGCTGTGTGTAGTACAGATTTGAGGTGTGCTGTAGGGTCAAGAGCTGATCCGACACGGCCTTTGCCCAGGCTTTGTCACAAAACCCGAGACTGTTCACCCCTATACCGCTTGTGAAGTCTATATATTTTTTGCCGGCTAAATCCTCACACTGCGCACCGCTCCCTTTTGCGATGTCCAGATCAAATCTGCCGTAGGTCTGCTCTACATAGCCATACTGCTCTTTTAGCTGTGCAAAATTCATGACTGTGCCCCCTCTCTTTTATGAAAACATCGTGCCTATACCCTGTTCGGTCATCATCTCTATTAGTATGGAATGGGGGATGCGTCCATCGATTATGAACGCTCGGGGCACGCCACGGCGCACCGCCTCGACACAACATTCTATTTTGGGTATCATCCCACCCGAAATTATGCCCTCCCGCACAAGGCTTGGCACTTGGCTGACCTGCACCACAGGTATGAGGCTGTTTTCATCCTCTTTATCCCGCAAAAGCCCCCGCACATCGGTCATGAGTATAAGGTTTTCAGCCCCCAGAGCACTTGCTACCCTGGCGGCGGCGGTATCGGCGTTTATATTGTATGTGTTGCCCTCGCCGTCACTGCCCACGGTGGCAATAACGGGGATATAACCGTTGTTCAGCGCATCGAGTATGGGGGCGGTGTCTATGTCGGTTATCTCCCCGACAAAGCCCAAATCCTCCTCGGACTGCATCTTCTTGGCCTTTATCATACCGCCATCTATGCCACAAAGCCCCATGGCCTTGCCCCCCTGCTGACCGAGCAAGGAGACCAAATCTTTGTTGGTCTTGCCCGATAGCACCATCTGCACTACCTCCATGGTTTGTTGGTCGGTGTAGCGCAGACCGTTTACAAAGCGACTTTCGATGCCCATGCGGTCGAGGGTTTGGGTGATCTCGGGGCCGCCGCCATGTACAAGCACCACCCGCACCCCAACAAGCGAGAGCAGCACGATATCCTGCATCACGGCATCTTTGAGGTCGGGACTTGTCATGGCATTGCCACCGTATTTTACTACCACCACTTTGTTATAGTACTGCTTGATGTAGGGTAGTGCCTGCACCAGCATGTCGGCCTTGTCGCTGTAGGAGAGAAGTTTTACGGTCATGGTTATGCTCCAATCTGATGTTTATATAATCATAATAAATCTTTCTCGGTGTAGGTATTGTAACCCTCGTAGTGATAGCTTGCGTCTATTCCCTTTATATAAATTTCACGGCTGGCTATCTCGTGGGTGAGGGCACTTTTTAGTAGGTGTTTTATTTCGGTATCCTTTATAGGACTGCGCTCCATGGCGAGCAGGTAGTCATTTTTATCTATCTTACTCCAATCAACCACCATCGATAAATTCGCTTTAAGCATCATATCAAGCCATATTCTCATACTGCGACCGTTGCCCTCTCTAAAGGGATGTGCAATATTCATCTCAACATATTTCTCGACTATCTCCTTGAATGTGGACTGTGGCATTTTATCGATGTTCTGGAGCGCCTCCTCCAAGTACATAATCGGTACAAATCTAAAATTACCCTTTGCGATATTCACCGCTCTTATCTGCCCTGCAAAGTCATATATCTCATCAAATAAGTATTCATGTATTTTGGCAAGGGCGGAAAACCTGCCCACTTGAAGGGCGGTGGGTATACCACTTTCAAACAGCTCATAGGCCTTTTTCTTGCTTATTCGTTCCTCGGCCAAGGCAAGCTCGGATTGTGAGGTTATGCCAAGTTTGTTTTGAAGCATGTGGTTTTCTCCTTAACTAATCCCTAATGTCTAATCCTTAAATGCCCATGGCCCCCGTTTTTTGGTTAGGGGGTGGTGGGGGCGAGACGGGCTTATGCCCGTGGTTTGGGCGGGCTGATGCCCGTGGAGTCCCCGCCGCCGCATAAGCGGAAAAGCAAGGTCATAGCACTCACGTCCGATAATCCCCATTGATCTTGACATAATCATAGGTCAAATCGCAACCGTAAGCCGTGGCGCAGGCCTTGCCGTCGCCGAGGGTTATGATTATATCTATCTCACGTTCAAGTAGTATTTTCTTGGCCAACTCCTCGGAAAAATCCAGTCCCGCACCGTTTTTGCAAACCTCGATCTCCCCGGCCGCCGAACAAAAACTCACATCGACCTTGCTCACATCGACCGGAGCATCGGCGTAACCTATGGCGCACAATACCCGCCCCCAGTTGGCATCTGCCCCGAACATGGCGGTTTTGACCAGTGAAGAGGTGCAGACCGACTTTGCAATTGTGCGGGCGGCGGCGACATCTATCGCGCCACTCAGCTTGATACTCACAAGTTTTGTGGCTCCTTCGCCGTCGGTGGCAAGCAGTTTTGCCATGTGGCGATTGACAGCATCAAGGGCGGTGCAAAATTCGTCGTAATCTTCACCCTCGCAGTCAATAGTCGGCGCACCCGCCATACCGTTGGCCATAATCGACACCATATCATTTGTCGAGGTGTCACCATCGACCGATACCATATTGTAGGTGTCCTCCACCGAGGCCGACAAGGCTTTGCGTAGCATGTCGGGGGTGATGGTGGCATCTGTTGTGACAAAGCCGAGCATAGTGGCCATGTTGGGATGTATCATACCCGACCCCTTGGCGATGGCGCCCATCTTGCACTCCACCCCGCCTATGCTAAATGACACCGCAATCTGCTTTTCTATGGTATCGGTGGTCATGATGGCACGGGCGGCCAGTTCCCCACCCGATAAATCCCCGCTCAGCCCTTTGGCCGCCATAGGAATACCGCTTTTCAGCGGTGCTATGGGCAGGGGTTGGCCTATAACGCCGGTCGAGGCGATTATAATATCCGCAGGGGATAGCCCCAAGGCCTCGGCCGTTATTTTACACATCTCATTTGCAATATCCACGCCGTCGGCGTTGCAGGTGTTGGCATTGCCACTGTTGCAGACCACAGCTTGTGCCATGCCATCGGATATGTTTTGGCGGGTGACAGATATCGGCGCACCCTGCACCTTGTTTTTTGTGTAGACAGCGGCGGCGGTGGCGGGTTTTTCGCTGTATATCAGCGCCAAATCGGCCTTGTCACGGTTTTTGCGTATGCCACAATGTATGCCTGTGGCCGTAAAACCTTTTGGTGCCGTGACCGAACCCTCAATCACTTTTATACTCATAATGTAATATCCTCCTGTCTATTTTGGGCTATAGCGTGGGGAATGCGACAAGTCCACTGTCCTGCTGCATGCCCATCATGAGGTTGAGATTTTGTACCGCCGCCCCCGATGCCCCCTTGCCGAGGTTGTCAAATAGGGCTATGGCGGTCATGCGCTCACTGTTACCCACGACAAGTATCACCATGCCGTCATACCCCGCCATAGCATTGGCCGCTATAAATCCATCGGGACAAAAACGGTTCTCGGACATCTTCTCGACATGTATCATGGGTTGGTTTTCATAAAACTCGGCATATATACGGCGCAAATCGGTTGGTATAATATCTTTTTGAAGCATAGTTTTATGCAGTGGCAAGCTTACAGCCATGCCGGCATAAAAATCGGCCACTATGGGGCTAAAATGCGGTGCTGTTGTAAGCTCTGCATATTTTTGCATCTCGGGCAAATGTTTATGTGTTTGACCTATGGCATATATGCGGGGGCTTTTCAGTGGATAGGCGGAGTCATGGGCGGTATAATCGGCTATCATAGGTTTACCCCCACCGCTGTATCCTGTCAGCGAATGGCAAGAAAGATATGTGTCCATCCCTATTATGCCCATATCCACAAGCGGTCGTGTCAACGCCACAAAACCACTGGCATGACATCCTGGGTTTGCCACCCGCTTACTCTGGGCAATGCACACAGATTGTTTGCGCCCAAGCTCGGGCATACCATAGCACCAACCCTCGGCAGTACGGTGGGCGGTCGAGGCATCCAGCACGGCCGTGTTGGGGTTATCTATAAGCGATACAGCCTCCCGAGCGGCCTCGTCGGGCAGGCACAATATAGCCACATCGGCCGAGTTTAACATCTCACTGCGGGCAGAAATGTCCTTGCGACGCTCGGGGTCTATGCTTAGTAGGGTGATGTCACTTCGACTGCTTAGCCTCTGTGTGATACCAAGCCCTGTAGTGCCCGCACTGCCATCTATATATATCTTTGTCATTCTTATGACCTCTTTCGTCGCATATTTTGCGTTTATTGCGAGTAACCGTTACAGCATAGTTTTGGCATGTGCCACCTGTGCCCTGACACTGTCGGGCGAGGTACCACCAAAAGAACACCGTTCCTCTGCACACCGCTCCATGTTTATAGCATCGTATACATCCTGCGTAAACAGAGGTGTATATTCGTTATAGGCAGACAGGGGCAAGCTTTCAAGGTTTGTACCCTCGGCGATACAACGTGCCACCAGTCGCCCCACTATTTTGTAGGCATCACGGAAAGGCATCCCCTTCTTGACTAGATAATCTGCGCAGTCGGTAGCATTTATAAAGCCATCGGCCGCCGCCGCACGCATATTCTCGGGGCGAACTTTCATGGTCGCCACCATGGGGGTAAAGGCCGATAGACACATCCTTACGGTATCAAATGCATCGAATATTGCCTCTTTGTCCTCCTGCATATCCTTGTTGTAGGCAAGGGGTAGCCCCTTAAGCAGGGTGAGAAGGGTGGTAAGGTCGCCGAACACCCGCCCACTCTTGCCCCGCACAAGCTCTGCGATGTCGGGGTTTTTCTTTTGGGGCATTATAGACGAGCCTGTCGAGAATGCATCATCAAGCTCTATAAAGCGAAATTCATAGCTACACCAGAGGATTATTTCCTCGGAAAAGCGGGAGAGATGCACCATGATGGCCGAGAGCGCCGCCGCAAACTCTATGCAAAAATCCCTGTCCGATACCCCATCCAAACTGTTTTGGCAGGGGGTCGAAAAGCCCAAGGCTGTCGCTGTGGCGTGGCGGTCAATCGGATAGGTCGTGCCGGCCAACGCACCACAACCCAGAGGGCATTCGTTCATGTTCTCGGTGGCGTTGTCTATGCGCTTTATGTCACGAAGTAGCATGGCGGTATAGGCCATTAGCTGATGCCCAAATGTGATAGGCTGTGCCCTTTGCAGATGGGTGTAGCCCGGCATGACGGTGTCGGCGTGGGTGGTGGCGAGGTCACACAGGGTGTGGCATAGCTCGACCAGTTGCCCCCGAACTTCCCCCGCCTCACGGCGCAAATATAACCTCAAATCGGTAGCCACTTGGTCGTTGCGACTGCGGGCGGTATGTAGGCGCTTGCCCACATCGCCAAGTCGCTCGGTCAAGGTCGCCTCGACAAATGTGTGTATATCCTCACAGCTCATGTCAATTTCAAGTGCACCGCTCTCGAGGTCGGCCAAGAGCTGTTGCAACCCTTTTATGAGGGTGTCGGCCTCGGTTTGTGCTATAATGCCTGTCTGCCCGAGCATACCGGCATGGGCAATAGAACCCTCAATATCCTGCACCGCCATGCGACTGTCAAAGGCTATAGAGGCGTTAAAATCATCAAGACGGCGGTCGGCCGAGGAGGAAAAACGTCCTGCCCAAAGTTTCATTGTTACAGTCCCCTTGTTTTTATTTATTGCCACGCTGTGCATCGAGTTTGGCCTTTACCGTGATAGGCAGACCAAATAGGTTGATAAATCCGGCGCTGTCGGCTTGGTTGTAATCCTCATCCTCACCAAACGAGGCGGTCACCTCATCATAAAGGCTGTAAGGACTCTGTGTACCGGCATTCATTATATTGCCCTTATACAGCTTTAACTTTACCGTGCCTGTGACAGTCTCCTGTGTGGCATCGACAAAGGCATCGAGGGATTCACGCAAGGGGGTGAACCATTGGCCGTTGTAAACAAGGTCGGCATACTTCTGGGCTATTATGGGCTTGAAATGCATGGTTTCTTTATCAAGGGTTAGGTTCTCAAGCGTTTGGTGTGCATGATATAGGATAGTTCCGCCGGGGGTCTCATATACGCCACGGCTCTTCATGCCCACAAGACGATTTTCCACAATATCAATAATACCCACACCGTTTTGTCCGCCCAGTTCATTCAGACGGCTTACAAGTGCAACGCAGTCCATGGCCACACCGTCAAGCGTAGTCGGCACACCCTTCTCAAATCCGATGGTGACATATGTGGGGGTGTCAGGTGCCTTCTCGGGCGATACACCCAGCTCCAAAATCTTATCATAGTTAGGCTCGTTGGCGGGATCCTCCAGATCAAGCCCCTCATGAGACAAATGCCAAATATTCTTATCCTTTGAATAGTTGGTTTCACGGTTTATTTTCAGCGGTACATTGTGGGCGATGGCGTAATCGATCTCTTCGTCACGGCTCTTTATATCCCATATGCGCCAAGGGGCAATAACGGGCATATCAGGGGCAAAGGCCTTTATAGTCAGCTCAAAACGCACCTGGTCATTACCTTTACCTGTGCAACCGTGGCAAATAGCGTCGGCACCCTCCTCGAGGGCGATCTCTACCAGTTTCTTGGCGATAACAGGGCGTGCATGAGAAGTACCCAGCAGATAGTTTTCCTCATATTTTGCACCGGCTTTTAGACAAGGGAATATAAAGTCCTCAACATATTCCTTTGTAAGGTCGGCGATATAGAGTTTTGATGCACCTGTTTTGAGGGCTTTTTCTTCCAATCCCTCCAGCTCATCG
Source organism: uncultured Oscillospiraceae bacterium (assembly GCA_964370005.1). Taxonomy (GTDB): domain Bacteria; phylum Bacillota; class Clostridia; order Oscillospirales; family Ruminococcaceae; genus Heteroruminococcus. The sequence continues at coordinate 26,599 of CAYJGR010000025.1, forward strand.
GCCTGCCCAACATTGCCGGCCACAGCTATAACTTCACAGCCGTAATTCTCCTTGAGCCAAGGAATTATAATCGAGGTATCAAGTCCCCCCGAGTAGGCCAAAACCACTTTTTTATACTGTTTCATGTGTATGTTCTCCTTTGCATAATAAATTTTAAGGTTTGGTTTAGGGTTAGAGGAAGAGCAGGTGCCGCACAGCGAGGTTATGCAATTCACCCGCCCCCCTCTTTTTATAATTATACAATATTCCCCCGAAATTTCAAGGCTTAATCGTATATTTATTCATACGATTGCAATTTTGTTGCATTATGATACAAACAATACCAAAAAAAGGTGAGTGGTTGTACAGTTTGTTGAATGGCTAAATACGATATATAAAAAACGCCCCAAGACCAAATAAAGTCCGAGGCGTTTTGGTGGAGGATACTGGGTTCGAACCAGCGACTTCTACCGTGTGAAGGTAGCACTCTCCCGCTGAGTTAATCCTCCAAAGATTTGGGAGCTTACGTGGCATTATAGCATAAAATATTTACTGCGTCAATGCAGGTTTGGGGGAGTTTTTAGGGCTATAAAACAAAAATCTATAATTTTAAGCTTGCTTTTTAAATGCAGATATGTTATACTTACAAAGCCCTAAAACGATTGGGGCACATATCGCGGAGTAGAGCAGTTGGTAGCTCGTCGGGCTCATAACCCGGAGGTCGCA
>CAYJGR010000026.1:0-11498 GCA_964370005.1 uncultured Oscillospiraceae bacterium
GTTGGGGTTGGTGGGGGTGTTGGCGGTGTGCCACCGTTTTGAAGTGTGGCTATCATGGTATCTATTTTATCCTGTGTCCAACCTGAACCTGTGCCGGTGATGTTTTTGGGGGTGTCGCTACCTATCCGGCCGGATGCCACAAGGGCGGCAATTACATCATCAACCATACCCTCATTATACGCCCCCGCAAAGGTTATTGTATCTACGGGGGGAACATCGACATTGCTTAATAAACCAAACACACCATAGCCTATGCTTGGCGTGCCCTCAAAGGTTATTGAGGTAAGGTCAGAAAAAGCAAACGCATACCTACCAATTGAGGTTACGCCGGAAGGGATGGTGATGGAGGTGAGGGAGGAGCAACCTTCAAACACCTTATTCCCAATTTCTGTAAGCTGGCTACCGGCTGCAAAGGTAACTGTTTTGAGCTTCTCGCAACCCCGAAATGCCGCCTCCTCAATTGTGGCAACGCTGGCGGGAATGTTGATGGAAGTTAAACCGATGCAACCACTAAACGCCTCTTTCCCAATTGAGAGTAAGGTGGTGGGGAGGGTGACCGAGGTGAGGGAGCTGCATTGAAGAAACGCCGAGAATCCAATCTCTTTTAGCTGGCTATCGGCCGCAAAGGCAACCGAGGTGATGTCACTAGAATAAAACGCCCAATCCCCAATTGAGGTTACGGTGTAGGTGTTGCCGCTACTTGTCACGGTGGCGGGGATGGTGATCTCTCCTGTGTATTTGCCACTGCTAAGGTCTATAACCTTTACAGTGCCGTTGTTAGCACCTGCGGGGGAGGTCACTACCTCGTAGTTTATGCCATTCACTTCAAGCGTAGTCGCCCCAAACGCCACCCCCTGTAGCATGGTAAGGCTAAGGGCAAGGGCAAGCATTAAAGCAAGCATTTTTCTTATGTTCTTTTTCATTTCTTATCTCCTTTTTCTATTTTTATACATTTTAGCATATTTTGGGGCGGGGGGCAAGGGCGACTAAGAGCTAAGAACTAATATCATGTGGCGGTAGGTGGGGGCGGGGCGGTGGCTCGCCCCTGCGGTCTTTGCAGGGGGGCATGTGCGGTTTTTGCACATGCGGTCGGCCGCCGAGCGTGCGAGGCAAAGGGCGACCGAGCCGTAGCCCTGCCCCCGCCGTAGATGTTTGTGGGGATGGGGGGAGGCATAAAAGCTTTGCCCACCTGCGGTTTTTGCAGGTGGGCATTTTAAAGTTTTACTCGATTTTTTTCAAAAAATCGCAGGGGTTTGGGGACGGAGTCCCCAAGGTCTTAGTTGCTCTTAAAACCTCTTATCTCCCCCAACAATGCTTCTTAAACTCACCAATGGGCATTGGTTTTGCGTAGAAGTAGCCTTGTGCAATGTCGCATCCTATATCTTTTAGGAACTCGACCTGTTCGGTCGTTTCCACGCCCTCGGCCACTATGGGGATTTTGAGATTTCTGGCCATTTGTATCACGCTTTCGACCACTATCTGGCCACGCTCGTGGTACTTATTGTTGACAAAGAAGCTGCGATCCATCTTTATATAGTCCACATCGAGGTCTTTTAGCATACCAAGAGAGGAGTAGCCCGAACCGAAGTCATCCATTGAGATGGTAAATCCGCTGGCATGCAGTCTTTCTATGACTTCTTCCAGTTCATCCCCATCTTTTTCGAGCATGGTGTTCTCGGTCAGCTCTATTTCGATAAACTTTCGGGGAACACGGTAGCGATCGGTAATGCGTTCGAGCTCAAATATAAACATGGGATTTGACAGGTGCAGACGCGAGAAGTTTACCGAGATCGGCACACAGGCTATACCCTCATCCATCCATCCCCGCAAAACGGCACAAACCTCCTCGAGCATATATTTATCAAGCTCGACAATAAATCCATTTTGCTCGAACAGCGGGATAAACTCGCCCGGGAAAATCATCTTTCCATCGCTTTCAATCCATCGTACAAGCGCCTCAGAGCCTACCACAACCCTATCTTTGATGCGATATTTAGGTTGCAAGTATATCTGAAACTCTCTGTTGGACAACGCCGCATCCATCTTACTGGTGATTTCGGCATTTCGCACGATTTTTTGCATCATGCTGGCATTGTAGTCACAGATGGGGTTGTTCTTTTGATTTTTGGCGACATTGTGGGCAAATGTGGCCTTATCGACAATTACATTGGCATCCATCTCGCCGGGTTCTATATAGTAGCGACCGTAACGGAAACTCACGCTGTCTTTTGCCAAAAACTCCACTTTTTCATGAAATTTGCCCTCGAAATAAATACGGCTTTCGGCCAAATTCTCAAAAAAGTCTTGGGTAGAGAATAAAAGGAATTCATCAACACCTATTCTTGCATTTATAAAGTAGGGACTGGCGCCGTCATCTTTTACATCGGCGATAGCACGAATTACACGGTTGCCGGCCTCGAAGTCAAACATTTCGTTTATACCCTTGAAGTTGACCACATCCATCTTGACAAGTGCAAAAGGTATATCTTGATTTTTGCGCAAGGTCTCGGTCATAAGTAGCTTAAACTTGCGCATATTGGGGATGCCTGTGAGGTCGTCATAATAAGCGGCACGCTCGACCTCTTTCATGGAGCTGTTGCGCACAAGTATAATGCACAGTAGCAAAAGCCCACAACCTACAAAGATCACCACACTAAAGCCGGTGGTTTCGTAGATTATAGTCTCGGCATCATGATTTACCACATCACTGGGAACTATCGAGAGTAGTACCCAGTCATTTACACCTAAAAGCCTGTATTCGGCATAACGTTCCAACCCATCATAAACATAGGATATCCTACCCGCCTGGCCCTGCACAATATCCTCGGCGATATCGCGGGCACTTTCACCGCTGTCAAACTGGGCATAATCCAAAATCCCAAACAAGTTGCCATCATTTGCAATGGTGTACTCACTCATATCACAGGCAATGACTTCACCCTCGGGGGTCACCACAAATGTGTAACCATCACCGCTAAATATAGGATTTATAAGATCATTTAGGTAATCTATGGGATATTCGGCCATCAGCACTCCCACAGCACTATTATTGTGGACAATGGGGGCAACCATAGTGACCACCATTTCATCAGATATGAGAGATTTTTTGGGATCTGTTATTACAATTTTACCCTCCATCGCCTCATCAAATAATACGGAGCGTGTCAGGTCAATCATTTCCCCGCTTGAAAATACGCCATAGCCATTTTCATCGGTAGCCGCCAAGTTAACGAACTTATGGTGCTCCTCCAAAACCGCTAAGTACCCCTGCACGGTTTCGCTGTCAAACCCTATGTATGAAATTGTTCGTGCGACCCCTTGAAGGAGTCTCTCTTGGGTGGAAATCTCGGATTCAAAGCTCAATTGTTGTTGGGTGATAGCCTCACTTAGGGTATCTCTGGCCGAACGCTCAAGTTGCTCCCTAACGCTAAGACCATAATTATAAATGCCCAGGGACATAACCACCAAAATACACAAAACCATTATTACAATAAAAACATTCTGTTTGCTAGCCCTCATGGATCATGCCCCCCTTTCTGCATTCATAGTTTTGTGGCAGGAAATGTTTCCCACCATAATTTATAGATGTGATACTGTGGAAAAATACCCACATTTTTTCAAAATGTTGCCATAATATACTAACACAGTACCAATCAGTATGCAACAAATATTTTGAAAATCAATCAATATTTGTTCACTTATTTTTTGATTTGAGGTAGAGATGCTGCCGCCGCCGACTGTCCCACCCTGCGGAACTTCTCATCGGGCAAACCTATGCGTATTTTATCGGCTATCTCGGGGTATTCCTCGGCCAAAACTGCACCCGCACGCTCCAAAATAATATCTCCACCCTTACCCGACATTACCCTGCCCAAAAGCAGCACATGTACAAACCCGTAAAAATGATGGTACATGCTAAGTGTATGACCGAGATATATCCCGATAGACTGATATATACCCACGGCTCTTGGGTCATCCTTGGCCATAAGTCCCTGCACAACCTTTAGCCTTTCGCCAAGAGGGATGTTTTCATCAAGTTCTATACCGGCAGCGGGGGCAAGTTTTACGACGGCATCCTGTGAGAAATACTTACACCCCACCCCTATATCACCGCTCCACTCATCCATCATGGCCATGGGATTTGCATCGACAGGCGCAAAGGCCAATTCATTTAGCCAACCTGTTATGTTGCCCTGCTCATCTACATATCCCACCGCCTCACTCGTGCCCATGGCTATACCCAGCACATTGTTCTGTTCAAGGCTCATAGCCCCCGCCAAGGCGGTGACATCGCCATCGTTACAAACCTCCATAGGCACATCACCAAACTCAGCCACAGCACGGATATATATATCCCTCACCTTGCTCTGAAATAAATCCTTTGGCACCTTAAGAAACAATGAGGCCGCTTTTGTTTGGTTGTCTATATAGATACCGGCCGAGGAAATACCTATGGCATCGACTCGGGGCATATGGGCGGCGGCCGACTTCATAGCCGACACAATACCCTCATAATGATAATCGGGATCGGGGGTGGTTTTGGGGTGCCATACCACTTCTTCACTGTAAACGCTCTCGCCATCTATCACAGCCGACACCTTGCGATCACTGCCACCTGCATCAAAGCCTATGCGACAACCATCGGTGTGACGGCCTATGGCCTTGCCGCTCCCCTTTTCCTGGGGCAGTTTATCCACCCGCACAACTTCAAATGGGCAGTCATATATCCCCGCCATAAAATCAAAATCAAATGCCCGCTCACCCTTGGCACTATATCGCTCAATTATGGCCTCACACACCGCTTTATCACCACATAGGTAGACCTTAAACCCACCCTTAAGCCATAAAAATGTTTTTACAAGCCTATCAATATAATATATGTTGGCCTGTGTCATATCGGCATCGCTGTGTATGCGGGTGTTATACACCGCCACCTGTCCGCCGCTGCGCTCAACTGCAACACCAAATTCCTTGTCGGCAGTTTGCAAAAACGATTTGTAGTATAACCCCAGTGGCATAAAATCAGGATCTAATGGGGGAATGTTTTTTGGACTGACTTCTACACCGAGATGTTTCATCTTGCGCTCCTCCTAATTTTTATACCTCAATTATAATTGCTGTGTGTCGTCTTGGTCGGGCATCGGCCCCGGGTCAGCATCGTCCACCACAAAGGCCGATACCATTTTTTTAAGGAACTCGGCATTGTCGGCTAAAATCTTGCTGGTGGCCGCACTCTGCTGACTGGTGGCACTGTCGGCATGGATGGTATCAGATATGTTTTGTACCCCATCATTTACACTGTCAATGCTGACATTTTGCCCCAGAATATCATTTGTGATCATGGCCATATGCTCGGCCGTATTCTCGGAATGCTGTGTCACTTCCTCAAGCGCACGGGAGGTCATAGCCGCCACTTCGGCCACATTCTCGGCCGATGTCACCGATCCTGCAATTAGCTCAGAAGTCTCTCTGGCCGCCATGGCCGATTTGCTGGCCAAATTGCGGACCTCGTCAGCTACCACGGCAAAGCCCTTGCCCGCATTGCCGGCTCTGGCCGCCTCGACTGCCGCATTTAGTGCAAGTATATTTGTTTGGAATGCGATGTCGTCAATAGTTTTTATGATTTTGGATATCTCACCCGATTGCTGCCGTATATCCTCCACCGCACCGAGCAGTTTGCTCATGTGTACACGGCTCTCGGTGAGTTTTTCGGCCGTGTCGCCCGAAAGCTGTATTGCGTGGTCGGCATCGCCCGAAATTCGGGTGGCCACCTCCTGTATGCCTTTCATGGAGCCGAGAATGTTTTCAACCGCATCAACCTGTTGATTTGTGGTATGGGCAAGTGCATTTGCACCTACCGCCACCTGCTGTGCCCCAATAGCCACTTGATCGGCTGTAGCTGTAATGTCGGTTATAACCCCTCGCAAGCGCTTTTGGATTTCATCCAACGCCTGCTCGACAGGTATAAAATCCCCGCCATAGGTCACTACATTTTGCTCTGTAGCAAGATTTCCCGCCGCAATTTTTGACAATCGACGGCTTACATCGCTCACCATTTGTCTTTGATTATCAAGCATATCGCCCAATACCCTTGCAAATGTGCCTATTTCATCACTGCTTTTTACCACCGGCATAGGCGAGGTGAGATCCCCTTGCCCCATCAAGGTCAAACGCTCGACACAGGCCATAATGGGGGTGCTCATGCTGTTGCCCATCTTTATAGCTACTGTTAGTCCAACTAAGAATATTGTGGTACTTATCCCTATTATAATCAGTGCCGCCTCATTAGCATCGGCCATGACTTCACTTTCATCAACAATCACCGCCAAGCTCCAACCGTCGGTGCCCTCTATGGGCAAATAACTCTGCCATGAGGTTGTTCCCTCATATGGATACTTTGCAAACCCTGTTTCTCCTGCTATCATCTTGCGCTCAACCTCAGCCAGTTGTGCAAGTTCTGCGTCCTGTGGGGCATTTGCCGACTCTGTTATAGCATTGCTCTGACTGAGCACTAAATTTTCATCGCCGTATGCTATTGTGGTGCCATTTTTGTCAAGTATATAACAGTCGCCGGTCTCTCCAATCGTTCCATCATCTATTACCCTCTGTAACACATAGGTGTCGCATTCAAAATAAAGCACGCCGGTCACAACCCCATTTCTCATTATTGGGGCAGAGACTACTACATATTTATCGGATGCGTCCTGAGATATATATGGGGTTGACATATAGGTCTCGCCGGCCATTGATTTTTCAAAAAATATTTCCCCCGCATAACTTTCACCCGAAAATACATCCTCTCCCGCCAATGTGAGAAGACTGCCACTGCGCATGTAATACTGCTCAACCTTTTTATCGATCATATATTTTTTCTCAATATCTGTGGCATCAGTGTCGGTGAAGATCTCATTGGTTGCAATCTCAGTCACGATTAATGTGTAGGTCAAAAATGTATTTTGGGCGTTATGTGCAACGGTGACGGCCGTCTCGTTCATCACTTCGCTCACGGTAACTTCTGTGACATTGCGGGTCACGGCTACGCCGATAGCCCCCATGGATATGGAGGCAAGTAGTGTCAGCCCCAACACCACTACAACAATTTTTGTTCTTATGTGCTTCATAAATATGACCATTCCTTATATCGAATTTATTATATAGCATGATATGCCAAAGTTGTCTCTCAAAATTATATAACACCCGCTTATAAAATGCAATAAAAACCTGCATGTAAACATATGATATTTGCTTGTTTTTTAGTTTTTTTTGGTATAAAAACATGTTACAATGTAACAATAAAAAAATAAATGTTGACTTTAGCGATTTTATGTGCTAAAATGCGTTTTGTTAGATAAATTTAATATCCAACTTATTAAAAGCGTTGACCGGAAACCAGTAAGAATGTGACCGCCCAACAGAGAGTAGCCGTTAGCTGAGAGGCGCAGGTGCGATACATTCCCAATACATTCCGAGAGCTGCACACCGAACCGCAATTTTGCGCAGTAGGCTGTTGCCGTAACTCTGCACACGTTACAGTGCCGGGGTGTCGTTTGTTTATGACAAATCGCACCCGACGAGGCCGTCTCCCGCAAGGGTACGGCGAACCGAGGTGGTAACACGGGATTTTTCTCGTCCTCTGCATAATAATGGCAGGGGATTTTTTTATTGTCCCCCCAAAATCGAAAGGATGGTTCTTTATGTTGGTTCAGGTTCTGATTATCGGTATTTTCTTTGTTGTGACGGCCGCTATAGGTATCGCTTGTAGGCGACACAGCGGCAGCGTGGGGGGCTTTGTGCTCGGTGGGCGCAAGCTCGGCCCTTGGATCACCGCTTTCGCCTATGGCACTTCCTACTTCTCCTCTGTGGTGTTTATAGGCTATGCGGGGCAGTTTGGATGGAGTTTCGGTGTCGCCGCCACCTGGATAGGTATAGGCAATGCCCTTATAGGCAGTCTGCTTGCGTGGAGCGTGCTCGGACGACGCACCCGAGTAATGACAAAACATCTCGAATCGGCCACCATGCCCGATTTCTTCTCCAAACGTTACCTCTCCCATTCACTGCGTGTCACCTCCTCGGTCATAATCTTCATATTCCTTGTGCCCTACTCGGCCTCGGTCTACAAGGGGCTCTCGGGTCTGTTCTCCATGACATTCGGTATCGACTTTTTGTGGTGTATTATAGGTATTGCAGTGCTCACCTGTATATATGTGGTGGCCGGAGGCTACATGGCCACCGCCATAAATGACCTTGTGCAAGGCATCATAATGATCGGCGGCATAATCTTGGTCATAGTGCGCATACTGGACGGTCAAGGCGGTTTTATCTCGGCCATTGAAAAGCTATCGGCCATTGAAAACCCCGCCACCCCCGAGCTACAAGGCGCATTTGCCTCCTTTTTCGGCCCTGCCCCCATCGACCTTGTATGGGTGCTTATTCTGACCAGCCTCGGCACATGGGGTCTACCTCAGATGGTACACAAGTTCTACACCATCAACAGCGAAAAATCCATAAAGGCCGGCACAATCATATCAACTGCATTTGCCCTCATCATTGCAGGCGGTTCATACTTTATGGGTGGTTTTGGGCGACTGTACTACACCCCGGGTGAGGGCGGTGTGGTATTTGACGACATCGTGCCCACAATGCTTGCGGGTTCACTGCCCGACCTTCTTATCGGTGTGGTGCTTGTGTTGGTGCTCTCGGCCTCCATGTCCACCCTGTCGTCGTTGGTCATCACTTCGAGTTCGACCTTTACCCTCGATTTCTTGGGGCAACTCCCTTTTCTTAATATGAAAAAAGAAACAAAGCTTGTGGTTATAAAGGTGATGTGTGTATTGTTTATACTGCTGTCGGTGCTCATCGCCGTCAATCCCTCCAACCTTATAACCACCCTCATGTCGATATCATGGGGAGCTCTTGCGGGGGCGTTCCTCGGCCCGTTCCTCTACGGTCTGTTTTGGCGCAAAGTCAGCAAGGTGGCGGTATGGGCATCCTTCGCCTGCGGTATCGGCATCACGGCAAGTAACTTGTTTTTGCAGTTTGCCAGCCCCATCGCCGCAGGTGGCATGGCCATTCTCACAAGTCTGATAATCGTACCGATTGTCAGCCTCATAACCCCAAAACTCCCCACCGAGCATCTCGATAAAACCTTTGCCTGCTACCAAGAAAAGGTGACGGTAGCGCACATGGTGGCGCTGACAGAGGATGAGACTACCAAGGATAATTAGTAATGAGTAGTTAGGAATTAGTAGTTAAGGTCAAGGGCATCCGTTTGTGATGTCCTTGACCTTTTCCATTATCTCTCAATATCCATCCTCTGCCACGATTTTTTGGGTAGGGGGTGGTTTTGGTGGGGGCGTACGGTTGCCCGTGGTTTGGGCGGGCTATTGTACGTTCACGCCGAAACTGCCCCATACACGGAAAAGCGGGGTGGACTCACCCACCCCGCCGTCTATGTCCTTAAATATAAATCCATCGCAAAGCGATACATTCATTCCTAATTGCCCTTAAAAGAAATCCCTTAAAAACTTGCCCACCCTTACAGCCTCTGCTTTCCACTCGACCTCGGGGCGGTAGAATAGTTCGGCGGTGAATATGCGGATGCCCAGCTTTTTTAGTATCGGCACAATTCGCCCAAAATCCACATGCCCTTGTCCGTATGGCGTGAAACGATACTCACCGGGGGTGGTATCTTTTAGGTGCATGGCCGAAATCATGCCTTGTCCACAGGTTATATCATAAATCACAGCATCGGTGTCTCCACCTGTGTAGTTTGCGCTGTTGCCACAATCGGCATATATACCCACATATGGCGATGTGATATGTCGCACATGCCTTGCGGCTTTTTTTATGCTGTCACAAAACTCACGCTCGGCATTCTCTATGCTCAGAAGTATGCCGTATTTTTCGCATATGGCTACCGCTTTTTCGAGGTTTTTATAAAACTGTGCCGTCGTCTGTGGGGTGGAGGGGGTGTCATACACATCATAACCATTTATAAGCATGACACGGGAGCCCAAATCACAGGCAAGTTTTGCCCCTTTTTCTATCATGTCAAAAGCCTGTTGGTTTTTCTCCACATCAAGCTCCCCCAGTGGACACCCTCGCAATGCGCTAAGCGAAAATGTCGTCACGGGGATGTCATTTTCATACATAAAATTGCGCCAATATGCCCGCTCTTCTTTTGTCCAATCCAGTCGCTTTTGCCTCTCGGGGTCAAGATCAACACACAGCTCCATGTGGTCGTACCCCGTCTCTTTTGCCCCAAGAAGTTTCTCCTCCAGTGGCATGTCGTCGGGCATTGCCTTTTCATAAAGGCCCAATTTATATCGATACACCAGTATTCCTCCTGTAAAAAGCTATGGCAACACCGCACATTCCAACATGGGAATATGCGGTATTGCCCTTTATTTTTGCTCAGTTTTGATCTATAGCTGAGGTGTCACGCATCCATTGGCCAAATGTTTCGTAGGCCTTTTGGTACTGGGCAAAGTACTTTTTGTACTTCTCGTGATTCTCGGGGATGGGTTCTATGCGCTTTGCATATTGCACCATATGTTTTACAGCGTCGTCAAAATCCTCAAACAATCCCGCCGCCATGGCCGCCAATATGGCCGAACCGAGGGTGGGCGACTGTGGGTTCTTGGGCACATTTACCACCACATTGCTCACATCGGCATGGATCTGCATAAAGAGGTCGCTGTTTGTGGTACCACCGCCCATGTACACTTCATCCACGGTGTAGCCTGCATTGCGGAAGGAATTAAACACATTCTCTGTGCCGTAGGCCACGCCCTCCATGATGGCACGGAATATATGCGCCTGGGTATGCCCAAGTGACAGGCCGTATATGTTGCCCCTCACATTTGCATCGGTGTAGGGGGTACGGTTGCCTTGCCACCAGTCGAGCACCAAAAGTCCATCCGAACCGGGGGGAAGCTTTGCGGCCTCACGGTTGAGTATGGCATAAGCCCCCTCGGGTTTTGCATCGAGATCGCCACAAAAATTGCGCTTGAACCAGCTTACAATAGAACCGCTTGAAGTCTGGCCACCCTCGACTATACCTGTGCCCTTTATGATGGCATCGGGGAAGGGACCAAATACCCCTGTTTTGCTGTAGGTGTAGCTGTCGGTCACGCCCATGATTAGGTGGGATGAGCCGGTTATGAGTGCCACCTTGCCGGGCTTTATCACCCCAAGGCCGAAGTTGCCGATATATGCATCGACACCACCCTGCCCCACAATGGTTTTTTCACTCAGTCCCAAATGCTCGGCGGCCTCCTTTGTAAGAGTGCCGAGGTTGTCGCCCAAATGGGTGATGTCCTGTGGGAACTTATCCAGTGCATCTTCCAAATCTATGGCCTTATAAAGGGAACGTGGATATCCCCCGCTCTGGCTGTCGTAATACCAACGCACCGCCATGTTGCTCAAATTAGCCGTCCACCGCCCTGTGAGCTTATAGGTGATCCAGTCGGCATATTCGCACAACAAATCGGCCTTTT
>CAYJGR010000026.1:11598-27223 GCA_964370005.1 uncultured Oscillospiraceae bacterium
GCCTGTGCAATGGCACTCTTTGTGCTCTTGGCAAGGCAGTTCCACCAATCCATGGGGTTCTGCTCGGCCCAACCGGGATGGGGATGGTATGTTTCATATTCGGTGGCGGCAAAGGCGATCTCATTGCCCTCAAGGTCGTATATACCCACACGCATACCGCCTGTGCCACCGTCAAAACCCAGTACATATTTTTTAGCCATATGTTTTCCCTCACTTTTTGTGTGCAATTACAGTACCTCTACCCATGCTTTTACTATGAGTGAGCCGACTATAGCACCTTGGTCGGGGATGCCCAGCACCTTGTCGCCAAAGAATACCCCACGCCCAAAGGCGGCCTTCATGTCCTTTGTAGCCTCAACGCCCGAGAGGGATGCATCATAAGCCTTTTGGGCGGCCGCTTTTAGGTCATCTCCCTCGCAGGTTGCCAGCACATCGGCGGCAGGTTTGAGCGCATCTATGATGGTTCGGTCGCCGGGAGAGGCCTTGCCACGCTCCATTATGCCGGTCACATATTCACTCATGAATGTGGCAAACTCAGGCATACCCATGGAGGTTTTACCCTTTAGCGCCTTGCCGACTTTAAGAAAACCACTTCCGACAAGGGTGCCCATGGTCGAGGGCACTTCCTTGGCTATAGCAGAGCCAACCGTGAAGAAAAACTTGCCCAAATCTTCCTCGGCAAAGCCCTCGGCCACCTCTTTAGCCTTGTTAAAACCCGCACTCATGGTAAGCCCCAAATCGCCGTCGCCAAGTGCTGCATCGAGCTCTATGAGGTAATCTTTTTGTTCGTTCATAATTCCCGAGGCCGCACATATAAATTCGACGGCCTTATTTTTATCAATAGCCATTGTCTACACCACCCCTATTACAGCTGTCCTTGCTTCACAAAGGGTGTGTTGCAGGGCATAGCCAGATATTTTTTGAGTTCGTCGTCGAGCTTGAGCAGACTTATCGAAGCGCCCGCCATGTCCATCGAGGTGGCATATTCACCTATATTTGCAGTAAATACCTTTATGTTTTTCTCGGCTAATACCTGTGCCACGCGGCGGTAGATTATATAAAGCTCCTCAAGCGGAGTAGCGCCCAAACCGTTTATAAGCACTGCAACCTCGTCGCCACTGCTGTAGGGTAGGTCGGGGAGTATTCTCTCCATCATTGCGTCCACAACCTCATCCACAGGCTTTATTGGGCCTTTGTCGATGCCGGGTTCGCCGTGGATGCCCATGCCAAGTTCCATATGGCCGGGATCTATGCTGAAGTTAGCTTTGCCATTTTCGGGGATGATGCAAGGGGTGAGAGCCACACCCATGGTGCGTACATTGTCGGCCGCCTTTTGGGCTATACGCTCAACCTCGTCTATAGGTAGCATGGCCGCCGCAGCACCACCTGCACACTTAAACACATAGTAAATACCGGCAACACCACGTCTTTTGTTCTCCATGCCCTTGGGTGCCGACACACAGTCCTCACCGGCCACCACTTGACGCACCTCTATGTCGTCAAATTCCACAAGGTCTTTGGCCATATCAAAATTCATTATATCGCCGCCGTAGTTGCCGTAGATGTAGAGCACGCCTGCACCCGCATCAATTGCACGGGTGACCTCGGCCATCTGGTCGGCACTGGGGGACTGGAACACACCGCCTATGGAGCAACCGTCGAGCATACCCTCGCCCACATAGCCCATAAACAGTGGCAAATGACCGCTACCGCCGCCGGTGGCAATACCCACCTTGCCGGCAGTTTTCTTTGTGCTCACATAGCATCTCTTGTCATCTCCTACACATTTTACCTGATCGGCATGGGCAAGGTATACACCTTCGAGCATCTCGTCCACATAATTTTTGGGGTCGTTTAGCAGTCTTTGCATAAGTCGTTCCTCCTCTAAAGATTGTAATTTATCGTGATGCATTTTTAGCTATTACTTATTACCTGCTCTTATGCAGTCTGTTCCCGCTCGGCTTGCTTTTCTTTGTTGGCCTCATCTCGCTTTTTCTTTTCGGCACGCTTGTTGCCATAGTAGTTCATAATCATGGCCAGTATGAGCACACCACCCCATATAAAGGATTTTTGGTAGTTGTCAAAGCGCAGCATATTAAATCCACTCGAGAGAAATTGCAGGGTGAGTATGGATATAACCACACCTGTTACCTTGCCAAATCCACCCGAGGGACTAACGCCGCCGAGTATAGCCACAAGTATACATTGTAACGTATAAGATGAGCCGTAATCGGCCTTGGCCGAGTTTACGCGGGAGGCCAATATGATACCTGCTGTGGCGGCCAAAAGTCCACCAACCATATGGGTTTGAATTACAGTGAGACCTGTCTTGATACCCGAAAAGCGGGAGGCTTTGGGATTTGTACCGGTCAGATATACTTCAAGGCCAAACTTTTTGCGCTGTAGTGCTATGGTGAATATGGTCACCACCACCACAAAGATAATAAGCGGATTGGGTATGCCCAATATTGTGCCTGTGCCGATTATCGAAAACGATTCGGGTATACCGAATACGGCGGCACCGTCGGTGAGCATAACGCCCAGTCCTGAGAATATCTCCATAGTGCCCAGTGTTGCCAGCATAGCGGGTATACCCACCTTGGCGATCAAAATGCCGTTGAGCGCACCGCACAGAAGTCCTATGATCAGTGCCACGACAACCCCGATAATTATAGCCGGCACCTCACCGATTATGGGTGCGAGGCGAATTATTAGGAAGGCCGAGAGAATACCGCTGAGGTTACCTATACCCACCACCGAGAGGTCTATACCACCCAGTAGCATGGCAAGCATAACAGCGATGGAGAATATGCCGATTTCGGGGAACTGGAAGGTCATGGAGCGGAAGTTGTCCACCGTGAGGAACAAATCGGGGCTAAGTACAGCCATGAGGACAAACGCCCCCACCATTATGGCCGACAGGCGCAGAATATTGGCGTCCCGAGTGGTGTTTTTTATGAATGTCGAGAAACCTTTGTTGAATGACTGCAGAGGGCTCATTTTATTTTCCATCAGATGCACCCCCTGTTGCAAGTTTTTTATCTTCGAGAATTTTAGGTATCTTACGGCTGTTTCGCAGTACCTGATAGGCCGACAAGCCTGTACCTGCAACTATGATTACACCTATGATAAAGCGCTGTGCCGTTGAGGGTATACCAAGCAGTATGAGCGAGTTGCGAGCCATGGTTATGAGGAACATGCCAAGCGCTGTTCCGAGCACGGTACCGCTACCGCCTGTAATTTTCGTACCACCCAGTACCACGGCGGCAATGATCATCATTTCATCTCCCATGAGGTCGGTGGGGATACTCATGCGAGCCTGAATTGTATGACATATACCCGCAATACCTGCGGCAAAGCCGATAAAGGCGTATACGAAAATGGTGATACCTTTTACGTTAAAGCCTGCACGCTTAGCTGATACACGATCGCCACCTATGGCATATATACCACGGCCGAGCATGGTGTAATTGAGTATGAGGTATACCACAATCATGATAGCCAATAGGAAATAGAATGTGTAGGGCAATATGGCGGTGGAACCTTCCGATGTCACTCTGAAAATTTCGCCCTTGCTAAAATCTTCGAGGGGTTGCACAAGGCGGTTTACCGGTTTTGCACCCACTATGGATATGAGCAGTCCGCTGAACACGCTTGATGTGCCCAGTGTAACGATGAAGGCCGGCAGGTCAAATTTTGTTATGATGATGCCGTTTATAAGCCCAAGTGCCGTACCTATAGCCGCCGCCATCAATATTGGCCATACTGCCGACCCTGTGTATGCTATCGAGTCCATGAGCTTACTTGTAAGATACATCGACACCACGGCCACAGCGGGGAATGATACATCAATACCCCCTGCAATTATACCGAGCATCAATGCAAAGGCCATTATACCGGGCACAATGCTGTTTTTTACAAGTGATACAAAGTTTGTTGATGTGAAAAACACAGGATTTCTAATGCCTATGATCAAAGCTAAAACGATGATTACCAGTGCAACAAAAAATTCGTTGCGCTTTAATATCCTTTTCATGCGCTATATTCCTTTCGGTGTGTATTGGGTAAATCTTTTATGACTCGCTGAGCATCTTGGAGAGGGTAGCGTCGTCAAGCTCGGCCGTGCGTACCTCGTCCACAATTCTACCCTTCTTCATAATGAGCACCCTGTCACAGTTCTGTAACACCTCCGGGATGTCGTCAGATATGATTATTACCCCTATGCCGTTCTTAGCAAGTTGGCGGGTATAGGCGTATATGTCAGCCTTAGAACCTATATCGATACCTACTGTGGGGCAGTTGAGTATAAGCACCTTTGGATTGGTAGCCAGCCACTTGGCAAGCACCACTTTTTGCTGATTGCCACCCGACAATGTCTGTGCGGGTAGTTCCCCGGTCGGGGTCTTAATCTTCAGCTCATCTATCCAGCGGCTTGTCTCATCGTTGACTTTTTGGTCATCAATTAGCTTGTAATTATTAAGATTTGTATCGATGGTTGCGGCTACGGTATTGCGGGATATGGTGTGCTGTAAAAATAGCCCCTCTGTAAGGCGATCCTCCGGCACATAACCTATACCAACCTTAATCGCATCCTTAACACTCTTAAGCACCACCTGCTTATCCTCTATAAACAGCTTGCCATCGGTCATCCTTTCAAGCCCAAACAGCGCCCTTGCAAGCTCACTGCGACCCGAACCCAAAAGTCCCGTAATACCCAAAATCTCACCCGGGTACAAATTAAGCGACACATCGGCAAACAAATCCTTTATACCCACACTCTCAAGCCGCATAACAGGGGTTTCATTTTTGGCGGTCGATTCGTGGCGGGATTCGTCTATATTCTTGCCGGTCATGTAATGTATAAACTTTTCACGGTCAAACTCACTCATCTCGCCCTCTATGACCTTGCGGCCATTGCGCAAAATTGTAAGCTTATCTGCAATTTCAAATACTTCTTCCAGCTTATGACTTACAAATACAATGGCTATGCCCTTCTTTTGCAAATCTCGCACCACCGCAAATAATGAATCGACCTCTTTGCGGGTCAGAGCCGTTGTCGGCTCGTCCATTATAAGCACCTTTGCATTTTGTAGCAGTGCACGGCATATGGCCACAAGCTGTTTGTTTGCAACCGAAAGATCTCCCACAAGGGCATCCAAATCAATATCTACATCGATAAGATTCAGGCCTTCCTGTGCTCTTTCTTTTACTCTTTTCCAGTTTACAAACTTCTTTTTGTCGAGTCGTTCGGCACTAAGTGCTATATTTTCGGCCACAGTGAGGTTTGGAAATACAGAGAAGTCTTGATATATAATCTGTATTCCTTCCTTTATGGCCTGTTGAGGCGTAAGGTTTTTATAAACCTTGCCGTTTATTTCAATTTCACCCTCGTCGGGGGTATAAAAGCCTGAAATCACCTTAATCAGTGTGGATTTTCCACCGCCGTTTTCACCTGCAAGACAGCGGGTTTCACCCTCGTTGATTACCCAGTCTATATTCTGTAGTGCTTTTACTCCCGCAAAGGATTTTGATATTCCCGTAAGTTTTACCAAAGCGTTGGCCATGAGATCATGTCCTTTCTTGTGGATAATCAAGTGTATGCCAAATACCCGCAAATACAAATATTTGGTATATTTTTATAGCAATCAGCCGCTATGTAACGCACTATTGTTTATTACATAGCGGCCGATTTTGTTTAGAATGGGGTAAACTTAGAAGTTATAGTCGCCCATGTTGTCGACTGTTACGTCGATCCAAGCACTACCGTAGAATACCTTGCCGTCAAGCATAAGGTTCTGGTAGCCGGGAGCCTCAAGGCTGATGCCGTCTACAGGCTCTTCACCCTGAAGCATCATCAGTGCAAGCTCGTTCATAGCATAACCTGCATCGGCGGGATCCCAGAAAGAGATCATGTCGATAGCACCTGTCTCGAGGTACTGACCGGCAACCGATACCAGCGATGTGCCGATAACGAATGTGCTGTCTGCCTTGCCTGCTTCCTCGATTGCACGAGCAACGCCGGGAACGTCAGTCATAGCAGAACCCTGGAACCCTACAAGGTCAGGGTAAGCAAGAAGGAGCTCGTTGGTCTTCTGATAAGCATTCTCAGAATCCTCGGTGGTCTCGTTCTTGTTGCTCACAAGCTCCATGTTGGGGTAAGTGGCTTCCTGTACTGCTACAGAGCCGTCAACCCACTGGTTGTGAGAAGTTGCAGTCAGCGAACCAACAAATGTGGTGTACTGGCCTTCCTCGCCCATCATGGGTCCAAGGATCTCCATGAAGTGCTCACCATAAGCGGTGTTGTCAAATGCTTCGATGTCAAAATCAGCATTCTCAATGTTAGCGGCCTCATGTGCGATAACAACGATGCCGGCTTCCATTGCCTTCTGAAGCACAGGCTCCAGCGACTCGGTCGAGTTGGGAACTACGCAGATGGCGTCAACGCCCTGTGCGATAAGATCCTCAATTACACGTACCTGCTCGGCAGGGTCAGCGGTGGAGTGACCTGTCTGGAATGCGTCAACGCCGGTGTCGGCAGCAAACTTGTCAACGCCCTCTTCCATTCTGTCAAACCATGCAACACCTGTCAGTTTAACAACAGTAGCAATTGTGAAGTCGGTAGAACCGGCTTCCTCGCCACCCTCGTCGCCCTCTGCGGGTGCTTCAGTTTCTGCCGATTCCTCAGCGGGGGGTGCTTCCTCGGTTGTGCCACCGCAAGCGGCCAGCGAAAGTACCAAGGTCAGTGCAAGCAACATTGCAAGCAGTTTCTTCATTTTCGTTCCTCCTGATGTTTTTTTATGTTAATGCCTAATGGCAAAAACAGCTATTATATTTCGCCCCTTATGGCTCTTAGCTTCTTCATGGGGCTGTTTTCTTCCCGACCCATAAGGTCATGCATCTCTTTATATACCTCAAATAAGGCGTTGTACTTCTCCACATTCTCGGGGATGGGGTTGTATACACATTTGGGCGGTTTTACCATGGCCTGTACGGCCGTCTCATAATCATCATAACCGCCACTACTTCCCCCTGCTGCCACCGCCGCAAATATAGCTATGGACAATGCCGAGGTCTGTTTGACCGCCGTTATATTTATCGGTGTGTTTAGCACATCGCTGTACATCTGCATAACCACCGCACTTTTGTGGGCAAGTCCGCCACAGGCGTAAATTTCGTTTATAGGCACGCCGTACTGCTTAAACTGTTCGGTTATCATCCTTGTGCCAAATGCCGTGGCCTCCAAAAGCGCACGATAAACCGCCTCAGCCTTTGTGGACATGTTCATACCCATTATAAGCCCTGTCAGTCCCGCATCCTGTAGAATACAGCGATTGCCATTCATCCAATCAAGTGCAAGTACTCCACTCGTACCTATACCCAGTGCCTCGGCTTTCTCATCGAGTAATTTTTGTAGCACTATGCCACGGCTCTGGGCCTCTTTGGCATACTCGGCGGGCACATAATTCTTACAAAACCAATCAAAAATATCCCCCACAGCACCTTGTCCTGCCTCATAGGTGTAAAATCCGGGAAGCACACCGTTTTTATATACCGCACCCATTCCGGGTATGGCCACTTTTGTTTCGCTGAGCATTATATGACAAGTCGAGGTACCCATAGCAAATATCATCTGATGTGGTTTTGTTATACCTGCACCAACCAAGGCCACAGCGGCATCGGCATGAGCTACGCACACCACTGTTGAAGTGCTAAGTCCCAAGCGCTTTGCCATCTCGGGGGTAACATTTCCAGCCTTTTGACCCACTTGTAGAATTTTGCCCAAATTCTTCTCTTCTACTACATTTTCAAGGCGGGGGTCAAGTCCTCTGAAAAACTCTTTATCGGGATATGACAGCGTATCATTATCGAATTGGCTCTTAGCCGCCGCCAATACGCCACTGCGCTTTATCTCCCCTACAAGTTTATATACGATATAATCGCCGGCCTCGATAAATGTATAGGCCGTTTTGTATACATCTTCATCTTTTTTAAGCACTTCCCATATTTTTGGGAAGAACCACTCAGCCGACATTCTGTAGCCGTAGTCATCGAGATGAGGCAGTTTGTTTTTTGCAACATATTCGGTCATCTTCTCGGCCTCATGATGGGCTGTGTGGTTTTTCCACAGCTTTGGCCAAGCGTGGGGACGCTCTTTATAGTCTGGAAGTTGGCACATCGGTATGCCGTCCTCGGTCATAGGCATAACGGTACAAGTGGTGAAATCCACCCCAAGACCCACTATATCTTCAGGGTTTACGCCTGATTCCTTTATGATGGCGGGTATACACTCGTCAAGCGCCCGCATATAATCCTCAGGGTCTTGTAGTGCCCAGTCGCCTGCGCCGAGCTTTACACCCGAACCGGGCAGGGCATCGGTTATGACAGCATTGCTGTAGTCATACACATGCTCGGCCACCACAGTGCCGTCTTGCAGGCTTACCAGTACTGCTCTCATAGAAAGTGTTCCGTAGTCGCAACCTATAGTGTATTTCATGCCAAGCCCCTCCACATCGGTGTGCCTTTGTCATTACTAATTCACTACAAGAATTTATATCAAAATGGCAAATTTGTCAATATTTCTTGTCTGTGATATGTTGTATATTCATTACATTTTTTGGTATTTATTGACCAATAAGTTTACATTTGTAACCTTAATTTGCTCGATTTTACTAAAAAGTGTAATTGTTTTATGCTAATTGACATTTAATTTATCCACATAATAGAATTTTGCGGTTATATATTGGTCAATCACACAAAGTTTTAACTTGACGACACATTGTGATTGCAGTACTTTTGCTATCGTGATACACTGAATAGGCATGGGTCTAAATATGTCCACTATATCCAAAATCGAGGAGGTACTAACAGTGATTAAAATTAAAGCTCAGCCCCTAACCGCTCAAGATTTTGCACCGTTTGGCACATTTACAAACCTGCTAAACCCCGAGGGTGATTTTTTGGCCGGACCTTGCCATAAATTCTATCGTGATAACAGCAGATTTTATTCGGATTTTTCACTACCTGTAGGTTTGTCCCCCTTGGTAGTGCAAAAACAACCGCTTGAAATCTCAGCCTCCGAGTACCACAATCGCACCTGCGAGGGTATTTTGCCCATGAACGACGACGCTCTTGTGCATGTCAGCCCCGCCGGTGGTGAGTATGATGTGTCTAAAACAAAGGTGTTTTTGGTGCCCAAGGGTACAATGCTCACACTTTATCCCGGTGTATGGCATCTTTGCCCTTTGCCCGCCACACAGCCCCAGCTCAACTGTCTTATCATGCTCCCCGAGCGTGCCTATACCAATGATTTTTATATCGTAGATCTCGACGATGATAACAAGTTTGAAATAATACCTTAAATTTAATGCATGGGGAGTAACCTTTTTATGATAGAACAGCTTAAAGAGCAGTTAAAAGAACTTTGTTTTATTGATGCTATCTCCTGTCGTGAGGATAAGATGGTAAAGTATATGCAGCAGGAGTTCTCAAAATACAGCGACAATGTAAGCGTGGACATGCTCGGCAATGTGACCGCCGCATTCCCAAGCGGTAAAAAAGATGCCCAAAAAATCTTGATATTCGCCCATATGGACGAGGTTGGTCTTGTGGTGCGCAACATACGTGAGGACGGTTTTCTTGCCCTCGAACGCTTGACCGCTGTCAACAGCCACATCATACCCGGCACGGTTTTTGATGTACGCACTCGAAACGGTGACCTTGTGCGAGGTGTTGTGGGGGCAAAGGCTCACCACTTCATGAAGGCCGAGGATAAATCCCGTGTGCCCGACTACACCGAACTGTTTTTAGACATAGGTTGCCACACAAAAGATGAGGTTTTGACCCTTGGCATACATGAGGGGTGTGTTGTATCCTTTGCACCCCAGTTTGTTTGTCTGCAAAATGACATCGTGGCGACCAAGTCGGTTGATGACCGCATATGCTGTCTTGCACTTATCGAACTTGCAAAGTATGTAAAGGGTAAAGATCTCGCTTTTGACCTTTACCTTTGCGCCAGTGTTCAGGAGGAGTTTAACATCAGAGGCATTATGCCGGCGGCACGTGCGGTCGATGCCGACATAGCCATCGGGCTTGACATCACCCCTCCAAACGATACCCCCGACCTTAAGGGCACGGGTGATCTTGTGTTGGGGGGCGGTCCCTCGTTTACCTATTTCAACTACCATGGCCGTGGCACCTTGGCCGGCATTATCCCCAACGAGGCACTTGTACAGTATCTTGAGGATACC
Organism: uncultured Oscillospiraceae bacterium; assembly: GCA_964370005.1. Taxonomy (GTDB): domain Bacteria; phylum Bacillota; class Clostridia; order Oscillospirales; family Ruminococcaceae; genus Heteroruminococcus. The sequence goes on from CAYJGR010000026.1 coordinate 21,846, forward strand.
TGCACTCGCAATGGCATACATTTTCAGAGGGATGTGTCCCGTGGGGTGCTCACCGAGACGGCTTACATCCAGCTCAGTGGAACAAAGGGCGTGGCCACCGCCGCCATAGCCATCCCCACCCGCTACACCCACACCCCCGTCGAGACGGTTCACATGGGCGACTTGGTGGACACCATCTCCCTATTAAAGGCCTTCGCCGACGACTGGGACGGCAGTGTAAATCTATATAAGGTATAAGCAACACAACATAAACACAGGAGGTACTACAACATGAATGATTTTATTTTCTATTCCCCCACAAAGGTTATTTTCGGCAAGGATGTCGAGAACAAGGTCGGTGAGGAGCTGAAAAACTACGCCCCAAAAAAGGTGATGGTTCACTTTGGCGGTGGCAGTGTAAAAAAGAGTGGTTTGCTTGATAGGGTTGAAAAATCCCTTAAAGAGGCCGGTATCGCTTATATTTTATTTGGTGGTGCAGTGCCCAATCCCCGCCTCTCGCTTGTAAAAGAGGGCGCCGAGCTTGCAAAGGCCGAGGGCGTTGACTTTGTACTGGCTGTGGGCGGTGGTAGCGCCATCGACTCGGCAAAGGGTATCGCCATCGCCGCCGTGTGTGAGGGTGATGTGTGGGATATCTACATGGGCAATGCCCCCCACACCGCCATGCTCCCCACCGCCAATATCCTCACATTGTCGGCCGCAGGTAGCGAAACCAGTGAACACACCGTACTGACAAATGAGGATGGCAACCGCAAAATTGGCTACGGCCACCCCCTATGCCGTCCCAAGTTCACCATGATGAACCCCGCATTGACCTGTACCCTGCCCCCTTACCAGACCTCCTGCGGCATTGTGGATATCATGATGCATACCCTCGACCGCTACTTCTCGGGCGGCGGCACAAACGATTTGACCGACCGCATCGCCGAGCAGGTGCTCATGACCACTATCGCTTACGGATCTTTGGCACTGAGCGACCCCAACAACTATGAGGCACGTGCCGAGGTTATGTGGGCAGGCAGTGTATCGCACAACGATATGACCGGCCTTGGTCGCAACGGCGACTGGTCGCCTCATATGCTTGAGCATGAGTTGGGCGGCATGTATGACGTAGCACACGGCGCAGGGCTCGCCGCTGTTTGGGGCAGCTGGGCACGCTATGTCTACAAAGAGGACATCATGAGATTTGCACGTTATGGCGTGAATGTTTGGAAGCTTACCATGAACTACGACTGCCCCGAGGAGACCGCTCTGGCCGCCATCAGCGCCACCGAGTGTTTCTTTGCCTCTATTGGTATGCCCATTTCCATCCCTCAGCTTCTGGGCAAAAAGGCCACCGACGCCGAGATCGACGAAATGGCCGACAAGTGCGTAAACTACGGTGCAAAAACCATAGGCGACTTCAAAGTACTCGACAAGTCGGATGTGGTAAAGATTTTTAACATTGCAAATCAGTAATTTTAGTGATTTGGTAGCAGATAAGGGCAACAAACACGGTGTGTTTGTTGCCCTTATCCTTAATTACTCATTACTAATTGTCCTTAATCAAACGTTAAATCTAAACAGCACCACATCGCCGTCTTTGAATACATACTCCTTGCCCTCGGAGCGGTATAGCCCCTTCTCTTTGGCGGCGGCCACCGACCCACAAGCCATCAAATCCTCAAACGACACCACCTCAGCACGGATGAATCCTCGCTCGAAGTCGGTATGAATTTTGCCGGCGGCTTGGGGGGCTTTTGTGCCGTTTTCTATCGTCCATGCACGCACCTCGGGCTTGCCTGCTGTGAGGTAGGATATGAGCCCCAACAGGGCATAACCCGCCTTGATCAGACGATCAAGCCCCGACTCAGCCAGTCCCACATCGGAAAGGAACATCATTTTTTCCTCGGGAGAAAGGTCGGCTATTTCCTCCTCCATGCGTCCGCATATCGGTATGACCTGTGCCGATTCTGTGGCGGCTATCTCGGCCACTTCACAGTAGCGGGGATTTTGTGCCACATCCCCCACAAGGTCTGTTTCGCTCATGTTGGCGGCGTAGATGATGGGTTTTAGCGACAGGAGCGATACCCCCGCTATGATTTCCCGCTCGTCGTCGGTGCAGTCAAACGCTCTGGCCGACTTGCCCTCATCGAGGTGAGCTTTTAGTCGCTGTAGCAGTTCCACCTCGACGGCATATTTCTTGTCACCTTTGGCCGCCTTTGAGGATTTTTCTATACGGCGATCGATTATCTCCAAATCCGACAACACAAGCTCGGTGTTTATGGTTTCGATGTCACGTGCAGGGCCGATTTCGCCATCCACATGGATTATCTCATCATTCTCAAAGCATCGCACCACATGCACAATGGCATCGACCTGACGTATATGTGACAAAAATTTGTTGCCCAGTCCCTCGCCTTGGGATGCACCCTTTACAAGTCCCGCTATGTCTACAAATTCGACCGTGGCGGGGGTTACCTTGTCAGGGGAGTACATATCGGCCAGTGCCTGCAAACGGCTATCTGGCACGGCCACCATGCCCACATTGGGCTCTATAGTGCAAAATGGGTAGTTTGCCGACTGCGCACCGGCGTTTGTTATTGCGTTAAACAGGGTCGATTTGCCTACATTGGGCAGACCCACAATGCCAAGTTTCATATGTCTTGTTCCTCTCACATTCAGTATTTCAGTGGTCATTATATCATGTTTGTGATAAAAAACCAAGGGCAACAAACATACCACTGTGTTTGTTGTCCTTGATCTTTGCTATCTAATGTACTCTGATTATTTATCCTCTAACACGCTCTGTCCATCCATCTCGGCAGGCTGTTCAATCCCGAGGATTTGCAGCATGGTGGGGGCGATATCGGCAAGGCGTCCACCCTCACGCAGTTTGCAGGGATAACCCACCACCATGAAGGGCACCTCGTTTGTGGTGTGGGCGGTGAAGGGCGAACCGTCGGGCTCATACATCTGGTCGGCGTTGCCGTGGTCGGCAGTTATAAGGGCGATGCCGCCTACCTCTGTGATTTTATCCACCACCTTGCCAAGGCAAGCATCAACCGCCTCGGTGGCAGACACTGCAGCGTCAAACACCCCGGTGTGTCCCACCATATCGCAGTTGGCGAAGTTGAGGATTATAACGTCATATTTACCGCTTTCAATGCGCTTTACAGCCTCATCGGCCACCTCGTAGGCGCTCATCTCGGGCTTTAGGTCGTAGGTAGCCACCTTGGGTGAGGGGATAAGTGCCCTGTCCTCGCCCTCGCTTGTGGCCTCGACCCCGCCGTTGAAGAAAAACGTCACGTGGGCATACTTCTCGGTTTCGGCTATGCGCAGCTGTGTCAGCCCCTTGCGGGCGATGTAGTCGCCAAACACATTGTCGAGCGATTGGGGCTTGTAGGCCACCTCGACAGACGGCATGGTGGCATCATACTGAGTCATGCAGATAAAGCAGAGGGGGAAATGCCCGCTCTTTCGCTCAAATCCATCAAATGCGGGGTCAACAAATGTGCGGGTGATCTCCCTTGCACGGTCGGGGCGGAAGTTGAAAAATATCACCGAGTCATTTGCCGAGATTTTACCCTCATCTGTGCAAACCGTGGGAAGTACAAACTCATCGGTCACGTCGTTTTTGTAGGATGTGGGCATAACCTCGAGTGCGGGCATCTTCTCACCCTCACCGTAGACCATGGCGGCATAGGCTTTCTCTACACGCTCAAAACGGTTGTCACGATCCATGGCGTAGTAGCGACCCATTATAGTGGCTATTTTACCCACACCTATGCTTTCCATTTTGTCCTGTAGCTCCTGCACAAAGTCCACACCCGACGAGGGGGGCACGTCACGTCCGTCCATAAAGCAGTGGACAAATACCTTTGTAAGCCCCGCACGCTTGGCAAGCTCCAACAGGGCATACAAATGGGTGTTGTGGCTATGCACACCTCCGTCCGAGAGAAGCCCCATCATGTGTAGGGCGGTGTCATTCTTTTTGCAGTTATCGATAGCCGTTTTAAATGCGGTGTTGTCAAAGAAATCACCGTCTTTTATGGATTTTGTGATGCGGGTGAGTTCCTGATAAACAACCCTACCTGCACCGATGTTGGTGTGACCCACCTCGGAATTACCCATCTGGCCGTCGGGCAATCCCACATCCATGCCCGATGCACCGATGCGGGTTAGGGGATATTTTGCGCTGAGTGCGTCCCAATTAGGGGTATTTGCGGCCGTGATGGCGTTGCCGTAGTTGTCGTCACGGCAACCAAATCCGTCAAGAATAATAAGAGCCAATGGTTTTTTCATATATTGTTCTCCAATATGTTTTCAGTTTATTTTTGGGCAGCTTTTCGAAGTTTATAAATCTCCACAACCCCCACTGCAATGCAAAGTAGTGTCATTAAAATCCACCCCACATGCGATGCCACATCCAAAAGCGCAAAATTCTGATAGTACTGATAAAGTCCACCTGCGGCAAACGCAAACATTATGAATGGGCGGTGCTTAACAAGGGCAATTCTATCCTTACACATAAGCATGAGGTAGTAGCCCATAAGTGCCGCAACAATCAAAGTGATTGCTGCCACTATAATACTTTCTCCCACTGTGCCACCTCCAAATAGGTTTATTTCGAGGCTGCATTTATTATAGCCGCAAAGTCCTCAGCCCCCAGGGATGCGCCCCCGATAAGCCCGCCGTCAACATCGACCTGTGCCAACAGTTCATCGGCGTTTTTGGCGTTCATCGATCCACCGTACTGGATGGTGATAGCATCGGCCACCGCCTGGCTATACAGCTCGGCCACAAGCTTACGAATTACACCGCAGACTTCGCCCGCCTGCTCCGAGGTGGCAGTCTTGCCTGTGCCTATAGCCCACACAGGCTCATAGGCGATGATAATGCGGGACAGCTCCTCGGCGCTAACGCCTCCCAGTGCAACCTTTGTTTGCAGACGCACAACCTCGTCGGTTATTCCACCCTCACGCTCATCAAGCAGTTCACCCACACAGAGTATAACCGACAACCCCGCATCCAGAGCAGCGCGCAGACGCTGTGCCACGGTGGCATCGGTCTCGGCAAAGTATTGACGGCGCTCACTGTGGCCAAGCACTACATAAGGCACACCCATCTCGCTGAGCATGTCGGCCGAAATCTCGCCGGTATATGCCCCACTCTTGGCAAAGTGGCAGTTCTGTGCACCCACAGCTATATTTGTGCCCTTTGTGGCCTCGAGTGCGGTTTCAAGATTTGTAAAAGGTACGCAGATTATAACTCCACAGTCGGCATCCTTTGCCAAAGGTGCAAGCTCTGCAATGAGTGCCTTGGCCTCGGGGCGGGTTTTATTCATTTTCCAGTTGCCGGCGATTACAGCTTTACGCAGGTTTTTATTCATTGTGATAAGC
>CAYJGR010000027.1:0-26486 GCA_964370005.1 uncultured Oscillospiraceae bacterium
TACAATAAATTGTACTCTCAAGCGTAATGTTGTTCAATTTTCAAGGTGCAATCTTGTCCAACCTCCCGAGAGGGGAGTAAGCTCAATTCTACCACATATCATCTCGGATTGTCAAGCTTTTTTTGAACTTTTTGTAAAATCTTCACGATTTCAAATTGTTCGCTCTTTGCAGAGCACAAGCCTAATTTTACCACATATGACACTTGATTGTCAAGAGTTTTTTGGACTTTTTTTGCAGGTCTCTCGACCCGCCCTGCGTCTCTCTCGAGACAGCTTAGTTATAATATCACACCATATTACCTTTGTCAACAGGTTTTTGCAATTTTTTTTACTTTTATTTACATATGTTTTATGTTATAATGAGACGCACCCTTTTTGAGAGATGTGCTATTGCCTGTATACCTATTATATATATGCGCCTGTAGCTCAGTGGATAGAGCACCGGCCTCCGGAGCCGGGTGCGTAGGTTCGATTCCTATCAGGCGTACCACCAGCCCTGCGCTGGACACAATTCGCGCTCTAAGCTTTTGCTTAGGGCGTGATTTTTTTGCCCGCCTCAATGCAAGTCATATATCGCCAGCAGTACCAAGTTTAAGAACTGAGTCCGGAAATCACAAAGGTCAAGGGCAGGCATTGGGATGCTCTTGACCTTAATTGCTGATTGTTCACTCTTAATTTCTAATTGCCCTTGACCCCTCTTCACATTTCTAACAAAAAAACACCCTGTAAATTTTCACTACATATTCGATGAAATTAGATAATATTATCTTGCAAAAGGGACGGCTATGGGGTACAATTATAACAAAGATAAGAGGCTATATAGCTCTTGTCAACTAAAAACGACCACAAAAGAGAGGATGAGGGCCGATGGCTGTTACCATCAATACCAAGCATCTGGACAAATTTATAAAACCGCAGGAGTATGCGGCTGTGTTGCCCCAGGTTGTGGCTGCCCATGCGTCATTGCATGACGGCAGCGGCCTGGGCAATGACTTTTTGGGCTGGCTGACACTTCCCGAGGACTACGACAAAGGGGAATTTGCCCGCATACAGGCGGCGGCCGAGCGCATAAAGGGCGATAGCGATATACTTATCGTCATCGGCATAGGCGGGTCGTACTTGGGCGCACGGGCGGCGGTCGAACTGCTACACTCCCCCTTTTACAACAATAAGAAAAAAGACACACCCGACATCTATTTTGCGGGGTGCAATATAAGCCCCCATTACCTCAATGAGCTTTTAGCCATCTGCGAGGGCAAGGATATTTCGGTGAATGTCATCTCAAAATCAGGCACAACCACCGAGCCGGCTTTGGCTTTTAGGGTGTTCCGTAAATTGCTTGAGGATAAATACGGTGTAGAGGGTGCAAAAAAACGCATCTACTGCACCACCGACAAGGCAAGGGGCACACTTAAAACATTGGCCGACCGTGAGGGATGGGAAAGTTTTGTTATCCCCGACGATGTGGGCGGGCGTTACTCGGTGCTCACAGCTGTGGGACTGCTACCCATAGCCGTGGCGGGCAGTGATATTTCGGCCATGATGAAGGGTGCCGCCGATGCCATGAAGGCGTTATCGCTCACAGATATCGAAAAGAACCCCTGCTATAAATACGCCGCTGTGCGCAACATTCTCGCCCGCAAGGGCAAGAAAATTGAGGTGGTGGCCTGTTACGACCCCTCGTTTGTACAGATGGGTGAATGGTTTAAACAGCTGTTTGGCGAGAGTGAGGGCAAAGATGGCAAGGGAATATTCCCCGCCACGGTCAATTTCTCGGCTGATTTACATTCCATGGGGCAGATGATACAAGATGGTGACCGTGTGCTATTTGAGACGGTGGTCAATATTGAGACTCCCCAGAGCGATTTCTTTGTTGAGAAGGATGCCGAGAACTTGGATGGGCTGAACTTCTTGTCCGATCAAAACATGTCACTTATAAATGAAAAGGCTATGCAGGGCACGGTGCTGGCGCATGTCAGTGGCGGTGTACCAAATGTCATACTTAATCTACCTAAGATAGATGAATACGAACTGGGCTGGCTTGTATATTTTTATGAGAAAGCTTGTGCTATAAGTGGGTATATGCTCGGGGTAAACCCCTTTGATCAACCCGGTGTGGAGGATTACAAGAAAAACATGTTCGCACTGCTGGGCAAAGAGGGCTTTGAGGAGCGCAGGGCAGAGCTGCTAAGCCAGCTGTAAATTTATCGGCAAAACAAATGATAGTATAAATGGCAAACCAAAATTCAAACATTCAGGAGGTATGAATTATGATTAAACTTATCGTGGGAAACAAAGGCGCAGGCAAGACAAAAACCCTCATCTCTATGGCAAACAGTGCGGTGGAATCCTCACAGGGCAATGTTGTGGTGGTAGAAAAGGGACTTAAACTCACCTACGACATAGATCACAAGGCACGTTTGGTAGACATCGAGGAATACAATGTTGAGGGATTTAGCTGTTTGTTTGGATTTTTGGGCGGACTTATGGCCGGCAACTACGACATCACACACATATTTGTCGATGCCACCCTTAAAATCGGCGGCCAAGACAAGCAAGAACTGGCCAAAACCATCGACCGTCTGATGGGCATGACCGAAGAGCATAAAATTGAGATGGTGTTCACAGTATCCTGTGATTTGTCTGAATTGCCCGAGAGTCTGCGTGGATATGTTGTATAATTAAAAGATAAAAAAACAGGCGAAACGGTTTTCACTCCGTTTCGCCTGTTTTTTATGCCGTCCGTTCACTGCCCACCTTGTAGGTGTATCCTCTGTCATCCCACACCGCCAAGCAGTCTGAAAACTCATGCATCTCCTGCGGGGAACACCACTTTTGTGCATCAAAAGTGAATAACAGGTCCTCCATCTCAAGGGTTTTAAATGTATAAAGCACCCCATTTGGAAAACTCTTTATCCCATTTTCCTCGGCTATGAGTCCCGCCTGCTCCAACTGTTTAAATGTATATAAAGAAGTGTGCAGGGTGTAGTCACGTTGTATGATATAAGCAAGGGCGGTTTTTTCAACCGGCGATAGATTTTCCACCCCCGAAAGGTCGAGGGCGATCATACTGACCTCGCTGTCAATATCGGCCTGTGCCAAACGTAGGTCGTCAAACACCTTGAGGTAGAGCCCCGCAATATCGTTTTCTTGCGATATAAGTTTTATATCATATATCTTGTCGAATGCCGTTGGATAGCCCTGCGAAAGCTCGCCATTGTGGGCTATCTCGACCACCTGTCCCATTCGCAATTTAAATCGGTTTTCCAGTCGCCACACCTCGCCTGTATAAACGTGCTCCTCACCCACCGCAACAAAACTGTCGCCGGCAATATCTACCACTTTCAGGGTAATTTTGGGGCTACTTGCTATCACATCGGGGTCAACAGACGCAGGAAAACACCCTCCCAATAAAAACATGAGGCAACATAGCCCTAAAAATATCAACACTGTTTTTTTCATAGGAAAACACCCTTTGAGGATAATTAGTAATTAGGAATGAGGAATTAGTAATGAATGTATTTGCTTGGCAATAATTTTGTATTTAAGGTCATTTATCCATGAATATATAAAATAATCGCAAAGCGATTCCATCATTACTAATTGTTCTTGCCCTTTTCCGGCTCGGGGAATGCCGAGCGGGTTTGAGGGCGGGTTACGATCGGTTGATTGTTCAGCGGTACCCATACCGGTTCTCTGGGGCCGCCTTTTTTGCCGCGGCGTTTGCCCCCCGAATGTCCACCGCCCGCCCTTGGGGGCTTGGGGGTACTCGGGGTATTGTTATCGGGTTTGTGGGTGCGCTCGGATTTTGGGGCGCTTTGGCCACCTTTATTTGCTCTCGCCGTACCGCCCTTAGCCGCCACACGCCCGGGCAGTCGCATCTCGGACGAAAACCCGCCCTTGGGGATAGGTGGCAACTCGCTTTCGGTCTTTATTTCCTCGGCAAGTGGCTTTTGCCCCTGCTTTGGGGCGGGCTTTTTGTGGGAATGCTCCCGCTTTTGCCTTTGTGGCTTGCCCGATGAGGAATGTGTGCGCCCACCCTGCTTGCTCGCCGGCACAGGCACTGTCACATCGACCGCAAACGGATGCCCCTCAAGCGGTATAAGCTCTTTCTTTATCAGTTTTTGTATTCCCACAAGCAGGGGCATATCCTCGGGGGTGCAAAACGATACCGCTATCCCCTCACGCCCCGCACGACCTGTGCGCCCTATGCGATGGACATAGGTCTCGGGCATATCGGGCAAATCGAAGTTAAACACATGACTTATGCCGTCCACATCTATGCCACGGGCGGCGATATCTGTGGCCACAAGCACACGACATTTACCGCTTTTGAATGCGCCGAGGGCTTGGAGTCTCGCCCCTTGACTCTTATCGCCATGCAGTGCCTCGGCCGACACACCTTTTTGCTTTAAGAACTTGGCCACCCTGTCGGCCAGATGTTTTGTACGGGTGAACACAAGCGCCGACGATATATTATGCCCACGCAGTAGCCAAAGTAACAGTTCCCGCTTGTCGGCCTTTTGGGTAAATGCCACCTCTTGGCGAATGATATCGACTGTGGAGGACACAGGATTTACCGTCACCTTGACAGGGTCGGTCAACAGACTGTCGGCAAGGCCTTGTATCTCCTGTGGCATGGTGGCCGAGAAAAACAGGGTTTGGCGTTTCTCGGGCAGAAGTTTTATCACACGGCGAATGTCATGTATAAAACCCATATCGAGCATACGGTCGGCCTCATCGAGCACAAAATATTCGAGCTTGCCAAGCTTTATATGACCCTGCCCCACCAAATCGAGCAGTCGCCCCGGTGTGGCCACAAGGATGTCAACCCCACGGGAAAGCGCATCGACCTGTGCTCTTTGTCCAACTCCACCGAATATCACCACCGAACGCTGACGCAAATTGCGCCCATAATCACGAAAATTTTCCTGTATCTGGGCGGCCAGTTCTCGGGTGGGGGTGAGCACCAATGCACGGATGGGGCGCAAACGCCCACTCGTCGGCTTTTTGGATAGCAGTTGTAATAGCGGTAGGGCAAATGCCGCTGTCTTGCCTGTGCCTGTCTGGGCACAACCAAGTAAATCCCGCCCCTCAAGCAGAGGTGGGATGGATTTCTCTTGGATAGGTGAGGGTGTCTTATAACCCACCTGCTCCAATGCCTTTAGGAGGGGCGCAGATAGCCCCAATTGTGAAAAACTCATATACCTTCCTTTTTTGACCCCCCACCCTGCGCCTCGAACCCACAGCCTCACCCCGCAAAAATGGGGACAAACATGCTGTCAGATGCTGTGAGAGGTTATCTTAATATGTCGGGTGAGTATCACCCTTAAAAACAGATCGGGGCATATGGGTTCGTAATCTGCCCTGTCCATAAAGCCGTAACATATCCTCCACGGAAATGCCGACAAAAAAGCGGTCTGTTCTTTCGTCCGCCCCTATAATACATTATTAACGCCAATAATGCAAATTATTTTAACCCCATTATCAAGTAAATACTACCTAAAATTTGTAATTATTCATAATTTTGGCATAAAAACCTTTTATTTTTATTTTTTTGTATTATAATGTATAGTGTATAGGTATCAGAATTAGAGGACAGATGATAGATAAGCTCAAGGGCATGAGGCGGTAGGCTGTGGTTGTCTCGCATCTTTCACGCTTAGGTGGCGGCTTGGTGCGCACGCACATAAGCCCAAGACCAAAGAACGCTCACGGGCAGCAGTACGCCCACGCCCACCCCACCACCTAACCAAAAAATCGTGGTGGTTGTATGGAATGGCGTATTTAGAGATTAGTAGGGGAGGGGCTCTGCTTCCCTTAATTACCCCCTAATTTCCAAATTACATGCAACAAAACACACAAAATTCCCCACTTAATATATGCAACTAACTGCGGAGGGTTAAAATATGAACACATTGCTGAAAAAAACTATTGTGGGTACACTGGTGATGATGCTGGTGCTGTCGCTGTTCGCCTTCGGGGCGACGGCCGCCGAGACCTACCCGCTTATAATAAACGGTACGCAGGTTGACAGTGACAACTTTGATGATCTCCAAGGTCTTGGGGTAATCACAGATGGTTATATCACCTATGCCACAAACTCCTCGGGAATACTCTTTACTTTTAACGATGTGGTAATCTCCGACAAAGACAACGACATAGCTACCCCAACAGTTCAGGTAACAGCTGCGAATGTAACCATACAGCTTAACGGCACAAGCACAATAACCGGCCACATGGATGCCGGCGGCAACAGCGTTTCGTTAACAGGCACAGGCACCCTCTCGGTAACCTCCACCAACGCCCCCGCCATTGATGTGGGCACTCTCACCATATCAAACAGCGCAGGTGTGACTGCCAAGGTGAACTCGGCCACGGTCAGCACCCCCTCGGGTGGACTACATGGCGTTGACGGTGCTGTAGTCCTTAACGATACCGCCTCCCTCACCGCCACAGGTGGCAACAACGGCGGGGATGGTGGCGACGGCATCTCGGGCACAGCTGCTGTTAACGACACAGCCACTTTGACCGCAACAGGCGGTGGTGGTGCGAACGGTACGAACGGCACAACTATAGCTCCCGCAGGCACAGCAGGTAGCACAGGTGGCGACGGCGTGGGCGGTAGACTTACCGTTAATGCCGCAGACACAACCGTCACGGTCACAGGTGGCATAGGCGGTAACGGTGGCAACGGTGCGAGCGGCAGCAATGTTGGCGCAGGTGGCAAGGGTGGCACAGGCGGTAACGGTGTCAGCGGTGGGCTTACTGTCAGTGCATCGGCGGCCGACAGCATCGTTAACGTCACAGGCGGTGCAAGGGGCACAGGTGGTGCAGGTGGTACAGCCACAACAGGCGGTACTGACGGCGCAAAAGGTGCAGACGGCACAGGCGGCCACGGCGTACTGGGCAGCTCGACCATCTCGGCGGGTGAAATCACCGTAGGCGGTGGCAGTATAGCGGCAGCATTCACAACTGCACCAACCCTAACAGGCTACACCGGTGTAAGTGTAATATCCAGTGGAATCTTGGTTACCGACCTTGCAACCAATTACCACACAAGCAACCGAGTACAAATAACAGGCAGTGCGGTGGATACCTTTGTCATCCCCGATGTGGTTGTGACCTACGGCTACAATCCCGATGAGGAGACCGACAACGGTGAGGATGAGGCAAACCCCAATTTAGGTAATGCTCCCGGTGGTGCAACAAATTACAATCAAATAACGCTTTACACCGGCGACCTGGCCAACAGCGACCCCTACAGCAGTGATAAAATGCCCACCGATGCAGGCACATACACCGTAACAGTGACCCGCACCCCAACAAACGTGCCGGACGGCGAGCCTCCAACCATATACATAGGCACAGGCAACTTCACTGTAAACCCCAAGACAGTGACTGTTGATTCGACAGGTTTTAGATATGAAAAAGAGTATGACGGCAATAATACATTGCTATCAAGCCATGTGGTATCCCCTCCCACGCTCAACGACATAATAAGCGGCGATGATGTGGACATAAATGTAACTCCGCCCACCTCATATATCACGGCTGAGGTGCATGACGACGGCTATCAAGATATAACTATAGGGCTTTCGGGCGATGATGCCCACAACTACGCACTAAGTAGTAACACATTAAATGGCATTCTCACTCAGATCAACAAAAAAAATCTTACAATCACAGGCGTGACCATGACCGCCAAGCCCTTTGACGGCACTACTACAGCAACCGCATATATTACAGGCGTGACATTTGACGGCCTTGTGAGCGGTAGTTTGGCATTTGGCACAGACTATACCGTAAGTTCCGCACAATTTGCCAACTCTGCAGTGGGCACAGGCAAGACGGTCACAGGCGTTGTAGCATTGCAGGATACACCGGCCACCCAAAACTATCACATTGACCCGAATGATTTTAGTGTGACCACAGGTGAGATAACAAAGGGGCCTTACACCCCCACAGCACACCCCGAGGCCATCACGGTACTATACACCGACACCTCGGCCAAGACGGTGGATTTGACGGCATATATACCCACAATTGCAGGAGATGTCACGGCTATAGTGATGAACGATCCGACCCACATAGCAAAAACAGAGACAAGCTCTCTTAATAAAACTGTGGACTTCTGGCTTGACAGTGGCATACCCACCGCCAACGCAAACGACACAATTACCCTAACAGCAACGGTAGCGACCGATAACTACAACGCATTTGACCTTACAATCACGATACAACTGACCGAAAAGAACATCCAAAACCTTGTATTTTCGCCTGATGTGCGCACAGTGACCTTGGGTGATGCACCTATCACCAACACATTGACGGGTGCGCATACTGTTGTGAAATATACGAGCAGTTTGCCTGCGGTAGCGACAGTGGATGAGAACACCGGCCTTGTTACATTTGTAAGCGCCGGCACAACCGTCATAACAGCCACCGCCCAGGCCGACGCCGACAACGCCGAAGCCACCGCAGAATATACCCTTACAGTAAATGCAGGCAAGGTAAACACCACCCTTAGCCAACTTGTGATGCTGTTTGACAAGCTTTTCAGCGAATTGACAGGAGTTAGCCTAAAGCTTGCGGACGGCACGGTGTATGACTTTGAGATTGACCCCGCCATCACCCCCGGTGTGGCTACAGGTAGCAGTAATTTGATATTGCAGGGTGACACAGTGGGCAGTGTCGGTTCCGGCAGTGTAAAGGTGACATTTTTCAATTCATTTTTCGCACGGCTTCCCTCGGGTACCCATACAGTGACCATAACAACCAACATGGGGAATGCGTCGGCCACCTTCCTTATCCCGACGATATACACCTCGAGCGGTAGCAACAGCAGTGGTGGCGGATACGCCTGGTACCCGACCGGCAACACCGGCAGTGGCACAGCGGGCGGCAGCAGTTCCGGTAACACTACATCCACCACCCCGCCCACACTAACCTGGACACCGCCTGTCTCGACAGGTGGCACTACCACATGGCAACCGTCCTCGTCGAGCAGTTCGTCGGAGGAGTCGTCCAGTTCATCGGATTTCACCGAGAATGTGTTTGACGAGTCGTCATCGGCCTACTCGTCCTCCTCCATGGCGGACACCGAAGCCGACCTCGATTTGGATGATGAGGACAAAAACAGCCTGCTACTGCCGATAATCTTGGCGGCCGCAGCGGCGGTTATAGGTGCAATTGGGTTTATACTGCTTAGACGGCGGAAAAATAATTAGTTAGGAAATATTTAAGGTCAAGGGCAACCGTTTGTGGGTGCTCTTGACCTTAATTTCTGATTTTTAGCTAATTATTCCCCTCGCCCCGATTTTTTGGGTAGGGGGTTGTTTTGGTGGGGGCGTACTTATGCCCGTGGTTTGGGCGGGCTTATGTACGTTCACGCCAAAACCGCCCCCTACACGGAAAAGCGGGGTGGGGGCAGAGCCTGTCACCTTATTCCCTTAAATGCAAATCCATCGCAAAGCGATACATTCATTCCTAATTGTCCTTTCACTCTCACTATCTACAAAAATTCTCCACATAGCTCTCTATGGCGGCCTTTATGATTTTGATCGCCTCTTCTCTACCGCTGGTCTCGTTGACGGCGGTTTCTTTGTGCTCAAGGGCTTTGTATACCGTGAAGAAGTGGCGCATTTCCTCGAAGATGTGTGCTGGAAGTTGAGAGATGTCTGTGTAGGAATTGTAGGTGGGGTCATTGAATGGTATAGCTATGATTTTTTCGTCCTTGCGCCCGCTATCCATCATGGCTATAACCCCGATGGGATAACACCGCACAAGGGTGAGGGGTTCTATTGGCTCGGAACACAGAAGTAGCACATCGAGGGGATCAAGGTCATCGCCGTAGGTGCGGGGTATAAAACCGTAATTTGCGGGGTAATGGGTCGAGGTGTGCAAAATGCGGTCAAGCATAATAAAACCGGTCTCTTTGTCCAGCTCGTACTTTTTCTTGCTGCCCTTTTCAATCTCCACTACCGCCATAAAGTCCTCGGGCGATATGCGCTTAGGTGAGATGTCATGCCATATGTTTGTCATAGAGTTTCTCCTTTTTAGATGGATTCCTATTTAAGGGCATATAAAAAGCTCTTTACCTTGACTCCTACTTGTTCCCTCTAGTACGCCTTACCCCACACCACCATGGACTGTGCGGGCTTGCCACAGCATACGCATTTATCGCTGATATTTTCCTGCTCGGCGGGCATACAGCGGGAGGTTACACCGGCTTGATCTTTGAGCTTGAGTTCACATTCTTCCTCACCGCACCACATGGCCTTTATAAAGCCGTTGTCGGCCTCGGCCAGGGTTTGCAGTTCCTGCATAGTAGTGGCCGACCATGTGCGCTTCTCGCGGTTGTCAAGTGCCCTTTGATACATCGCAAGGCGCAGTTCTTCAAGCACCTTGGGGATCTCGGTCTCAAGGTCACTCAGGGGCACAATGTACTTTTGGCGATTGTCACGACGGACAAGCACACATTGGTTTTGTTCGATATCTTTCGGGCCTATCTCAAGGCGCAGGGGCACGCCTTTGACCTCGTACTGGGCAAACTTCCAGCCGGGGGAATTGTCGCTGTCGTCTATCTTGGCACGGCAAAATCCCTTTATGCGATCGGTGATCTCGTGGGCTTTGTCAAGTACCCCCTCCTTGTGTTGGGCGATGGGCACCACCATAACCTGTATAGGTGCTATGGCAGGGGGCAAAAGCAGGCCGTTGTCGTCACCATGGGTCATGATTACCGCACCGATTATACGGGTGGACATACCCCATGAGGTCTGGAAAGGATAGGCCAGCTTATTGTCACGACCTGTATATTGGATATCAAACGCACGGGCAAAGCCATCCCCGAAGAAGTGGGAGGTGCCCGATTGTAACGCCTTGCCGTCGTGCATCATGGCCTCGATGGTGTAGGTGGCCTCGGCACCGGCGAACTGTTCCTTTTTGGTTTTACGTCCCTTGAGCACAGGGATGGCCAGGTGTTTTTCACACAGCTCGGCATAGACGTCGAGCATCTGCTCGGTCTCGTCCATGGCCTCTTTTTTGGTCTCGTGCAGGGTGTGACCCTCCTGCCACCAAAACTCCATTGTGCGCAGGAAGGGGCGGGTGGTCTTCTCCCACCGCACCACAGAACACCACTGGTTGTAAAGTAGTGGGAGATCGCGGTAGGAACCGAGCACATGGGCAAAGTGCTCACAGAACAATGTCTCGGAGGTGGGGCGCACACAAAGGCGCTCGTTTAGCTTTTCACTGCCGCCATGGGTGACCCAAGCCACCTCGGGGGCAAATCCTTCGACATGGTCTTTTTCCTTTTGTAGCAGGCTTTCGGGGATAAACATAGGCATACATACATTCTCATGCCCCAGTTCCTTAAAGCGTCCATCGAGCAGGGACTGTATATTCTCCCAAATAGCACAGCCGTAGGGGCGCAAAATCATACACCCTCTCACCGAGGAATAGTCTATCAAATCGGCATTTTTCACCACATCGGTGTACCAGCGGGAAAAATCCACCTCCATGGAGGTGATTGCCTCTACCATCTTTTTTTGTTCTGCCATATTTGTACCGCCTTTCTTTTGCCACTCCGCACACGGGTGTGGGCCTGGGGGGCTTATGTCAAAGCCGTTTATATATGTAATTCATTATAATATGAAGTGTGGACTTTTTCAACACCGCAAAACAAAAATATCCCCGCACTGTGAACTGCTGTCCAATGCGGGGGTATTTTACATGTTACATATTTTCTTCCAAAAAACGAACTATGTCGCCAACTGTTTTGATATTTTCGATCTCCTCGTCGGGAATTTCGGTGTCGAACTCATCTTCTAAAGTCATCACCAAATCTACCACATCCAAGGAATCGGCACCCAAATCATCCAAGATGGAGGCTTCCATGGTGATGATACTCTCCTCTACATCGAGCTGATCTTGCAGTACATCACGAACTTTTTCAAATACCATTACAGTCTCTCCTTCACGAAGTAATATCCCACCCATCTGTCAAAGTTTATGGCAATCTACGATGGGGTACGAACATATGATAGCTGTTTTGAGAGCGATTGACAAGGGGGATAAGGCAAATTTTTGAGTTAAATATTGCCGTTATTTTGGCCTTATTTTTGTGCTATTTCACAAAGATGTGCTTTTTTACCCGAATTGCCAAAATGAGACCTACAAAAGTGCAAAAAAATTTACATATTTTGTCTTAGCATCTTACAATTTTCTCCAAAGTGTGGTACAATAACCATATTGTGGGAATATTAGAACTTTACATATGCGCAGGAGGGAATAATCCATGAAAAAGCGTGACAACAAAATAACCACAAATATTATATTGCTTGGATTTACGGGTAGCGGAAAGTCTACGGCCGGAATTATTCTCGCAAAACGCCTTGGGCTGAGATATATAGATGTATATAAATACATAGAGGAAATGACAGGGCGTTCCATAGATGAAATATTGGCTCAGGGCGGTGACGACGCCTTTGCCGAGGAGGAAAGCCGTGCCATGGCGGAACTGGCGGGACAGGTGGGTTGTGTCATCACCACAGGGTGTAGTGTCGCCATGCGGGAGGACAACCTCCCTCAAATGCGCGAAAACGGTAAAATCGCCTATATCAACACCCCTTTTTCACTTTGTTATCAGCGCATAACCTCCGATCAATCCTCTTTGGCCAAAAAACATAGCCGTGAGGAACTGTCCGAGATGTATAAGACCTACCGCACCCGCTACCGTGCCCACTGCGACATAGAAGTGTCGGGTATAAGTGGAAGTCGCCCTGTAGTGCGCTCCATATTGGACGCCATGGGACTTCATGATTATTAAAAAACCGAAAGGTATTACCATGGAAAATTGGACTGAAATTATAATTACCGTGCCGGTTTCGCACTGCGATACCGCCGCCGCCATAGCCGGTATGACGGTGCCTTATGGGCTGTATATCGAGGATTATTCCGACCTTGAACAGGCCGTGCTTGAAATCGCCCACATAGACCTCATAGAGCAAGACTTGCTCGACAGCGACCGTGAGCAGGCCAAAATACACATATTCATTTCTCCCGAGGAAAACCCCGCCGAGGCGATATCCTTTATCCGTGAGCGGTTGGAGGCCGAGGGTATTTCCTATGACATCGCCCAAAACGGTGTGCAGGAGGCCGATTGGGCCTTTGGATGGAAAAAATATTACCACCCTACCAAGATAGGCAAAAAAACTGTAGTTTGCCCCAGTTGGGAGGACTACACCCCCGCCGACGGCGAAGTGGTGGTACGCCTCGACCCCGGCATGGCCTTCGGTTCGGGCACTCACCACACCACACAGATGTGTATCGCCCTGCTTGAGGAGGCCGTCACACCCGATTGCAATTTGCTTGACATGGGTTGTGGCAGTGGTATACTATCACTTGTGGCACTTGCACTTGGTGCAGGGCGGGCTGTCGGGGTGGATATAGACCCTCTCGCCGCCAAAATCTCGGTTCAAAACCTGCGTGAGGGCGGTTACGATGCTCCAACATTCACCGCCCACCATGCCGACCTGATAAGAGATGCCGACATAGCCGCCAAGGTGGGGCTTGGATGTTATGATATTGTGGCAGCCAACATAGTGGCCGATGCCATTGTGGCACTTGCCCCTGCGGCGCTTGCCCACCTCAAAGTGGGGGGCTACCTTTTGGCCTCGGGCATTATAACCGAGCGACAGGACGAGGTAATTTGTGCCTTGACCGAGACAGGGTTTGTGATAGAACAGTGCCACGAGCAGGGCGGTTGGGCGGCTATAAGAGCCAAAAAACCCTGATTGCTCGATAATTTTCTACGGGAGGATGGATTATGCCCCGATTTTTTGTGGCCGATGTCACAGGCAATAGCGTACAGATCACGGGCGAAGATGCATTGCACCTCGCCCGTTCCTTGCGGGTGCGGGTAGGTGAGGTTATAACGGTGTGCGACCACAGTGGCACCGACCACACCTGTGAGGTGGTCGCCGTGAGCTCCGACTGTGTCACGGCAAAAATTACCCACAGTATGGCCTCGGCCTCTGAAACGCCATTTCCCATAACACTCTACTTCGGCCTGCCCAAGGGAGACAAGACCGAGACCATACTGCAAAAGGGTGTGGAACTGGGGGCGACCGAGTTTGTGCCGATATTGACTACACGTTGTATCTCCCGTCCCGACCAAAAAAGCCTTGAAAAAAAGCTCGTTCGCTGGCAAAAGATTGTGCGCGAGGCTGCGGGACAGAGCGGGCGCGGGGTACTGCCTGTCGTGAGAGAGGTTATGTCATTTGATCGGGCTATAGATGAATTATCCACCTATGAGCTGGCAATCATGTTTTATGAGAATGCCACAAAGCCTTTGGGTGAGGTGTTGCAGGACATGCATGGGCGCATTGGCATATTGACCGGCCCCGAGGGTGGTTTTGAGCCTACCGAGGCCGACACAGCCCTACAAAAGGGGGTACATCTGTGTTCCCTTGGCCCTCGCATACTGCGCTGTGAGACTGCCCCACTGGCCGCCCTTGCCATACTGACCGCAAAGATGGAACTGCTATGAAATATCGAAAGGAATAATCTATATGAATAGAAACACCCGCCGACGTCGCAAACCCACAAGAAATTATCAACATTTTATACCTGTGCTTTTTACAATGTTAATAGTGGTGATGGTTACAATGATGCTATCCACGGCCATGAGGGAGGATGAGCAGGAGCCCGCCTCCTCACAAAGCCCCGAGAGTCAAAGCAGTGCCCCCGAGACCTCGCAGTCGTTCGAATCTTCGCAGGAATCTTCCTCAGAGCAGGAGCAGTCTATGAGTGAGCAGTCCGCACAGCACCCCGCCCCAAGCGAGCCCCAAACCCCATCGGTTGACAGCAGTATTCCCGCAGGATACGAACACCTGTTCGTTGGAGGTGAAGATTTCGAGCTTGTGTTGGTGAGCAAAAAGTATGTGATGCCTGACGAGTTTCCCGACCTTGAGCTTATGTCGGTGGGGAGCTATCAGGTGCACAGCATGATATATGACCCGCTGACCCGTATGATGAGCGATGCCGCAGATGCAGGGCTACCGCTGTCGCTTATCTCGGGCTACCGCCCCCTCTACCGCAGTCAGATACTGTATGACAACAAGGTGCAGGAGCTGATAAATTCGGGGTATTCGGCCGAAGATGCTGCTGTGGAGGCCGCAAGATGGGTAGCCCCCCCGGGCACAAGTGAGCACGCCACCGGGCTTGCGGTTGACCTTGTATCGGTCGATTACTTCACGGTGCTGCCCGACCTTTTGCCCGAGTTTGCCGAGTTTGAAGAGGCCAAGTGGTTGGCCGCAAACTGTGCCGATTATGGATTTATCCTGCGTTATCCCGAGGATGACGAACCCATCACGGGGGTGGTGTTCGAACCATGGCATTTTAGATATGTAGGTGTCGAAACCGCAAAAGAAATTATGGCATTAGGTGTCACCCTTGAAGAATATCTTGGAGTAGTGTAATAACTATAAGTAAAATATGCGCTTCATATTACAAATATAATGTCATTGCCTGCTAAATATTGTGGGTTATGACATTTATTTTTGTGTATTATTACCCTTATACCTCTACCCCGTTTTTATGATACAATAATAACAGTTACAAGAAAAAGTAAAATTTGTCGAATGGGAGGGAGAAAAAATGTCAAACCAAAGCGCATCAGACCAAAAAAAGAGACGCAAACAGGATATAAAGCGACTTCAGTCGGCTTTGTATGCCCTGCAACATCCACTGGAAAAGGCCGGCATCCCTGTCTGCATGATTTTTGAGGGTTTTAGCGCCTCGGGCAAGGGGGATACCATCGCACAGGTGATCGCCGAGCTTGACCCCCGCGGCTACAAAGTTCACACCAACCGAGAGCCCACCGACGAACAATCCCGCCGTCCCGCTTTGTGGACGTTTTGGGGGCAAATTCCGGCCAAGGGTAAGATGTCGATTTTGGATAGAAGCTGGTACAATCGGGCGATATCCCACATCGAAGACCACCCCGACAAACGTCAGGAACTGCTAAATTCCATAAATATTTTTGAGCGCCAATTGTGTGATGACGGCTACTTGCTGCTGAAATTTTTCCTCGATATCGACAAGCAGGAGCAGGAGGAGCGTCTGCGTCAGCTCGAGGAACATGACGCTACGGCTTGGCGTGTGACCGAGCGTGATTGGAAGCGCAACCATGATTATTCCGAGCGTCGAGAATTGATGGAAAATGTCATAGATGGGACAAATCCCCCCCATGCCCCTTGGCACCGCATCGATAACAACAAGCGCAAAAAAGGGGTGCACCGTGTGCTTGAAATTGTGCACGAGGCTTTGCAGTCGGCGCTGGAAACAGGGGTTCCTCGCCCCGAGCCACAGCCACCCAAACATTTCCCACTCATGGACACGACACCGCTTTCACAGGTCGATCTTTCGCTTTCTTTGTCGGATGAGCAGTATAAAAAGGCGCTGGACAAGGAACAGGAGCGTTTGGAAAAACTTCACGGTTATCTGTATCAGAAAAAAATTCCCGTGGTGTTGGCCTTTGAGGGTTGGGATGCCGCCGGCAAGGGTGGCGCAATCCGACGCCTTTCGAGGGCTCTCGACCCCCGAGGGTTTGAGGTGGTTCCGGTGGCCGCCCCCACCCCCGACGAGCTTGCCCACCACTATCTGTGGCGTTTTTGGCGGGATTTACCCAAAGATGGCCATGTGGCGCTGTTCGATCGCAGCTGGTACGGCAGGGTGATGGTCGAAAAAATCGAGGGATTTACCCCTGCACTGCGCTGTGAGCAGGCCTTTTCCGAGATGAACGAGTTTGAGCAGGAGCTGTGCCACTGGGGTGCGGTTGTGCGCAAATTCTGGATACATATCGACAAAGAGGAACAGCTTTCCCGCTTTAATATGCGCCAAGCCACCCCCGAGAAACAGCATAAAATCACCGATGAGGATTGGCGCAACCGTGAAAAATGGGATAAATACGAGGGGGCTGTCGATGAAATGATATGCCGAACCTCCACGGTGGACGCCCCATGGATCATCGTTGAGGGCAACAACAAAAAATATGCCCGCATAAAGGTACTGCGTTCGGTGCGTGAGGCCATAGAGCAAGCACTCGACAAATAAACGCATAAAAATCCCGCCCCCCCGACAGATTTTTGTCAGGTGGGCGGAATTTGTCGCATTTATAAATATTCGACAGGATTATTTCTTCGATCGTCAAACTGCTCTCTATGTTTTATAGCTGCGATGATGACACCCAGCACATAACCCCCCAGTCCTCCGGTCAGGGAGATAAACAAGGTGACAGCCACACGAACAAGGCCGATATTCACCCCCATAAGATCGATGCTCAAAGAGGGGGTTAGAACCGCTGTGATTATAAACCCTATCGCCATGAGTGCAAACAGCCACCCACAGTAGTTCAGGGCAATTCCGGCCTCGACCTTACCTTTTTTAAGACAGGCTACAGCACCAATCTCAAACGCCCAACTCACCATGCCCACAAGGGCGGCGATAAGTAGCATAATCATAACTACGACCATTCCTTTCTGCAAAAGGCATAAACTTGTTTTGAGGTTGCATCGCTATTTTTTGTCGGGTGCTACTACTCTTGCATTCATTCTCGATTGACTGTTTGCGAGTTTATTTGCGTACATTCTTTTATCTACAGTCTTAAAAAATTGGTTGTATTGGACGAGGGTTTTGCCGGAAAATTGATCAAAGCCAAATGCAAGAGAAAAACTATACTTTTCATTTGTATTTGCCTGCTTTATTTGCTTTGTGATGTTGGCAATCATTTGCTCAAGCTCGCTGCGGGAACACCCCGACAAAAGTGAAACAAACTCATCCCCTCCTATGCGGAAGGTCTTGCCATGCATTTTGAAGGTGTTATTTAGAGCATGATATGAATTTCTAAGTGCATTATCCCCCTCCATATGTCCTAAAAAGTCATTTATGAGCTTTAGATTGTTCATATCTGAGATAATACACCAAAACTCTTTTTCATGCGCTCCATCTGCAAACATATCTCTGAGTTCCTCATGATAAGCTTTTACATTCAGTCCACCTGTCAATGTGTCCTGAAATGAATACTGGAGTAGCATGGATTTCATATCGTTGGCAACTTCTGCAATGCGACCTATTTCGTCTTTTGTATATAAATTATCGGGGATCTCAATCTTCATGTTTCCTGTTTTTGCAATTTGTGACATAGCCTTTTCAAGAGTTATTAGGCTCTTACTCATACTTTTCGAGAAAACCCTTGTAAAGAATGTAACGCCCAATATGCACAATATACAAACAATCGCACCCTCAGCAAAAATTGCAACCACCAGATCATCGTTTCTGTCAAGTTCGACATTCATCAGGCGCTCTTCTTCGGCCGAAAACTCATCTATACTGCCGAAAAATTCATTGGCAATTGGGGTTACCACCTGCAGGGCATACAATGCCTCGTCATAATCGCCCCCAGCAATCCATATGTCAGCCGACAATATCATGCTGTCTTTATACGTGTTTTTTTCCTCGATAATGCGGGTAAACTCGACAAGTTGACTTCCGCTAAGATGATTTGAAAACTCATCCATCTTATAATCAAGGTCGTCAAATGCTGCTATATAATTGTCATAATAATCTTTTTTTACATCCTCTTCCACCGCAAATAAAATATCCCTACCAAGCACTCGGCAAACATACATATTTCTAATAATCGCACTAAGCGCTTCTTTATTCCTGACATTTTCATCTATAATATTTTGTGATGAATTGTTGAGCATTGAAACAGAAAAAAATGAAAACAAACTTATAATTACAACATTTATAATTACAAATAGTTGTAGTGGTATAAATTTTTTTCTGATGGGTATGTTGCTTAGCCAATTTGAAATTATTTTCATAAAAACCCCTATTGTTTGCCCTGTCAATCCCCGGCGAAAAATGCGATACCCACAGCCCCGGAACCTACATGCGTGCCCACAACGCTACCGATATGACAAGTATGTTTTTCGCCTCTAAACTTCGGTAGATGCTTTTTGAGGCGTCCGAGATAGTCCTCATCACCCGAATGTATGTATATAACCACATTGTCAAGGTCGGGGTTAGCTTTCTCGACAAGCCCTGCCACCATCTCGACGGCAGCCTTTTGTCCCCTCGCTTTGCCCACGTTTGTCACAAGGCCATCCTTCACTGCGATTAGAGGCTTTATCGACAAAATATTGCCTATTGCTCCACTAAATCCCGAAAGTCGCCCGCCCTTTACAAGGTTATCCAAAGAGCTTATAGTGGCAAACAATCTAAGTTTTGTTTTACGCTCATTTAAAATGTCGGCTATTTCCTTGCCGGTTTTGCCCTCATCACGTAGTTTTGCGGCCAAGAGTACCAAAAGCCCTGTGCCCGAAGTGGCAGCCAACGAATCAATAACATATATGTTATCACGCCCCAGCTCCTCTTTTGCCAGTACGGCGGCCTGGTTTGTGCCACTGAGCTTACTCGAAATGGTAACAACCACAATATCTTCCTCGGGATGAGCCGAAAAAGCATCCATAAATTCGCTCATGCTGACAAGCGAAGTGGTGGGCAGCTCCTTACATTTGGCCAACATTTCAAAAAACTGTTCATTTGTGATTTCACGCTTATCCAAATATCCCTTTTCGCCAAAATATACCTTCAGCGACATCATCTCAACATTTAGAGCCTCTAAATGTTCAAGCGTCAAATCACATGTACTGTCCGCAATTATTACAGCCAAAATCAGCACCCCTTTGCGTGAGAATAAATATATAAGGATATTTTAACCTAAAACAGCGGTTAACACAAGGGGGAGAAAACAATTAGTTGCGATGGATTTGTACTTAAGGACATGGGGCGGTAGGCTCTGCTTCCACCCCGCTTTTCCGTGTATGGGGCGGTTTCGGCGTGAGCGTACATAAGCCCGCCCAAACCACGGGCATAAGTACGCCCCCACCCAAATCACCCCCTACCCAAAAAATCGTGGCAGGGGGAGAAAATAATCACTAAACGCCCTTAACCCGCCCCCATCAAGCATAATGATACGTTTTTCTATGTTTGAGCACAAAATACACCGAGAAAACAAGGGCGAGCAAATTTGCAATGGCCACTGCAATCCATATACCCCACAGCCCCACAATGCGAGGTAGGATAAGTATTGTGGGAGCGATAAATAAAAACGTGCGCAAGAAGGACAAAAATGCCGAGACCTTGCCATTTGATAGAGCGGTAAAGAGTGCCGAGGCGAATATATTCAGCCCCGATAATAAAAAACTGAAGCTATACAGTCGCATCCCTTCAAGGGCGATGGGATATACCGTGCTGTCGGGGCTTGCAAATATCGATACAAGTTGCCCCGAAAATACCATAGCACAGGTGAACATCACCACCGATGAAATAGTGATTATTCCAAGACTCATACGGAAAATACGCTGTAAATTTTTATGATTTTCATTACCGTAGTTAAAACTTATCACAGGCGAGATGCCCGAGGCGTAACCGAGATACACGGCTGTGAGGAAAAACTCGGCGTATAGCACCACTGTGATGGCGGCCACACCGTCCTCCCCGAGCAGTCGCATCATTTCAATATTAAAGAGAAAGGTGGTAATCGCCATGGAGAGATTGCTGACCATCTCGGAGGAGCCGTTGGAGAAACATTCGAGCAGGACACACAGTTTAGGGCGCACTCTCACAAGGAAGAGGCTACCCCTACGGGCCAGTGTAAAATATAAAACACCGACAACTGCCGGAATAGAAAATCCAATACCGGTAGCGATAGCCGCCCCCGCAATACCCATATCAAGTGGCACAATGAATACATAATCGAGCACCATATTTGCAATACCGCCGGCAAATGTACTCACAAGTCCGAGCACCGGTTTGCCTGCCGTCACAAACAGGTACTGAAAGAGTATCTGCAACATACCCATGGGCACAAAATAAAGCAGTGGGCGAGCGTAATCAAGGCAGTAGGGCATTATGGCATCATTTGCCCCCAAAAAATACAAAAGGGGTTCCAAAAAAATGAAACCCAACACCATTATGAGCACACCGAATGATAGCCCCGTATAAATAAAAAGTGAAAAGTTAGCTCTGGCAAGCTTATTATTACCCTCGCCGAGCTGGCGGGCGACGATGGCGCTACCGCCCGTACCCATCATGACGGCCACTGCAATGACTACACTTAACAGCGGGTAAACAATGTTAACGGCCGACAAAGCCGAAGTGCCCACAAAACGCGATACAAAAATCCCATCCACCATGGTATAGGCCGATAAAAAAAGCATCATAAGGATGGTGGGGATGGTGAAAGAAATCACTCCCCAAATGGACACTTTATCGGTAAAAATGTTGCGCATATGCACCTCAAATTCAGATATTCGTTTGAACTGTTTTACCCACTCATCTCACCTGCATTACACGATGCAGTTCTTTTTGTATGCCGGCGAGTTCTTGTTCCAACTTGTTTATGTTTTCCTCAAGGTTTTCGGAATTTTGGGAGTTTTGCTCCAAGTAATGATAGGAGTTCTCGGCAAGGCTTTTTATCTCGGTGGCCACCACGGCAAACCCCGCACCTGCATTTCCGGCGTGAGCGGCCTCTATGCTGGCGTTTATCGAGATGATTTTTGTTTGCATGGTGATATCACTGAGTTCCTTTGAGGCGTCAATGCCGGCATTTATAAGCCGTCTAACCTCGGCGACATGGTCTGAAAAATCGACGAAAAGATGATCAAAATCGGTCATGCGATGTGCTATTTCCACATTTGCATAGCGTGTGCAATTTCGCAGATGGTTTTTGCCACTTGCCACGGCCTGGGCAAACTTCTCACATGTGCCATATCCACAAGAAAAGCAGTTGATATTGCGATCTTCTTGGGTGTGCTTACCCAATAGGCGGTATGTTTCCTCTATATCGTACACCTCAGTCTTATCTATATCGGCACTCTTGTCGGTATAGCCTCTGAAAAAGTCCTCAAGGTTTAATTTGCGGTCGAACTCGTCGAACACAGCCTCGGCCTCCTCTTTGGAGACACGGGTTTTATTTTGATTTGTGAGGTAGTCTATTTTATTTTGGGAGATATTTTTAAGCGTACCGGTGCCGAGATTACAGCCGTGGGCACAGTTGAGCACATCGACAAGTAGCGGCAAGGGTCGGCCGGCCTTTAGGTCGTCGGCGTACTCCTCCAAATATTCACGCGCATTTTCTATGCCCTCAACCTGCTTGATCCAAACAGACTCTCCTACATAAAGCTCGACATTTTCGCGCAGTCCACCCGGGCGTGAGAATGTAAACCCCCACGACCCCTCCATATTATCAAACGAAACCTCCCTATAGTTTGTAAGCTCTATCTCATTTGTTTTTATATATTCCAAAAGCCCTTTATATGTAACATTATAGCTGATTAGACCGTGGGTGTTCTCGTCGCTGTATTCGGATTTTTTGCCGATACATGGCGAGAGAAAGGCAATGCTGTCCCCAACGCTTAGATATTCCCTAAGATATATGGCGGTACACATGGCCGGACTGTGTACAGGTGCGAGTTGTTTTATCAGTGCGGGGTGAAAATGTTCTATGTAATCGACAATCACAGGGCAAGGTTGGGCGATAACAGAGGTTAAATTTTTCTCCTTTATGGCCTTAAGATAACCCCATGTACAGATATCGGCGCCATAGGAAACGTCATAAATCAAGTTTGCCCCATAGGATTTTAAAAAGCCGAACAGGCGGAGGAGAGCCGGAAAGTTGGTGCGTGCCGCCGGTGCCGCAATGACGCTTATGGACTTGCCCGCCGCCAAATCATCAAAAAACCGAGAGGTATCATCCTTGAAGGTGCGGGCATCGTGATCGCAAACCGACACACACTCGGCGCAGTTAATGCATAAAGTGTCGTCCACATGTATTTTGTTTTTATCCTCCTCAAACGATGCATGGTTGGCATCGACAGGACATTTCAGGATGCACTTATTACACCCGGAACACAACTCCTCACTTGTAAATATAAGACCGTTGCCCACAGATGTCACCTCCGTAAAATAACCTTATATCACATGCTTTTAGTGATTGTGAGAACTAGGGCGTGTTAACACCGCCTAATTATTGTTACCCAGTGCCGACTCTATGACGGCTCGTGCCTCCTGAGCATCTTCAATCATAATTAGGCATATATATCCGCCTACCTCAAAGATTTGGCCATCCTCGGAGTACTCAAGAGCATTATAAACATCGTACTTTGAAAACTCCACAATACGACTGTTTTTGACCTGTTCCAGCACCTCTCTGACATCATTTTCACGGCCATAGGCGGGGTGGACAATAAAGACATCGGCCACACCGTACCTGCCACTGGATTGGCGGGCATACACATCGATATATAGTGCGGGAACAAGGCCGTATTTTTCGTCTAAGAGTTGTTCGGTCACGTCCTGCACTTCACGGACGGTATTCTCGGCATATATGGTGTCCAAGACGGCCTGTGCATCCAGCCCCGAAAAGTCGGTGGTCATGGCGGCTTGACTCGAGTCCTCCTCGTTATAGGCAAATCTATACAGAGCAATTAAGAGTACTATGGACAACAAAACCGCTATGACCGGTATGACGGGAAACTTGCGCCTATCGGCACCGGGTATTATGGGTACATTTTTTTTAGAGTTAAACATTGAAATATAGCTCCTTAGCATAGGTTTTACAACTGGGCGTGTATCTTACTTCCCCGAAAGAGTATACAAGGAGGCGGGAGGCTACACCCCCTATAATTATACCCTTTTACACAGGAGTGTCAAGCAAAGCGGGACGGTTATTACCGTTTATTCACATTCCTGCCATAAAAATCTCCATTCTTTGCAAAATCACCCATTTGTGGTACAATTGAGCACAGCTAAAATAAAAGGAGATAATATTCATGAATCAAGACACAATAAATTACATAGTACAAAATATCCCCACCATATTATTCGGCCTTGTATGTCTTGCGATACTCATAATCAGCATGACTTGGAAAGGCACCCGCAACCCTGTACGCCTTAAAAAGCGGGTGTCCTCTATCCTTCGTAAATTTGCCTTGCTGCGCCAATACAAGGTGCTTGACAACCTCACCCTAACAGTGGGCACACAGACCGTCACCATAGATCATCTGTTGGTGGGGAACTTTGGGCTGATATTTGTCACAGACCTTGTGGGGCGTGGCGACTATTACGGCGAGCTTGACGACAAAAATTGGGTCTGCAATACCTTTAACAAGCGTGATGAGGCCACATTGCGGGTGGGTAGCTATGAAAACCCCCTGCATCACAACCAAAACTGCATGAAGGTGGTGCGGGAAATACTTTCGGCCGAGAAAATATTCGGCATAGCCATGGAAGATGCGGCGGTATCCACCCACAAAAGAGGTGATTTCCTCGTGACAGGTGGCACAAACAAAGCTTTTAACCTGCGAGGGCTAAGTCCTTTTTTAAATAAAGAAAAGTTTCAGGTCGATAAGGGTGTGGATGTGGAGAAAATCACCGCCCTACTTCAAAGCAAACAAAACGCATAAGCCACCCTATGCAGTTCATACTTCTAAATATAGATTGCCCCAAAAGGAGAGGATTTTTTAGGTGGAATTTTTAACCCCCGATAAATATGATGAGTACGAAAATTTTGTGAAAAATCACCCCATGGGAGGATTTACCCAGTCACTGTGCTGGCCAAAGGTCAAAAGCAATTGGGACTGGCGTGCGATTGTTTCCCGTGATGAGCAGGGTAATATACGTGGGACAATGCTACTGCTTATACAGCGTATACCCTTTCTTGGCTCGACATTTCTTTATGCCCCACGTGGCCCCGTATGTGATTTTGCCGACCGCGACACCCTCGCCGACCTCATGGCGGGGGCAAAACAACTGGCCACAGAGAAAAAATCCCACGCCCTAAAACTCGACCCCGATATATTTATGAGTGATAGCGTGGCGGTGGAAAATCTAAAATCCTTGGGATTTGCCCACAATTTCGGCCCCGATGGCTTTGAGGGGGTACAGGCACGGTTTAACTACCGCCTTTATCTCGAGGGTAGAGACAACGAACAACTGCTGATGAATTTAAGTCAAAGCTGTCGGCGCAAGGTGCGCATCGCCATGAAAAACGAGGTTGAAATAAAGGTGGTGGGCACAGAATATCTTGCCGAATTTGTCCGCCTTATGGAGATTACAGGCAAACGTGACGGTTTCCCCACCCGCCCCAAATCCTACTTTGAGGGCTTTTTACAAGCCTTGGGGGAACATGCCCGCCTTTACATGGGCTTTTATAATGGCGAGGCCGTCTGCGGTGCCATCACCACAAACTATGCCGGTAAGGTGTGCTATGTCTATGGCGCATCGGACAACCGCCACCGTGAGGTCATGCCTAACTACCTCATGCAATGGGATATGATATGTTGGGCGATAGAGAGCGGGGCGACGATCTACGACTTCCAAGGTGTATCGGGCGATACAAAAGAGGGTGGTCATATGTACGGCCTGTATCAGTTCAAACGTGGGTTTGGCGGACAGCTCGACGAACTCGCCGGCGAATTTGACCTCGTATATCGCCCCATCATGAAAAAACTGGTCGGCATGGCATTGTGGCTACACACAAAACTGCGTAAACTTCGTGGATGATAATGGAGGACTGTATGGGGACACCGCTGTTTGAGGCGATGGAGAATATAAGAAAACAGGGGCGTGCCCCCTTTCATATGCCCGGGCACAAGGGCAATCCCCCTTACGATATGAGCGAGCTGTTTTTGCGGGATATCACCGAGGTCGAGGGGGCCGATAGCCTTTATCATGCCGAGGGTGCAATCGCAAGCTTAGAGCGGGAATACGCAGAGCTATACGGCTCGGATACCTCCTGTCTTTCGGCGGGGGGTAGCACACTTTGTATACAGACAATGCTGAGCATTGCCACACAGCGGGGGGATAAGGTCATAGCCTCCCGCATGATACATAGCAGTGCAGTGGCCACCATGGCACTGCTTGAAGTTACCCCCCATTGGATTTGGCCAAAGACCGCACAGGGGGGAGAGGGCATAGAAGGGCTCGCCCTGCCTATAACCCCCGCCGAGCTTGAGAAGGCGCTTGACGACTGTCCCGAGGCGGTGGCGGTGTATATCACAAGCCCCGATTATATGGGGCAGATGGCCGATATATCGGCGCTGTCGAAACTTTGCCATGACGCCGACATACCACTGCTCGTGGACAATGCCCACGGGGCGCACCTGCACTTTTTGCGTGGGTATGAGCACCCTATAACGGCGGGGGCGGATATGTGTTGTGATTCACTGCATAAAACTTTGCCCGTACTGACAGGTGGGGCGATGCTACACATCTCAAACCCCAAGTACAGCGGTATGGCCAAGGGGAGTATGGCGCTGTTCGGCTCGACCAGTCCAAGCTACCCAATAATGCTATCGGCCGACCTTGCGCTTTCATATTTAAAAGGCGATTTTGCGAGAGATGCCCAAAGGCTGACC
>CAYJGR010000028.1:0-10074 GCA_964370005.1 uncultured Oscillospiraceae bacterium
GCTTTTTAAGCTGCGCCTTGTCACCACTGCGGTCCGACCAATGCTTGAGCGCATCCACAATGGCAGAGCTGTCATCAGCCCGCAGCGCGTACAGATACAAACCAGAGTTCTCGGGGTCAATGTTGGCAAACCGAGCAATCTCGTCAATGACAGCTTTCGCAGACTGCCAGCGGCGGCCATACATGGAAGTCGTTATGTCTTTCATGCGCGCTATCCTTCTGATTTTAGCAGCACTTTGACTGCTGCCAAACCTCTGCTCATAATAGTCATCGTCTCGGACAAAGTCGCTATGAGGTATCTTGTATCCGTCCTTGACGACATACTGAACTCGCTCGACGTCCTCAAATAAATCCTTTGTGATCATAGGCCAAGCTCCCCGCGCTTGTAGCGCATGAGTAGGCCGATGTGGACGCGATATGTATAGCGCTTAGATCCCGGGGTTTTTAGTTCTGCGGTGCAGTAGGGGCTGCGCCCCGATTGTGCTAGCAGGCGGACATCCAGCGCGGTAGATCCATTTTGCAGGTACCGTGCGGCTTCCGCTGTCCCAACCTTTGGTAGGGCCATGAGCTCTGTGTCGGTCATGCTGATTCCTCCTTAGTGAAAAAGTCGTTGACGCTGCAGCCAAAAACGTCTGCAAGCATTGTCAGATTGCGCACGGACGGGTTGGCCTTGCCTAGCTCCCACGCTGCAATAGCGGAGCGCTCGATCTGCAAGCGACTGCTCACGTCCGTTTGCGCCATCTCGGCAGCTGTGCGCATGTGCCGCAGCTTTTTGCCATCAAATTTTAGCAATATATCCCTCCTCGCCCTTGATTTATTTTAAAATCTGTGGTATTGTAAAAGCAAATGACGCACAACGTTGCGTTTAGGTTGTGGACATCAACCAAACTGAACAGCATGCAAGCGGAGGGTTATTCGCTTGCCGCTGTGCGTCATTTGCAATTACAGTATAAATCCGTAATCACGAAATGTCAACACATAATTTTGTAATTACGAATTTTTGTGCAAATTAACTATATCCATTATTAAGGAGTGCAAGGCTTTGCAAGCAGAACAATTTATACAAAATGTCAAGAAACGATGCATTGAGAAAAACGTAAAACAAACCATCGCTTGCAAAGAGAGTGGGGTGGGAGCAAGCTTTTTAAACGACATTGCACGAGGTCAAACGCCATCTGTTGCGAAAGTGCAAGCCCTAGCAAGCTATTTGGATGTGACAACAAGCCAGCTATTGGGCGAAACTGATTTGAGCAACACACCAAGCAGCTCTGACCTGCAGCAAGACGAGCGACAGCTAGTGGGCAACTACCGCGAACTAAACACTGAGGGGCAGAGAACACTACTAGAGACAGCGGAGGCTTTTGTCGCCTCGGGCAAGTATGATAAAAAAAATACTATGCTTCCAAGTAAACAAAAAAACGCATAACTGAAAGGAGTGTCGACGTGTTTGATTTCATTAGAAGAAAAAAGGAACTAAAGGCTGAAGCGGTTCGGATCGCCGCGGCTGCTGAGCAAGCGCAGCTAGAGGAGCTAGAAAGATCTAGACTGAAAGAAGCAGCCTCCATGCAAGATGCACGCGCTAAGTATGATGGACTTATCGACACCTACAAGTTAATACAAAGCGGTTACTTCTACGAATCAATACACCAAACTCAAGCTATAAACAGACGAATTGATTTAGCAATTTCTACACTGAAAGCGATGCAAAGCAATGTCCATCTAACCGAATTATTAAGGCAAGATATACATACAAGCAACTCTTTTGCAGACCCCTATCACTTCACTTTTGGCGCACTTAGAAGAGACGGGAACAATGTAATCCTTGACGACGTATTAAGATTTCTTGAAAACGAGAAAAATGCAAATGATAAACGCAAGCAAAAAACTCAAGATTTTGAAAAAGAGTTCAATGCTGTCCCCGACTTCCCGCTAAGCGAAAGCTTGCGCGCAAGCCCTGTAGACCTTGCTTCGATCACTCCTGCGTTTAAGTGCAGCACGCTTTCAACAAAGACCCCAATATCAAGAGCAAATTCATTTGTTGCTATAGATACGGAAACAACCGGACTGTCTCCGCAGACGGCTGAAATAATTCAACTTTCTGCAATTAAATACATAAACATGCAGCCCATTTCAAAGTTCTGTACGTTCGTAAAGCCGTCCAAGGGAATAGACCCAAGCGCAAAAGAGATTAATAAAATAAGCGAAGAGGACGTAAAAGATGCGCCGCCAATTGATATCGCCATTGCAAATTTTGATAGCTTTATTTCTGATGCTAAAGTGCTTGTTGGCCATAATATTACCTTTGACTGCAACTTTTTATTTTATGGAGGATCAAAAGCAATGCACGACATTGCCTGCGGAATCAATAAAGTTTTCTTGTACGACACACTTTCAATGAGCCGATCATATTATTCCTATTTGAAAAAATTCAGCTTGGAAAGCCTTTCGCAAAAAGTGCTACACATTGTTCCCAGCAATATGCATAATGCTGCAGTTGATGCAGCTTTATCTGCCTCGCTGTTTTCACTCATATTTAAAAACAAAACTGGAGCATAATTGCAAATGCAACTACACTCTACACAATTTCATTTCCTGCATGTGTCCAATTTGGACACAACCAAAAGGGGGATAGGTCAATGGCAATAAGACGAGAAAACGGCTCCGGGAGCATTTACAAGCGAGCCGATGCATACTATCGCCCGTGGGTGGCAGCTGCTCCGGCCACGTACATAGAGGATCCCGAGACCGGCCGGCGCAAGCGCTGCAGCCAGATACTTGGCCGCTACGCCTCGAGGCCGGAGGCTCGGCGCGCCCTGGAGGCGTTCAACAAAATGCCGACAGATAAATACAATGCAACAGTTTCGCAGATATTTGAGCTGTGGCAGGTTTCGGCCTTCCGAAATATCGGCAAGTCCACGCAGGACAATTACAATGCAGCGTGGAGGCACCTTGCACCGATCCACGCCATGCGCATGCGAGAGTTGCGCACCCCGGACATGCAGTCCGTCATTGATGACCTGGCCGACATGTCCTATTCCTCGCTGTCTAAGATTAAAGGGCTGCTGCACCAGCTGTGCAACTATGCATCTCAAAACGACATCGTACTCAAAAACTACGCCACCTTTATTTCTCTGCCCAGAAAAAAGCGAGCAAAGAAAGACTGCTTCACACCCGAGGAGCTGGACACGATTCGAGCGCACGCCGGGCGCGTGCCGTTTGCAGATGCCATCATGGTCATGTGCTACACCGGCTTTCGCGTGTCGGAGTTTTTAGCCCTGCGGCCGCAGGACTATGACCCGGTGGCCAAGACGCTCACAGGCGGCAGCAAGACCGACGCAGGGCGCGACCGCATCGTCCCGGTGCACAGCAGCGTCCAGCCGCATCTCGATGCATGGCTCG
The DNA here is from genome assembly GCA_964370005.1 of uncultured Oscillospiraceae bacterium. Lineage (GTDB taxonomy): Bacteria > Bacillota > Clostridia > Oscillospirales > Ruminococcaceae > Heteroruminococcus. Next base: position 3,399 of record CAYJGR010000028.1, read on the forward strand.
CCAAGGGCGGCAAAGCCATCTTTTGCAAGAGAGACGGCGGGCATTACTCCTCGGAGGTCTACCGCCGCAAGTGCTTTGCCCCCGCCATTGCCGCCATGGGCCTGCGACCGCTCACGCCGCACGCCACGCGCCACACCTGCGCCACCATGCTATCAGCCGCAGGCGCACGCCCGGAGGACATACAGCGCATCCTAGGCCACGAGGACTATGACCTCACGGCAAACACCTACATTCACCAATCCACCGCCACACTGCGCGCAGCCATCGACAGGCTAGACAGTGCGTCCGTAGCAGACCCGTAGCAACGTACAGCAATTATCACAGCTTTTCAGCAACTATCACACGCGCAGAAATTAGAAAACAAGCAGTTTTCCCCCAAGTCCCGCACCTTTCCGCCCTATATCGTCTTGGCTAAAGCGCTTTGGGTTCAAGAGACCCCGAGTTCGAATCTCGGCACTCGGACCAGAAAACACGGTGATTTATGAAAAATCACCGTGTTTTTGCGTTCAAAAGTTTGTGTATTTTTCAACCGTAGCAACGTCGTTGCAACCACGAGCGCGCAGGAGCGCTCAAGAGACCCTTGAAACGTTGGTTGCGTGCCGCTTTAGAATGGCTGCGTGCTGCGCATCCCAGCGTTTGATTTCATCTGCTGTGCCACTGGTATAGGGCGTAGAAAGATACAGCTTGTTGATCGCTGCAGCGTTCTCAACTCTCGTTTTTGCCATCATGTGCATGGCTTCTGCGATTTCTGCCTTGCCGGCAGCTTTGGCCGCGGACATTGCTTCGATGTCCATGTGCGCGTCTCGCACCTCGTCGTCCAGTCGCATGGCAAGGATCCACTTCCAATTTTTAGACGCGATCGCCTTGTGCCAGTTGTCCTCGTGCGCTGCTGCAGGGGCTTCCACGTGCAGCGGCGCCATGATGACAGGCGAGCTGTCATTGCATACTGCCATGCAATACAGCGCATGGATCATCGCCTCGCAGGGCGTTGCAAATTCCATATCTTCCATGCTGTCAGGGTAGTGCTCAGCGATGAAATCTTTGAGCGACTCCTTGTCGTGGATGGCCTTTTGGCAGTGCGTGTGCTTATCCATGACTCACACCCCCGACAAACACAAGGAGCTGCGGGTCGTCGCGATAAATAAGCTGCAGCGTGCTGTTGCACTTGAGTCTTCGCGGGCGCCAATACTGGTTGCACTTGGCAATAGGCAGCGTGCTTGTGCCGTCTGTGACTTCGATGCGTGTGCACTCGCGCTCCACGGCAAAGGATGTGCTGATGCAAATATTGACGCGCGGGCAGTCGCAGCGCGGGATGATGCCCTGCAGGGCGTCATCGGCCACAGTGATGGTCGTCACGTCATTGCGCGTATTGATAGACTGCGCAGCTAGGCTTATGCATTTATGCATGATGTTCCCTCCTAAAATAAATGGGTGGGCGATTGCCCACCCGAATACCCGCTACATGAGTGGGGCTAGCTATTGAGATAATCGGCAAATTTGTCAACGTCGGCCGCATCAAACTCAAAGTCACCGACTTTGATGGTCTTCACCTTTGCGATTTCTGCACGCATGGCCTCGGTCAGCTTGACGGGGTCAACTTCGTTGGCCTCATCCAAGATGCCAAACATTTGGAGCTGTGGCGCGAAGCGCTCGAGCTGGAAGCTCGACATTGCAATGCCTACGCCTGCGCCAAATTGCATGAGGCTTTGCGATAAGGGGATGCTAAATCCACCAATGCGGATGGCGCCGGCGGGTAGGCTTGGAAGGATCTCCGTGATACCATACTCCAAGACCTTTGCTTGTAACGTTGACAAGTCCATCAAATCACCTCAGTTAGTCGTAGCAGCAGCCGCTCGAGATGGGGCTGGCACCACAGATTTGGTCAGGATCCACGCGCAGCACGGCCGGCACGTAGTTTTGCGCCTTGACCCAAAGCACGACCTTCTCGTCTTCGCACTTGCGCAGCTGCGCCTCGGCATCGACACGGGTGTTTGTGTAGTCCTTGGCCTCGTTGAGGTTGCGGAAGCTTTCCTCGCGGTTTCTGGTCACGTCGTTTTTGAGGCATTCCACCTGCGCGGTGAGCACGCCAAGCGCGTTGCCGGTCTGGATGAGGCCGTCAGCGATCGAGGCGTTCACGGCCTTAATCTGGTCGTCGCTGCGGATGGTCTGTGCGTAAAGCGCCTCAAGGCTCTTGTTGGTCTGCTCCGTTGCGTACTTCTCGGACTGGGCGATTGCCAGCGCGGTGGATAGGTTGTTTTCCTTCTCGGTCACGTAGCAGTTGTGGCGATTCCCACCAAAGAGGCCACCGAAAAGCCCGCCGCCGCAATTGTCGCCGCCCAATGCGTTTGCCGCACCGATCGATGCAGCCACAGTGTTGTAGACGCCCTGGCCCTTGCCTGTATATTGTTTGCCTGTGTAAGTCATGATATTGCTCCTTTCAAATTTGAATTGGAGACAAAAAAATCCCCTGCCCCAATCATAAGGGGCAAGGGTGCAATTGGTAAGCGGACAAAGCTGCGCATTATGCGTCTTTGATGGCGCGATTAACCCGCGTGCGATATCTTCTCACAGTGTCGATGGGGAATCCCGACTTTTCGGCTTGTGCTTTAAGAGATAATCCGAGAACCTTGTAGTCATACGCAAAGGCAGCCATTTCAGGCGACAAGCCAAAGCGCGTGAAGTCATGCGCGAACCGTTCTTCCAGAATCTCAAGTCGCTCCGCCTTGATACCTGCTAGATGCAGTAGCCAAACAAAGGCCGCAGATAGCGCGATGGTCAAAAACAGAGATACCTCAAACGGCGGAGCGACCTTGGTCAAGACGTAAAACCCGGAGAACGTGACACAGCTGCAGACCCACAGTTTTCCGCTGTGCCACGATGCGCCAAGAATTGGACGGCCGGCCCAGAACATGAGAAGCATGACAGGCAGCTCCACAGCCATGCTGTTGATGATGCCGATAGACAGCACCACCAACAGCTGGAACACCTCGTAGGCGCTCGCCAGCACCCTCACAGCGGCCTTTTGCCGCGCTGCTAAGGCTTTGTAGCCCGGAATAGCCGCGAAGCGGCGCTGACGAGACAAGCGAACGCTGACGGCTTGGGGATAAATAGCCAGCTTCCCACCGGGTCGTCCGGCCAAAAGTTTTGCTTTTTGCTCACAGAAAAACACCTCCTTGCAAAATAGTAAAAATAAAAACAAATCAATAGAATATATAGATAACAATGCCGTGGGCACACTGACGTAGCCAAATCCCAGATATTGTATCTTTATAAATCCACTGATTTGTTGATATATTGCGGCAATGACAAGCAAAGCAACGTGCCGCCGAAGCACTGGGAATGGATCCATGTGCGCACCAAGACAAAATAGTATCAAATACACAGCCGGTATGCCGGTTGACACGATAAAGCTCCCCGGCAAAACCCAGTCAAAGAAAACATGCAGAGGCATAAATGCAAGAAGCGCCGCAATGTGCCGTTTCCCATCCAAGCTGATGCAAAACACAAAATACATATTGCCTAAAAACAAGGCCGTTCTTATTGAGTAATCCACAGCGCGTGGCGTGTCCAAATCGGACACAATCCGCAAATCCACTACGCCAAGCAGCGTCAACAAGAACGCAGCAAGTAGAACCGCCGCGCCGGCCATGCCGACAAAGCGCCAAAAGCGAGCATAGCGCTCGCTATGCTCTGCTTTTGTAGTTGGTTTATGATTTGGGTGAGTTTCGATGGCCACGTTTGCGCCTCCTAGATTTCCATATCAATTAAATTGTCGGTCAGCTCTCTCAGTATCGTCTTCATGAGCTCTGTGCTTTCGCCGGATATCTGATAGTTAAGCATGGCGATCAGCGCCTTGGTCTGCGCCTTCATGAGCCGCTCCAGTCGCAATCTCGCTTGATAGTCTTTTTTGTTGAGGTCTTCCAGCGTTTTCACCCGGCCAACAATTTTAATTGCAGGAGACGTCAGCTTATACAAGATGCCGCCCAACAGGCTTAGACCGGTAATTACACCAACGACGATTTGCAGCCAAACTGGCATAGCACACCTCCTTACTTGACCGCCTCGGCCAGTCTGATCAATAGCTGGTCGCCCCAGCGGTAGCTCCACAGGTATTGGATTGTCTCCTCTGCTAGCCCCAGATTGTCACGCAGGACGCGTTTGGCCTCTTCCACGCTCACTGCTCCACCTCCCCTCAATGCCTCTCTTGCGGCCTCTACGGCCGCCTTAAAGGCCGTCCACTCCGAGGGCACCCGCACCCACGGCTCGGGGCAGCGCTTGCCTGTGACGTCGTAGTGGCGCAGGATGTTGCTTGCGGGGATGTCGTAGGTCTCTGCGAGGACGGCCGTGATCTCGATTGCGCGAGAGACGGTCTCGGGCGTGATGACGTAGTGCCCTGAGCGAATGTCGCTGCACATCTCGATGCCGATGCTGTTGGCATTGATGCAGCTATCGTGCAATCGAGGGCTGCCACCGCAGTGATAGGCGGTGTCCTTGTCGAGGACAGACTGGGTCACGCTGTCCTCGTCGCAGAAATAGTGCGCCGAGGTTGCAATATCCACGCGGGCGAAATAGGCTGCGTTGTTTGCATCGGTGTCGCCGTCGTTGGCCGTGAAATGTAGTACGATGTACTCAAGCTGCAGTGTGCGACCGGGGCGATAGTTGCCCGGATGCGCCTGCACAAAGGGAATGGCGCTCATTTGCCATCACCCAGCCCCTTCGTCGTGGGATCCACGAAGATGCCCAGCAAGGACAATCCCACGGACGCGAGCATGTAGGGATTTGTGATCAAACCGACAAAGGCCTCGCCCACCGCCGACCAGCTGGTGAGCATCTCCGGCGACACGCCCATGCCCGCAAGCACAGCACCGCCAATGCCTATCCAGAAATATGGATTTTTAATGCGGCTGCTCATACTCACTCCTCCTCGAGCTCAGACTCGTAGTAGTCCGGCTCGAAGTCGCCGTCGAAATACGCGGAGCGCTTATTGGCCGGGATCGTCTGCACCAGCTGGCCGAACTCTTTGAGCTCTCCCATGTGGGTACTGTGGCCGGTTGCATTGTCGTAGATCATGCACACAAAAGAGATTTCCGTGTTCTTACCCTGCTCCTTGAGTGCGTCTGCCACTCTGCCAACCGTCACGCGGTTTTGGTGATATCGATTTTCTGCAACGTTTCTCATTGTATTACCTCCTGTATGATCATACCGTCGGTGTGACGGGTATGTCTTCTACTGGTGTGTTGTTGCCGGTGTAGGCAGCAAATGCGGTGGTTGTCTCGTCGGGGAAGGCGTCTTCGATGGCTTGCTTTTGAAGCGAGTATACGTGCTCAAGCTCTGCGAGTTTTGCGACCGCGCTTGGTCTTTTATCGTGTGTGTATTTTGTAAGCTCGGTGGCGGCCATTTGGTCGCATGTCATCTCCGCATAAAATGGCGTTCCGTCCGAGTCGGATGTCCATGTTGAGTACGCATTTTCTCTTTTTTGGGCTTGTGTCAAAATTTCTGGTTCCCAAACTTCAATTTCGTCGACTTTTTCCATTTTTGTGTTATAAACAGGCACGTTCATTTATCACAGCCTCCTACCATATATTTTTAAACTTCCACCATCCAAACTTTGCAGCGCACTGCTGGCTAGATATAAGCGGTCTAAATTTGTAATGTATTGTGCACTAGCAACAGTCCATTGTATTGCTCCGTATGACCTATTATTACTTGCACTAGCACCCGAATACGTAGCTAACATTGCATCGTCAATGACTACTAATTGCCCTATCGATACTTTATGAGAGTAACCACCCGGGCCAAAACTCAAATTCGCTAAAATTGCGCCGCCTGAATTTCCGCTAGACCTTACAGTCAAAGACTGTGACGTACTGGTGCTCGCAGACGTAATAGTAGTTGCATCAAAAAACAGCAGCCCAAAGTTTGTAATCACTTCGTCTAAAACGACCACTGCACTGGTTAAAAACTGTGTGTAAGGAATATCAACCAACAACTCCCAGTTTCCCCATCCGTATTTCTCGATTATTTCTTGCGGGACAGAAGCTAGTGCTAATAGCGCACCATCAACATTTGTCGGTGGGGTATCTGGATCAATAGCCTCCCCAGCCTCCTGCGATATGCCCACGCCGGAGGCCATGCCCACCGCGTCGAGCTTTTCAAAATTCGCCCCGATCGGCGTGACGTCTGCATCATCGCCCAGCTCGGGTGCCTGCAGGCCTAATATCGGTGTGGTCTTCATAGTGCTCCTCCTCTGATGTCCGCCCAGGTTGCGCTCTGCAGCTGCTGCCATGTGTAGGCGCGCAGCGCGTCCCATTTGCGGAAATAAAATACATAGTCATATAGCAAGTGCGCCGGCAGGATCTCCTCGAGCGCGGCCGTGAGATCCTCTATCAATGGCGGCACGCCCATTTGACCGGTGAAGTTGATTTCGATGCGCCACTCCCGCGGATGCTCGGCGACCTCGACCCCGCCCGGTGCGTAGCTTCGTGCCACAGCCTCGACCGCCTCCACCGTGGTTGTTCCGGAGCCGCGCAGCTTGGCGAGGATCCGCTTGCGCCGTCCGTCATCGTCAAGCGCAGGGTCTAGCGGGAGGGCGAGCTGCTGCTCCCAGAGGGGCAGAGACCAGCCGGCCGTGTCTATGTTTACCTGCAGCTTGAAATCCTCGCAGACGTCGCGCAGC
>CAYJGR010000028.1:10084-25592 GCA_964370005.1 uncultured Oscillospiraceae bacterium
GGTGCTGAACGCCTCCCACATGGCCACCAGCTCCGGGCAGCCCTGCCAAAATGGCGGGTACTTGCTCGAGATTGTGCTCACGAGACCACCACCTCACCCAGCGTCGCCACCTGCGACTGCGCCAGCGGAATGTTTTGCACCCCGGCGTTGATTGTGAGCTCCGAAAAATCCAGAACGCCCGGGATGGAGAGCAGAAGGAAAATAAATCGATTGTAGGCCACCTCGTCTGCGATGAATGCGATCGATGCGAGATAATCCGCAGCCAGAGAGGCAAAGGCGGCCTGCACGGCCGGCAGAGACGTCTCAGGCGTCACGGTGACACCGCTCGCTGCCACAGCTATGGACAGCGCCTCCGCGGCCTCCACCGTGACCTCCACGCCCACTGGGCGCTGCTCTGCAATGTTCTCGGCCACGGCCTGCACCTGCGCCTCGGTTGCAGGCTGCATCTCGCTGTCCAGCACCAGCACCTTGACGGTACCGCCGCCATCCCACACGGGAATCACCTTGGCGCGACCAATGCCGACGACCTCGAGCGCCCACGCCTCATACTGATATGCATTGCCGGAGGTCTGCGGCCGTTGCCGATGGGCGTTAAACCGCTGCAGCAATGCCTCGTCGCTCTCCTCGTCCGTGCCACCAACCATGACAGAGGATCCCAAGACCGTCACCGCGCCGGTGTTTACCAAACGCTTGATAGCATTCTCGCCGACATTGTAGTCCGCGCCGACCGCCTGCGCTGTCACAGCCACAGTGGCCGCGCCGTCCGCGATTGTGCCGGCGGCATCTGTGACAAAGATTAGGCTGTCATCGGTCTGCAGGAGCGTCCCCGCGGCAATGGTTGCGCCGTTGTTGCCGACAAAGTCCACGGTGCCGGTTGCCTTTGTGCCGGGCTTGCGCTCGAGACCCACCGTGTTTGCCCAAGCATCGATATAAGGTCCGGAGGTTGCATCCGGGAAGATCACAGAGGTGTACCCACCCTGCACGAAATAGCACTTTGCTATCTCCGAGGCCACCGCGCGCGTGACCGTGTCGACAAAGCCGCCGGGCGTTGTGTCCAAATTGGACACCGCCATGTCTGCCATGATGCTTGCGCGGATGTCTTCAAATCCCGGCATCGAGTCCCACCTCCCCGTAAATCGTTATAATTGTGCACGTCACGCGCACCTCGGTCGATGTGTCGCCGCGCTGCACCGATATTTCGGTGACATCGCTGATGTATGGATTTTGCAGCAGCGCCTCGCGCACCATGCGCGGCAGCTCCGCCTGCACCACCTCGTCGGCAAAGCCGCGCCCCATCAGCGTGGCCACCTCTGCGCCAAACGTGCCATCATAGATGCCATAGTGATATCGCTGGGTACCAAGCGCAGTGAGCGCCCAGAGGCGCACGGCCTCCTTGCCCTCGGAAATCACCGGCGCGCCGTTCAAAAATCGCGGCAGCCCATTTTCATCCACAGCGACGTCGCGCAGCATCGGCAAAGCCGCCGGTGCCGTCGTCGCCACCGCGCCCAGGGCGGGGAAAAAGTCCGTCATGATTACACCACCTTGCAAATAACATAAACCACATCGCCACCGGCGATGCACATGACTGCGTCCCCGGCGCTTAGCAGCTGCGCCTCCACCTGCACGGTGGCCTGCAGCGTCGAGCCCACGAGAGATACCGCGCCCTCCGGGACATCCTCATGCCCTGTGATTTTTGCCGCCTCTGTCTGCGTCCAGCGCCCTGTGAGCGCATCGTTGACGCGCAGGGCTGCTTTGTCGAACACAATGCCAAACACTTCAACGCGCAGAGGCAAGACCGAGAGCACACGTCCTGTGCCGATCTGCAGGCCGTCCGCGGGGTCTTGGCCGCGCATCATGTTGGCCAGCTTGGTATATGAGTTGTCCATGCGTACCCCCTCAGGTGAGCAGCTCGCCGACCTCTTCGTCTGTCATCAGGTTTTTAAACGTGAGCTGCAGCTTATTGGTGTATAGACCCTTTGACCAGGTGTGCGTGTCGTCCTCAATCCAGAATAAGCCATTGAGCCCCGTGTAGGGCTCGCGCACCACGATGGCGCGCCCGGAGATTGCGCGGTAGTCGCCAAGCCCACTGACGGTGATGGTCTGCTCCGCGCCGCCCTCGGCCATTATCTCCGCTGCCTGCTCGTCGGATGTGTCGCTCTGCGTGATCTGTTTTTGCACAAGGCCGTAGAGCTGCAGCCGCGCTGCGTCTTCTTTGGTCTCCACGGCTGCGCCGTTGTCATCGATCACCACCACGCGAGAGACGAAGCCATCGATGGACATTGTTGTGGTCGCCGCGGTCAAGTTAGAGCCGCTCTGCACCACCAGCACCGGCCCCTCTGCGGACTTAACGCGCACGCAGAGCTTGTCGGCCTCAAATGCCACGTGGTATTTGTCCCCGGTCACAGCGGAGGCGAGGCCATAGGCCGTGTAAATCGTCTTATATAAGTCCGTGCCGAGGAAGTTGCGAGAGAATTTGTGCCCTGTGGCGGCCAGAGCGCCCACAGAAAAGCCAAACTGCGCGGCGAGGTCTCTTGTCATGTCCTCGGGCGTGCCGCCCTCTACGCGCATGGAAACTTGATTGTTGTTGAGATAGTAGCCCCGATCAAAGGCATCCACCTCGGTTGCGCCTGCGCCGGTTGCCTGGGTGATGCGAAAGACAAAGCCATCAAAGAGCACCTCGTCGCCATCTGCCCAGACAAGACGGTTGCCGACCTCGATGCCGTGCGCGGGAAAGCCCGAATCAGGAAGAGCGGCCAAGGAGACAGCCAGAGACCGCGCGGCCGCCTCACGCGCGCCGGAGAGGGACACAGAGGCAACAAGGCCGGAGAGGTCAATGCTTGCATTGTCTTGAATTTTTAGCAGCTGCATATCCTATCCTCCGCTCGCCCACCAGACGGCCACATTTTTGGCTGCGTCTGCTGTGACATAGAAATATCCCTCGCGAAACGATATCGATACGCCGTCGACCGTGACGCTCCTGGCTACCTTGCCCACCTTGGGCAATATCTGGCAAGACAGCTTCGTCCCTGCCGCGACGCGGCACGGCACCGAGCTTTTAACCACGCCCCCAGATTGACCACCGGTCTGGCCGTTGGTGAACGTATAACGGACGCTGCCAAAATCTGCAGGAAGCCCTGCAAAATTGATTGTGATGTCATAATACGTGGCAGGCGGCTTTGGCGCTGACACATTTCCACCACCACCATCTACCGGCTGCACTGCCGTCACCGCGCCGAGCGCCTCTGCAGGGGGGATTTTGAGAACATCGCCGACATAGATTAAATTTGCATTCTTAATGCCGTTGTACGTAGCTAGCTTGTAGCACAATGTGCCATCGCCATAGAATTGCCTGCAGATATCCCAGAGGGTATCGCCTGCCTTGACGGTGTAGAGAGTTTCCTGTGTTTGCGTCGTGCCTGCGGCGCGTGGCACGGCCGTCTGCACGGAGAACATCTCCACCGAAGGCTCGGGCACGTCTCGTCGCTCCAACAGATCCAGACGGCAGTGGAGGTCGTTCGTGCCGTCCGTCTCGCCATAGTCAATGGCGCGCAGGAAGACAGGAACATTGACCGCTGTGCCGGACACCAAAAACCGCAGAGCCGTTCCGGCGCGCATCCACGCATCCAGCTTAGCCACGATGGTGGCGGGGTCTTGGTGGCCTACGCACTCATAATGCCGCGCCGTGGCCGGGAACTCCAGATACAGCACCATGCTCTGCAGCGTGGGCACCGTGGGGCGCGCCACCTCGCCAAGCGACTCAATATTAACGCTTGAGGTGTCCATTCCGGACACAATCTGGTACTCAGGCGGCGTGACCGGGAAGATCACCGCCTCAATGTCAGATTTCAAAATCAGCTTGCGTAGCATATGGCCTCCTATCTGGCAGCAATGGCCATGGCCGCCGATATCTCGCGCTGCAGCACCTCGGCCACTTTCTGCACGTCTGCCTCCTCACGCACGGTGAGATTTGCGATGTTGATATTGATGCCACCACCGGCACTGCCGCTGTCCGCCTCTCGCACCTGCGAGGCCGTCATGACGCGCTCGCCCTGGTGCAAGACTGCGGGGAAGCCGTTATATGGCACGGTGTTCAAGCCGTGGGCGTAGCCAAAGCCCGAATACTGATACGAAGAGGCAGCATATGGATCGGCGCCCTCCATTGGCCCTGTGGTCGTTACTGCAGAGCCGGCAATCAGCTCATTCACGCCCGAAGACAAATAGCCTTTTGAAAACTCAATCCCCATGTCGTAGCCGTACAAGTAATAGGATTCTGACATTGCACCTTGCACGCCTGCAAGTAAATCCTTTTCCGATTGCATCTTAATCTGCATGCCTTCGGTCTCGTTGTACTCGGCCATGGCGAGCGCTTGCGCCTCCATGATGACGCGCCCCATCTCTGCGCCGTCATCGGCAAGCAGCGCCGAGTCATACTCGGACATAAGCCCGGATAGGCGCTCGCGCGCCTGCTCGTCCCAGTCTCCCTCAATCACGCCGGACATGACGGAGCTAACAGAGTTGCGCATCAGTTCCTCCTGCTGGTTGATTAGAGATGCCTCGAACTCGCCGATCAAGCGATTGGCCTCTTTCATCTGCTCGCCGCCCTCGCCGGTGAGGTAATTGATCTGCGCCTCCATGCCGGTCATGCGCATCGTGTTGTAGCCCTCGCCACCGGCCAAAGCCATCTCGTTATTCATTCCCTCAAGCGTGGATGACATGCCGGTGTAGGTCTGGGATTGTAGAGCCATTGAGCCGCCATAAATCGTGCCCAATTGGTCTAATACAAGCGCGGCCGTCTCCTTGCCGGAGTATTCGCCGGCGGATATGCCCTCGTATACCTCCGCAACAGTTGCGCCTTCACGCTGCGCAATCATGCCGATTGCGTCAATGCCACGCTCTGTGAGCAGATTGATGTATTCAAGGGAGGTCTTGTCTGTGTTCTCCATGCGGCCGATTGCAGTGGCCACCATGGACATATCGTCCGTACTCATACCGATAGCCGAGCCGGCGTCTCCGATGTTTGTCAGCGCGGGAATGAGCCGATCCACACCAAAGCCGTAGGTGCTTAGCGTCTTGGACATGGATTTCAAATCCTCGTACAAAAACGGCGTCATATTGGCCATATCCACGATATCGCCCAAATAGTCCGCACCGACCTGCTGGTCGCCAAGCAGCGTGCCAAACGAAATCAAATCCATTTCGCGCCCGGCAGCCAATTCCGAGCCGGAGCTGATCATCTCGCTGCGCATGGTGATGACCTCATCAAAGGTCTGCTGCACCATGTCGCGATATGCATCGTCTTTCTCGCCAAGCTCATCCATTTTTGCAGTGATGAGGCCTATGCCTGCACCGATGGCCGCGCCGACGGCTGTGCCAATGCCCGGAATGATGGAGCCAATCGCGGCGCCCATGCCGCCCATGGATAACGTAGAACTGACATAGTTGCCGGCCGTAGAGCCAAAAGCAGAGGTGGCAAGCTGCGACGCAGCATCGCCGACCACGTCACCAATCATCGAAAGCGCACCGGCCTGCGCCAGCTGCGTGCCGAGCCCGGCAGAGGCAGCCATGCCGCCGGTGGTGGCTCCCATTGTACCGGTCGTTCCGGTCGTACTGCTGGATATGTTGCGCAGCTCAGTTTGTGTCGTTCGAGCAGCGCGGGAAACCTCGCCCAGCTCTCGGCGCAATGAGTTATATCTCTGGATAGCAGCGGTCAATTCTTCGTCATTTGCCGCGTCTCCGGCATTCCGAAATGCTGTGCGCGCCTCGTTCATCTCCTGCTTGGCGCGTTCCACACTGACAGCAAGCTCTGCCTGTGAGCGGTCAAGCGCTTCGAGGCGGCGGGCGTAGTCTTGCGCCGTGCGAGACGTTTCTTCCATGGATCTATCAAATCCCTGGTTTGCCGTTTGCAATCTGGCTATGCCATCTGATGCACCGTCTCGCAGGACGACTGCAATATCCGCTTGCGCCATGATCCCACCTACCTCTCAAAAGCTTGCTTTTTAACTGTAAAAATGCCGTTGACCAACCCGGTCAAGAGATCTTGCGCTCCGGGCGGCTGACTGTAAAACCAAAGCGGGTCTTTGCCCAGCAGTGTGATGATGCCTGCCAGCAGGTTTATCTCTCCATCACTGCCGTCTATTACTTTTTTGTGATCTCCTCCACCATGGACGAGCGCGCGTCTTTCTCGCGGAGACCCTCGGTCATAAACCCGCTGAGGCGCTGCGCTCGCATGGAAATGTCCTGCAGCTCCGCAGGGTTAAACATGGCCAGCGCCAAATCCTTTGGCATCATGCCACGCCGCCCCCATTCTTCACCGGCTTGCAAAACACCATAGTGCACAGCAAGGCGCTCGTCCTTCAAGTTGGGCTCAACCAAACAGGCCAGCGTGACATCCAAATCCATGTTTTCAGATTTGCGCATATTGCACACCTGCGAGTAGGTCAACGCCTTAATCTTGAGCACCACATCCTCGCCCATCTCCTTGGACAGGCGAGGGTGGACGTATTCCGCGGTTTCCGGGGCGTTGCGCAGATCTCTCGCGGTACCCGCGAGGAGGATGTCTAATACATTTTTCACGTCGGATGCACCTCGTCGAGGAACTCAACCTCCGCATAGGAAAACGGAATCGTGATTTCTTTGGTCTGGCCGACTTGGAAGTCCATGAGCGTTTTCTCATCGAGGCTCACGCCGTAAAGGGCAACACGCTCGGCGCCAAAAGCATCAGGATCGTCAAGACCGGCAATGAGCGTGAGGCGCTCATCAATGCCGTTTTCGATATTTTTACCGTAGTCAGCAAAGCGAGAATAGACCTTCTTGAGCGTCATGGAGCCGGTACCGCCGATGGAGATGATTTTTTTGTCCTGGCGCATCTGCCCGGCCATCTGGATGGTCTCCTTGTTGTAGGTGTCCTTTGCGGTAAATCCCGAGATGTCTGCCCAGACATCAGCACCAACGGTGAGTGTACCCCAAGAGCCGGACATGACTCTTTTCGCAGAAATTGCCATACCTACACCCCCTTACGACGCCGCGGCGAGGCTGACCACCGCGCCCGTGTCTGTGATTTCGATTGTGACATCCTCGACCGCATCAAGAATTGTGGTCTGCGCCGTCAAAAATACGCTTGTGCCGGTGGACTGCTTGAGCACCTGCGCATCGGTCATTGCGCCGGTATCGATTCCCATGTTCTCCAGGTAGGCTCTTGTGGCCACAGCGTCCAGCGCAACCGTGGAGGAGCCGGCCTCAGCAATGCCATCGAGCTCGAGCTGCGCGAAAAACTCGTACACAGCAACGCGGAGGGCAACGCGGTGATTGTAGTCATTGGGCACTCGACCGATCCAGTGATCCTCAATCAGATAGCGAAGCTCGCTGGAAATGAGATCCATCGCCTCGACGACTTTGATTTTCTGCAGCGAGGGAGATTGGCCGGCAAGCGTGGTTAAGCTGTTGACGGCTCGACCAAGCTTGACCTGTCGGCCGTCCCAGAAGGTGATGAGCTGCCCGGCCTTGACGGCCGCATCCATTTCTGCGCGCGTCATGCGGGCGCAGTCCTGCACCTCCGGAAGCGGCGCGTACGTTGCAGACATGGTCACGGGCGTGGTGGCCAGAATGCCGGCCATGCGCGAGCAGTATTCTGCCGCGTCGAAGATCTCCGAGCCGACCTCGAGATCCGTGCCGGTGGAGTTGACAATCGCCTTGCTGTCTCCGGCGTATCCGGGCAAGACAGCCTTGTAGATGGCGTACTCCTCGGCGCGCTTCGCTGCAATCCACGAGGCAACGCTCTCGGCCTCCTCGGCCGTCACCTCGGGCGAGGCGCACAGATAAGCAAATTGCTGCGTGGCCAGCCAGTCCAGCGCCGTAGAGATGGCAGCGGAGGTGTTGAGCACATACAGCAAGACCGCCTGCGGCGCGCTGTTGTACCCGATAAATGCGCGCTTAATAAACGCTTGGTTGAGCGAAGCCAGTGCGGACGGGATTTGCAGCACGTTCGTCAAGCGGTAGCTTGCAGGGAACTCTGCCCCCGCGGCCGCTGCGTCGCGCACAATCAGAGCAACCACCCCTCGGGTGGAGCTGGGTAAAATTTCCGCCGCTCGCGCCCTAAAGATGACGTTAATCGACGGCATTATCTGTGCCATAGATGATCTCCTCCTCGTTGATCTCCGCGTGGACTTTGCGCATGATGGGCACGTCCACGGGGTCTGTAAAGTCTTCGGTGTCTTCTAGCCATGTGAATGACACAGACACCACGGCGGCCGTGTCGGCCTCTCCGGTGACAACGGTCTCGCCCTCGAGCTTAGCAATTGACAAATAGCGATCGCTGACAGGGTAGGACGGCGAGGCAAACAGCCCCAGCACCGCACCCTGCACAGCGGCCAGTTCCGGGATATCGCTGTCTTGATAGCTGTTGCGCTCCACGAGCACGTGGATGCGCAGCGTAGCCGACACCTTCACGGTCGCAATATCCACCGCGCTGTGCGACCACTGCACCGGCTCGATAAAAAACGCCGGTCGCTCAAAATCCTTGCGTTGCAGGTTGGTATACACGATGGCGCCAAAACGGCGCACAAGCGATGCCTCGATCGCCGCTGTCACCTGCTCACATGTAACGATGCTCAATACTAGCCTCCCTCCAGCGCCGTAGCCACCTTTTGCGCCACGCGCTCAGCAGCCTCTTGGGCCAATCGCGTGGCCTCACGCTCAGAATTCTTGTAAAATAGAAATGCGCGGGTCTTGTCGCGGGTGACTTTAGGCACATACCGCTTGGAATACCCAGAGGGATAGCGGACACGGTGGCCGGACTCCAACGCGTTTGTGATATAGCCAACAGCATATCCCTTGTGGAACGTCTTCGCCACAGGCCGGACGGCGGCATATCCGCCCCCGCTGCCCAAGTGATGCTCTTGCCATCCGGCCACCTTGCCTGTGCGCCGAACCATGCCGGCGGCATCCATTCCGGACGTGACCACTTGCAGCAACTTTGGGGATATAGTGCGCAACTCGGAAGTGCGCTCGCGTAAAAAGGTTTCTCGCGCAGCATCTGCGTTACCCAAAACGCTTCCACTAGTCCTAATGTTGATCATAACACCACTCCTACAGGTCAGAAATCCGCATTACTTCATACTCGTTCTTGTACGCATCGAGTGTGTGTCCAATTTGGACACGGTAGTCCATGCCATTGACATCAACCAAAGACCCGGGCTCCAACGCCACAGATTTTGGTGTCACGAGCACATAGCAGGTGGTATTGCTGGCCATGGGCTCGCCCTGGGCGTACTTGATATACTTCTCGGTGAGTGCGGCGTCGAAAAACATGCCGCCGCCGTCCTCCATCTTATCCCGACAGGCCGCGTGCACCACGCGCGCGGTCTTGAGCGTCAAAAATGGTCCATGATCATCAAGAATCTCGGTGATCAAATGCCGGTGGCCTTGAAATCCAATGGCATCATGCATGGTGATGTCCTGCCGCCGTATAGAGAACTCCCAACCCTGCGCAGAAAGCCCATTTTTAGCAAACAACGCCGGGCGCGAGGATCGAACGGCAAAAGACGAGATAGTGCGCAACTTTGTCCACACAACCGCCTCCGAAGTCTCCTCCAAGCGGAGGAGTTCCAGATAGTCGCGAAACTTGCCAACGGTTACAGGCTTCACAGGCCGCCCACCTCCGAAAGCCCCAGCGCCTTGAGCTGGTTGATCACGGGACGCAACCCAAGAGGGAAAGCGGCCTCGCTGCCAACATCGTCTCGATGGTCATAGTAGTGCAGCGTGAGCCCCCAGAGAGCCAGATTATACAAGGGGCTTGCCTCCGCCGGAGCTCTCACGCCGGCGGCTTCGAGATATAGCCCCGCTGCAGCGTATAGTGCAGCAATAAGCTCATCGTCCTCATCATGCTCCACCCGCATGTATTTTTTAACCTGTGCCAGCTCCTCCATAGGCGCTAGCTGCTCGCGGCCAAGCTGACAACAGTGAAGCCCTCATGAACAACCACGTTGCCGCCGACAAAAACATCACCAAGCACAGCCATCATACGCTCCACGCTCTTGACGCTCTCATCAATGCGGATGGAGTACTGGCCAAACAGGCCGAGCAGGTAGTGCATGGGATTGCCGAAAAACATGGTGGAAATTGCGGTCGCGCCTTGCGTTGCCGTGGACAGAGGCGTCAGGTTGCTGTTGATGGTATACGGCATGATGAAGCCGCCGTCGCGAATGGTACCGGTATTGCCATTTGCAACCACCTCGAAAAGGCGTTTCTTTTCGTTCGTGCCTCTGAACTCGCCAATAGCCTGCAGGTCGCGCTTGTTGAGGTACAGACGAGCACCCCCGGCGACGTCTTCGTCAGTGCCGTAGCTGTACATGAGGTCATGCAGCGTGTCCTCGGTGAACGAGGTCACTTCCATGGTCTTGCTCATGAAATTCCCATCGACATCTTTGGCGCCGATGATGCCGAACATATCCGGCGAAGCCTGGCCATCGCCAAGGCAGATATAACCGGCAACCTTGCGGCGCAGCGCCTGCAGCGCCATACTGCGGATCTTAGCCTCATACGCAACCGGGGTTAGCTTGCGAATGTTGCGATCGACAAGGCTGGTCACAGAAACCTCAAACGGCGAAATCTTGACATAGCCGAATGTGGGATCAGACAGAGTGCGAGCCTTGCCGGCCTGCGTCGTGACTTTGCCGCCCTGGGCAGCTTGCTCCGCCTTCACGTAAGGCACAAGATAGGTACCCATGCCCTCCAGACCTTCAACGGACACCTCATCGATGACCGAGCTGACAGGGCGATCCTTATCGCGGATGGTGGGAGACACCTCAGTGGGCTTTGCAAGCGAGCCGCTTGCAAGGGTTGTGCTGTTTTTGACGTCGAGGCCCATGCCGGCAATGGCATCGTCCACGCTAATGGACATGCGACCGGTGGACACAAATTCCTCGACGCGGCCTGCAGCATCAGGGGCGAGAGCGGACACAGGGGCACTCATTGCAGCAAATCTCGCCTGCTCATCCATCAAGTTCTTGATGTCGGTGATCTGGGCGTTCATTGCCGTGGCCTGCTGCATCATTTCGGTGTACTTCTCCTGCTGACCGTCCGTCAGGGCGGCCTGCGCGGAGTCGAGCAGCGCCGCGCGCTGGCTCATCAGGTCTACGAGTTCTTTCTTGGGCATAATCAATCTACCTCCTAATATTTGAAGCGCTCACGCTCTAACGCTAACGCCGCCTCATGTTTCCAGTCCTCGCTGATTGCGAGGGATTGTGCAGGGACACCGCCTTGTGCGCCCTCCGATGCAGCAGCCTGCGTCTCGGCAGCAGGCGCAGCCACAGGGTGCAGCGGATCCGCCTCAGCACCGGCCAGCACCGCTGCTTCATATCGCTTGAGCAAGCTATTATAGTCAGAGTCAAACACGCCGGCAGATGCAACAAACTGCACCGACTGCCCAAGCTGCATCTGCACATCGGCCGCCATTTGGTCTGCATAGATGACTTCGTCTGCAAAACCATGCTTAATGGCGTCCTGCGCATGCATCCACGAGTCTTTTTCCATCATCGTCAACAGCTCCGCGCGCGTAGTCTTGCCTGCACAGCGCAACTCATATGCATTCAGCGCCCCGTCTGTGATGGAGCGAAGCGCCGCGGCAGCTGACTCCATGTCATGATGAGTGCCTGCTGCAATAGAGCTTGGCAAGTGGATCATCACTTGCGCCACAGGATATATCTGCACATGACTGCAAGCGGCCAGCATAATCGATGCAGCAGACCCTGCGAGGCTCTGCACTTGGCCGGTTACTTTGCGGCCGCTGGCCTCAAGGTCTTTGATAATGCCGTACATCTCGAAGCCGGCAAAAACACTACCACCGCCGCTGTTAAAAACCAGCTCAATCGGCTCATCCGCGGACAATTCAGCTATCTCCCTGCGCAGCTTTGACGGATGACAGCAGGAAATCCCTAGCCAGTTATACAGCCAAGAAATGCCGTCAGAAACAATTTCGCCATTTAGTAAAATCTTCATTTTTTATTGCCTCCGTTTCGTTTTATGCTCAATTCGCGCCAAAGAGATAGCGGCACATAGTTCAGCGATGCGTTGCGCTCATCGCCGCCCTCCACGTCGGGCAGGTCTTCCTTCTCCCGAATATCATTGACGGAGAAGCCTCCCGTGTCGCGCATGGCCTTAAACCATGCAGCCCGGCTTGCATAATCGCCGCGGAGCTCCGCGAACATGTCCAAGCGGATGCGCAGCCCCTGCGCAATCTCGCTCTGGGTAAGAAGCTTCCATGTCAGCTCCTCTTCCCACTGGGTTATAATTGGTTGCAGCGTAGAGACAATGTACTCAATGGCGTTTTGCTCATTGCTGCTGTAGCTCTGCTTGCCGGCCTGCAGCTTATACAGCGGCACACCAAAAAATCTGGCAATGTCCTGCACGGAGATTTCAGAGTTTTCAACGAATTGCGCGTCGCGGTTTGTGGTAGCCATGGGCTGGTATTTGAGCCCCAAGTCAAGCACCGCAATCCTAAACGCGTTAGCGGCGCCGCCATGCCGCTTTTCCCACTCCTGGCGCACAAGATCTTTGATCGCAATATCGGTTTCTGCGCCCTCGCTGTCCTTGATTTTCTTAGTGCCAGACAAATCCGACTCTGTGTGCAACAGGCCAGAGGGTTGGCCGCCGCGCTCATAAAATGTGCGATTATAGACCGACGCGGCATTTCCGCCTGCAATGACATCAGCTGCATAGCTCAAAACGCTGGTGCCGGTCTTGCCATCTCGCGTATAGGCCATCAGATGGATCATGTCATGGGGGTCCAATCTGTGCGGCGTGCTGTCGACGGGGTGCGTGACATCGTACCACCGGTGCCCCCGCTGGTCAAACCAGACGTTCACCAATCCGCTTGGCACAGGAATGAGCTCCACCGGGCGCATCGTTGCGGGATCTCGAACAATCCAGAGGTACCCATTGCCGGACAGCAGACGGTTGGCCTCGACCATTTTCTTTGCAACGAACGCCGCATGATGAACATTCGCGCGCACATCCAGCAGCGAGGTCAAAAAGTGAGGTACTCGCTCGCGAGTTGCCGCATTGACCACATAAATCGGGAGCTTTGCAACAGAGTCCGACAAAACCTCCACGCAGCGATTGACCGCGGAGAGCTTCATCGCGGCAGTTTCGCTCACCACCGCAGGGGCGCCCCCTCCGTCTATCCCGAAGATTGAGGGCACTGCGCCATCACTGGAGGAAAACAGGGATCGAATGCCACGCGCAAGCGCATCAGCCATCCGCACCACCTCCTCCGTCGCCGCCAATCATCAGCACGCCGATGACGCAAACCAGCACCCCGGCCACGATGACGCCCACCGGCACGCTCAACAGCGCAACGCCGGTGCTGATCAGCAGCGCGCCAAGCCCAACCATCATGCTGGGCAGTGTTTGTCTCATGGTACCGCCTCCCATGTGTCCAATTTGGACACTTATGTCGTTAAATCTACATCGACCAGCCGCCGGCGCTGATTTTGTCCGCCAATGTCGGCTTATTTCGCCGCAGGAGCGCAAGGCTCAGTGCGTTCATCAGCGCGGCGGCCAAGTCGATGCGCTGCGTGTCGTTTTTGTGCTTTTTGCTCAATTTTATATCGTCGTAGTTGTTTTTGACCTCTTCGGCATTGCCAAAGCACCAAAGCAGCAGCGCATTGTGCTCAACAACTACTTTTCCTTGCAATAACAGCTCGCGGAAGCCCTTCACGGCCATATTTTGACCGGCGCAGGTCTGCGAAATTTCGACACAAAGGTCTTCGTTTGACTTTTGCTCGCCAAGAGATATGGCCAAGTCTGTGGCATTGTGTCCGTCGTATGCCACATGGAGTAAATTCCAGTCGTGCGCCGCCTCATTGCCGAGAATCCACGTGCCGACATAGGAGTTATCTGTCACCGCCCCGGGCGTGAGTGTGCAATATCCGCGCTCGGCCCATGACTTGTATGGCACCTTGTCTGTCTTCTCGTGCCGCTCCGCGCCGTCTTGGGGCATGAACCCATGCGCCCGAAACGCTACCCGGCCATCCGGGAGCAAAAACACTGCGCCCGCGGCGCTTAAGTCAATTTTCTTGCCGAGGTCAAAGCCGCACCATACTTCTAATCCATCAGTCAAGGCCGCGAACTCATCCGCGGAGACCTGCGCCGCCTTGAGCAGGCGCATACAGTTCTCGTCCAGATACCTGTGCACACTGCCTGTCTGCCACTGGCACATGCGCCGAGTCAAAAACGCGCGGATTTTATGGGCATCGTTTGAGCCGTAGGCCGCGCCGTATTCCGTCTCGATTTGCCCGAGCAGGATTTTGGCATATGCACTGCCGTGACGCAAGCAGGGGTTTGCCTTCTCCCATTTTTCGCGGTCATGCACGTTGTCGTCAGCATCCAGCTCGCGGATCATTACGAAATAGGTTTCGTCAGGCACCTCGCCGGTCACGACCTGGCGCGCATACTCCTCTTCGCGGAAACAGGGCTTGCTTTGCGCATCGTCGCCGGCAGTGGTGATCACGTCCAGCAAAGATTGTGGCCGCTTGCCAAATGAGTTCAAACCGAGATCATAAATTTCCGATGTCGCATGCGCGTGGTATTCATCCAAAACGAAATACGACGGCGCGCCCGAGTCCTTATTTTTGGTATCGCGAGACAGCGCTCGCATATAGCCACCGCGCAGGCGGTGTGCAATAGGGTTAGCGCGGGGGATGTAAAGCCGCTTTTCAATGGCCGGAGAGGCGAGGGCAATCTTCTTGGCGTCGCCCAGGACGCGCATGGCCTGGCCGCGGTCAACCGCCGCGCACTCCACCTCTGGCTCTTGCTCATAGACGGCTAGATTTGTTTTGTAAGGCGGATACATGGCATCCGCGCACATGTGATATAGACCCTGCGCCGATTTTTCCGTAGATTTATAATTTCCGCGTGCTCGCTTGTTGTATGTGCGGGAAAATCGGCGCGCGCCGGTGTCATTATGGACCCAGCCATAGACATTACCCAGATCAAACACCTGCCATGGCTCCAAATCAATCGGCGCACGCTGAGCGACACCGCGAACTTGAATGCACTGCGCAAACCATCGCACAATCCGATCGGCGCGCGTGGTGTCGAAAACATACGGAAAATCAGGCTGTCCTTGCCGGTCAAGGTCTCGAAGGTGCCGCTCACAAGCAGCGATTTCCATCTCGCAGCACTTTTCCTGTAGCCTGCCCTGCGCGACCTGCTTGGCGTACACGGAAACCGCATGGTGCCGGCCGGTCTGCACCCTAGCCATCAGTCACCAAAGAGATCATCGTCAGGCTCTCGCGCCGCGGCCTCAGACTTTTTGCGAGCAAGCCGCACGCGGCCCATTGGCGTAAGCCCCAAAGAGTTAGCAAACTGCAAGATCGATGCATCAAGACGAAGCACCAGCCCCGGATCAGCATCAGGATCCTTGCGCAGCTCCTCGGCAAGAGCCAGCTTCTGGCAATAGATATGCAGCACGTCAATATCCAGATCGTCCAAGATGGACAAGCCGTCCATT
>CAYJGR010000029.1:0-25081 GCA_964370005.1 uncultured Oscillospiraceae bacterium
GTAATATTGTAAAGCATATCATTTTAAAATCTTAGCATATTATACCAAAAAATAGTCGGCTTTACAAATACAAGGGAAAATTTATACCCTTACTCGAACATTGCGGGCATTAGGCCGAGTATTTATTGCATAAAAATACCGCTTTGCGCATTGCAAAAGCGGTAAGATGGGCCTTATCAGCAGTTCAGTCCTCCTCAAAGCGAATAAATTTATAGGCCGGTACCCCCAGCGCGTCGGCTATGGCAAACAGGGTATCAAGCGAGATCGCCCTATTCATATTAGGCGCTTCGACCTGCCCTATAAAAACCACACTCATATTTATGGCATACGCAAGTTGTTCCTGCGTAAGTCCCGCAAGTTTGCGATAGTAGGATATTTTCAGTCCCAGTTGTCTATATTTATCGTAGTATTTTTCATTCATTTTTATCACCCCTGATAACTTCTATTTTGGATCGAATGTAGCACCCTTTACGGAGGATATGCGGTAGACAATCAATATACTTATGTCACGATTAGATCTGGGTTATCGCTTAAAATAGCCCATATTTGCCTGCGCTTTGAAGTGGGGTTTTTATATTGTGCTATGCATAATTTTGCTTTTATTTTTTGCCTGCATTTCAAATGTTTTTTTATAAACTCAAAGCAATATATGCCTTTTTATTATAGCAGTTTACAATGGGAATTATTACATTTTATTATTATGTAAATATATATTCCCAATATATACTACAAATTAAGCCCCCATATTTAAAACCACCCGCAGTCACAACGAAACGGCGGGTGGTTTTGCACTGCGAATATTCTTACCGACAGCATTGTAGGTATCATGAAGAGTTTCGCCCTACTATCTGCCCTCGGGACAACAACAGCACTTACAGGTGCAGTATAGACAGTTGCAGGGTAGCCAACGGGGATGCGCAAAGTTAGGCCAATAAAGATTGCGACAATCGGCCGGATAGCGTGTAGCACAACCGTTTTGATCGGTACAAAGTCTGTACTCTCTGGGGCAAAGGGGTTCTACCGGAATGGGCTCACAGTCACAAGTTTGAGCACAACCTCTCACAGGGGTGATGCACTCATTTTGGCGATTCACAGTTCTGTACACAGCATTTGAACTACCGGCCAGCGGATCGGTCAAACGACTTCTTGCATCATTTATTGCTGCAATGTTTGCGTCTTGTACATTGTTACAACATGACATGATATCAACTCCATTTATGAATAATAGTGGGCTCTCCCACAGAAAAAGGGTGAGTCCGAATAATTTCTTTCCCACTACATAGTATGCAAATCCCACCAAGTGGTGCATAGCCTCCATCTTTTTTTCTTCCAAGCTACTTCGTCCCCACCTCTCGACAGGAATATCCCATACCATAGGTCTATAATGCTTAAGGGGGTGAAAAAAATCATGGTGCTTTATGCAGATGTGTTGGTGGTGCTCAACTACATAATAAGTCACCTCATGCTTGTGTGTACACAGCGCTTATCCGGCATACCTCTCTCACGCCGTGGCAGTGTACTGGGTTCTCTGTGGGGTGGGCTGTGCGCCCTGTGTGTTTTTTTACCCATCGATGGGGTGTTTTGGGGTGTCGCTGTGCGTATAATCACCGCTTTGGGGATGTTGGTTTTGGCCTATCCCATGCGCACCACCCGAGATTATTTACGCCTTTCCATGATACTTTTCCTTGTGAGCTTTGTATTCGCCGGCATCGTTTTGGGCATCTGTCTAGTGCTCCCCTATGCCCCGATATCATATCAAAGCGGGATCATTTATCTGCATATCTCACCCCTTGTGCTACTACTCACCACCGCTGTATCCTATCTATTTTTAGGCGTGGTGCGAAAAATGTACGGTACTATGCACAGCGAAAAATCACTCTACCGTGCCACAATAAAACGCAGGGGCATCACGGTAGAACTGCAACTTTTTTCTGATACCGGCAACAACCTTAAAGAACCATTTTCGGGCAAATCGGTGGCGGTATGTAGTCTGTCCTCTCTTTATCCCCTGCTCACCCCCACCGAGATCTCTTTTTGCCGTAATATAACCGTGGGGACTGATATGACCGGGGGGATGCGCCTTGTGGCCTACAATGCCGTTGGGGGTCAGGGGCTATTATGTGCTTTTGAACCTCAACAGTTTTGTATACTGCGGGGTGATGTGCACATAGATTGCCCCGTTTGGGTGGCCGTAAACCCTACAGATATGCCCGGATGTGACGGGATATTCAGTCCCACTGTGCTTGAAATGCGTATATAATGCGCCAAATATGGCATATGTCATGCTTTGGCGATAAAAAATGATGGAGGGTTGTACAAATGCATTTTCAATTTGTAAGGCTTTTATGGAAAAAAATTTCGATGTGGTTTGCGCAAAAAAGAGGACGTGGGGTCTACTATATAAACGGTTCTGAAACACTACCCCCGCCCCTGAGTCGCCAAGAGGAACAACGCTGTTTTGATCTTCTCGAGCAAAATGACACCGAGGCCAAACAAACCCTCATTGTACACAACCTGCGCCTTGTGGTATACATAGCACGTAAATTCGAGTCGAGCGGTGTGGGTGTGGAGGATTTAATTTCGATAGGTACAATAGGGCTTATAAAGGCGGTAAACACCTTTAGCCCTGTGAGGGGGATAAAACTGGCCACCTATGCCTCACGCTGTATCGAAAACGAAATACTTATGCATCTACGAAAATGCCAAAACCACCGCGGTGATATCTCTATAGATGAACCGCTCAATATAGACTGGGATGGCAATGAGCTACTGCTGTCCGATATTTTGGGCACCGAGGGGGATGTGGTGGGCAGCGTCGTGGAGGAAAAGGTGGAAAAGGGTATCCTCATGGATGCCGTCAACCGCCTGTGTGAGCGTGAGCGTATAATAATGCAGCTCCGTTTCGGGCTTATGGGCAATCAAGAGCACACCCAAAAAGAGGTGGCCGATATAATCGGTATATCGCAATCATATATATCACGGCTCGAAAAGCGCATAATAAAACGCCTGCGCAAAGAGCTTGAAAAGGCCTCATAATAACAGAAAATCCCCCTCCCACCAATCACAGCGGTGGTAGGGGGTATATCATGTGACTTATTCTTTCACCGTGCCCAGTGCCACACATTTATGCACACTTTGCACACCGTCGAGCGCCTTTAGTTTGTAGCGAATGAGATCCATGAGGGCGGTATTGTCGGCGGTGGCGACCTTTAGTATATAATCATAACTGTCGGCTATGTAGTGACATTCGAGCACTTCGGGAATTTTACACAGCTCCCGCTCAATAATAGGCAGGTTGGCCGCTCGGGACAGCGATATATAAACAAAACACAAAATTGGTGTGCCGGTCTTAGTCCTGTCCACCCTCAGAGTATAACCTTGTATCGTTTTGTTTTTTTCAAGCTTGTGTATACGCTCGGTCACCGCCGGTATCGAAAGCCCTACATTTTTTGCAATTTCAGATGCTGATATACGGCTGTTCTCGGTTAACATTTTGATATTTGTACTATCAATTTTATCCATCCGTCTTCCCCTTGTGGTTGTTATTTTATCAGCGGGTGTTTATCCGAGGTGTATTCTGTGGTTTCAAGTGGTTTGCCCTTTTTCCACAGGCGGTACTCTATAAGACCCTTGAACACAGTATATAAAAGTGCAAATATCGGCACCCCCAACACCATACCAATCACCCCAAATTGTCCTCCAAAGAACATGATGGCAAATATAACCCAAAAAGCCGAAAGTCCTGTGCTGTCCCCCAAGATGTAAGGGCCCAATATATTGCCGTCAAATTGCTGTAGTGCCAATATAAAGAGTAAAAACCATAATGCCATTGTGGGGTCGGCTGTAAGTATAAAGAAAAACGACGGAATAGCCCCAATAAAAGGCCCAAAATACGGTATGATATTTGTGATACCTACAACCACACTGACCAGCAGTGCATATGGCATACCGAATATTGTCATACCGATAAAGCACAGCATACCCATGATAAGCGAATCAATAATTTTACCCGATATAAAACTGCTTATTTTTTTGTTGCCGTCACGGGTGATAGAAATCACAACTTCCACGGTTTTATCGGAAAAGAATGCATACAAAATCTTTTTGCTCTGGGCAAAAAATGTTTCTTTGTTGTACAGCAGATATATGGATATGATTATACCTAGCGCAAAACTCATAACACCCGAGGTAACACTACTTATGACATTGAGCGCCATGGGGAGCAGGCTTTGTAGCCATGCATATATTGTATTTGTGATATCACCCAGTGTCTCGACTATATCGGTGGGTAACATACCCTCAGGGAAAAAGTCATTTAGCTCGGACGCCCATCCCTCAAGGGTGGAAAGGTATGAGGGGATTGCATTATAAATTGCTGTTATACTCTCGGCTATGCGGGGAGAGATATACCATCCGGCCAATACAAACAATATAACAGTCACAATATATGTGATAAATATTCCGATTTTACGGCGCAACTTGTACCGCTGTATTTTGAATAGCGCTTTTTTTTCAATAAGTTTTAAAAACGGATTGAGCAAATAGGCCATAACTATGCCAAAAGTGAATGGCAACAGAATATCGATCGTCTCGGTCAAAAAGTCCCAGATATGCGAAAAATTAAGTAGAACCGCTCCAAAAAGCAGACCTGCCCCTATGACCAAAAAGGCATAAACTGCTATTGTCGTATACTTCTTGTCCCACTCTATTTTCATTCCGGCACCTCGCTTTTGGGGTTATACACTCATTATAGACAATCTCACCAAAAAAATCCAGTAAAAATTCCTTAATATTTCATTAACTGCTCAGTTCTACCCAATCCTCCATCAAAAGCGATAGTTTTGTCCTGGCATCATCAAGGCCGGCACATATCTCATCGAGGCGCACAAAATCGCTTTGCACCTCGGGGGCGGCCAGTTCCTCTTCGAGCCTTGCTATGATACCCTCGGTCTGGGCTATAGCGGTTTCGGTGTCGGTCAGTGCTTTTTTGCGGGCGGCTTGGAGTTTTCGTTGTTCTTTGCCTTTGTTGTACCCGCCTGCCTTTGTACTCTCCTTGGATTTTGTTTCTGTGGCGATTTCCTTTTGAGGTTTTAGATTGGCATACTCGACATACTGCGAAAATTTCCCCTTGTAGCTCAGTAGTTCCCCCTGCGATAGCTCCACAATCCTATCGGGCACCCTGTCGAGCAGATAACGGTCATGTGACACCATTATCACAGTGCCCTCAAACTCACACAGCGCCTTATCGAGTGCCTCTTTTGAAGCAAAATCGAGATGATTTGTCGGCTCGTCGAGTATAAGCACATTGCCTCTTTTCAGCATCATCACAGCAAATTTCAGGCGGGCACATTCCCCGCCGCTTAGCTGGCTTACAAGCTTAAACGAGTCCTCCCCCGTAAGCCCCACCCTCCCGAGCATACTGCGCAGTGTCAGCTCATATGCCTTGGGAAATGTGCTGTGTATCTCCTCAAGCAGGGTGTTTTGTTGATTTAAGGTATCGGTGCCTTGGTCGTAATAACTAAGACTAACCCCTCTGCCCCACACAACCTGACCCGTGGCCGGCATCATATTTTGTATGACCCGTAAAAGTGTCGTCTTGCCCGCACCATTTGCCCCCACAAGGGCTATTTTCTCCCCACGTCTGACCTCAAACTCCAAATTTTCGGCCAATACATGCTCCTGCTCACCCACAACGAGTTTTAGCCCCGATATGCCCAGAACATCCTTCACCGGCTCTCGGTCACTCTCAAAACTAAGTTTTATCGCCTCAGGTGGCAGGGTGGGGCGTTCAATCCTACCCATGCGCTGTAGGGCTTTCAGTCGGCTTTTGGCCATGTTGGAGGTGCTGGCTCGCGCCATATTTCTCGCCACATAGTCCTGCATAGCGGCCATCTCCTGCTGCTGTATCTCATACTCCTTTAGTTGGCGAGCCACCCGCTCCTCTTTTAGCACCACATATTTGCTGTAGTTACCCTTATATGTGTAAAAACGGGTGTTTTCAATCTCCCAGATATCTCCCACCAGTTTGTCGAGGAAGTAACGGTCGTGGGATACCACCAGTAGCGCCCCCTTATAAGAGGACAAATAATCCTCAAGCCAAAGCAGGGTGCGAAAATCGAGATGATTTGTCGGCTCGTCCAGTATGAGCAAATCGGGATTCTCTAAAAGCAGTTTGCACAACGCAAGGCGGGTGCGCTCTCCACCGCTGAGATATTCGATGGTCTTGTCGGTCGCCTCACCCCTAAAGCCCATACCGGTCAGCACCGTGGCAATTTTTACATCTATATTGTAGCCCTCACCCACCTCAAACAGCTCGTGGGCAGTGGCATATTCACGGCTTAGTTTTTCCTGCTCGGTGGGCGACAACCCCTCATCTTCAAGCTCCTTTGTCAGCCTTTTCATGGTCTTTTCAAGCTCCAACAGCTCCGAGAATACCGAGCGCATCTCCTGCATTACGGTTTTAGTGCGGTCAAGCCCGCTGTCTTGACGCAAATAACCTATACTTATACCTTTGCTACGGCTTGCCCTGCCCTCGTCGGGTTCGAGTTTGCCTGTGATGACTTCGAGCAGAGTGGTTTTACCCGCACCGTTGGAACCGATAAGCCCTATGCGCTGACCCGCCACCACAGTGGCCGTCACCCCAAAAAATATCTCCTCGGCTCCAAATTGTTTTGCAACATTTTCAAGATCAATTAGCATGTTTTGCTCCTCTGTGATAAGACTGTATACCCTACAAGATTACCACATTTGCCCAAAAATGTACACCGACTTTTTTCACCCCGCTTGTCCTGTGCCCAAAAACTGTGATACAATATAACCATACATATATATTGGAGGCCTTGTTATGCTTAAAAAGAACGACATAATCCCCCTAAATATCACCTCGGTAACCGGCAATGGGCAGGGTGTGGGACGGCACGAGGGCATGGCGGTATTTGTCCCCTTTACAGCGCAGGGGGATGAAATCTCCGCCCGCATAGTCAAGGTCAATAAATCCTACTGCTTTGGCATCATGGAGGAACTTTGCACCCCCTCACCCCACCGCATCACCCCCGATTGTCCCGTGTATGGACGGTGTGGTGGCTGTGTATTTAGGCACATTAGCTATGAAAATGAGCTGGAGATAAAAGCCGACCGTGTCGCCCAAGATATGAAACGCATCGGCAAGGTCGAGCCACACATGCTCCCAATAATTCCCTCACCCGACATAGATCGCTACCGCAACAAGGCCATGATACCCATAGCCCCCGATGGCGACAAGATAGTGACGGGATTTTATGCCCCCCGCAGTCACAGGGTACTCCCCTGCGGGGACTGCAAACTGCAACCCGAAGAATTTGCCCACATCACAAAGGCAGTGGTGGAGTACGCCGACATATGCGGGGTAATGCCTTATGATGAGCTGACAAAGCGGGGCATATTGCGCCATATATTCCTACGTCATGCCCAAAGCTCGGGTCAGATCATGGTGGTGTTGGTGGTGACCGATTTTGACCTACCAAATAAAGATATCCTAATCCAAAAAATAACCGATGCTTACCCCAATATAAGCGGCATACTGCTAAACAAAAACGCCGAGGTCACAAACGTGATCCTCGGCAAGCAAAACAAACTTTTATGGGGCACTGAACTTTTGCGAGATGAACTTTGTGGGCTCAAAATAGACCTCTCGCCTCATTCGTTTTATCAGGTAAACAAAAGGGGGGCCGAGGTGTTGTACGGCGAGGCCGCCCGCATGGCCGAGCTTAGCGGAAATGAACTTGTGCTGGATTTATACTGTGGAGCGGGGACGATTGGCCTGTCGATGGCCGACAAAGCATCGGGGATTGTGGGGGTGGAGATTGTCCCGCAAGCCATAGAGAACGCCAAAGAGAACGCCAAAAACGCAGGCATAAACAACGCAAGGTTTATATGCGCAGATGCCGCCACCGCCGCCGAGCGACTGGCCACCGAGGGACTACACCCCGACGTGGTACTGCTCGACCCACCCCGCAAAGGTTGTGATGTCGCCACAATAGAAGCCGTGTGCCAAATGTCCCCCGAGCGCATAGTGATGGTCAGCTGTGACAGCGCCACCGCCGCCCGAGATGTGGCACTGTTTGAGACCAAGGGATATAAAGCCACGCTGTGCAGACCGGTGGACATGTTCCCGAGAACTGGGCATGTGGAGACGGTACTACTTTTGTCCAAACTTAAATCCAAATCAAAATAAAAGTGCAAATTATGAGTGGAAACAAGTAGTAAATCATGCTTAATAATGCGAGGAAAATATATCAAGGTTGGTGGTGCCACACTGGCCATAGCGTTCAGTGCAGTTATAAGTCATAATACCCCAAACCGCCCTACACACTATCCTTATCTAATCTCTAAACTGTCGAGTCGTTCTCTGCGGGGGGTGCGCTGTGTTTGGCAAGGCCCGGATACACACCCTCAATTACCGCTACTGCACCGCTCATAGTCTTCTCCATGGCCTCGGCACCGTATTTGTCCACCTCTTTTTTATCTTTTGGGCCGTGGGTAAGGCATCCCGCCCCTCCAATACACCCCTGTGTGCAGGCCATTCCCTCAATAAAGTTCTCATTTCCAATGTTTCTTGAAGCTTTAAGCAGTGCCGTGCGGCACCCCTCTATTCCGTCGCACACAACGGCCTTTAGTTCAAAATCTATATCTTGTTCTTTGAGTGCTTGGGCCACCGCATCGGATAGCCCTCCGCTTCGGGCAAATATTCTGCCAAAGGACGAGGCGTTATCCAACCGACTCTCCTCAAGTGTTGTTATATCTACACCTCGGCCGTCAAACATCGACTGCAACTCCTCAAATGTCAACACACAATCAACATAAGGAGAAACACTATCAAGCATCGCCTCAGCCTTTTTTGCTGTGCAAGGCCCTATAAATATAACCTTACTTTGTGGGGCGGTATGCTTTATTACCCGTGAAATTTCAGCCATAGGCGAAAGGTTGTGCGAAATTTTCCCCTTAAGCATGGGGAAAAACTTTTGAGTGTACTTAACAAATGCCGGACAGCAAGAACTGGTCAAAAAGCCCTTCTCTTTTAGTTCGGCACTCTCTTTTAGGGCAACCATGTCAGCTCCCAACGCCGCCTCAATTACGGCATGAAATCCAAGCTCTTTTAGCCCTGTAATTACCTGACCCAGCGTTGCATACCTAAATTGACTCGATATAGACGGAGCCACCACGGCATAAACCTTGCTTTGGTCGTCCACCGCCTGCTTGAGGAGTTTTATGGCTTTAGCTATAAATGAGTGATCCATTATAGCACCAAATGGGCACTGGTATACACATGCGCCACAGTCTATGCATTTATCGTAGTCTATTTTGGCCGCAAAGTTTTCACCCGGGGTTATAGCCCCCACTTTGCAGGCCACCTCGCATGGGCGTTTGCGGTTTAATATGGCGTTGAAGGGGCATACCTTGGCACAAGCGCCACACTCCACACACAATGTCTTGTCAATATAAGCCCTTTGATTCTCGAAAAAGATAGCATCCTTAGGGCATACATCCTCACAGCGATGGGCAATACATCCACGGCAATCCCCACCAATTTCATACCCTCCAACGGGGCACTCGTCACAGGCTATATCGATAACCTCAACAATATGCTCGGGCTGTTTATCAGGGTCAAGCGCAATCTTCACCCGCTCGGCCACTATCGCCCGCTCCTTGTGTATACAGCATCGGATCGAGGGGAATGGCCCCGGAATTATTTTTGATGGAATATCTAAAAATGCACCGAGTGGACTGTCGTCAAACTGACACTTGGCCACCTCTTTTAGCACACTGTACTTGAGCTCCTGTACCTGCGTATCAAATTTTCTCATATCTACTCCGATTATTATGGCGTAACTCATTGTTAAAAGTAACTTACTTTTATTCTCTTTCCCATGCTTTGTAGCAGTTTGCTCAGCTCTTCCACAATCTGCATTTTTATATTAAAATTTATAGGTAGGCTTGGGTTTTGGTGGGCGGGATTTATAGCCGTTCCCACATAAAAATTTATGTCGGTAGCTTCCTCAAACAGCAGTCGGGCAATTCTCGAGGCTCCATCTTTTTTGTATCCCCAGCTCTTATAGGTTTCATTATCACTTACGTAATCACGTGCATATTCCAAAACTCTATTCATAGTTATAACACCCTCGGTCACAAGCTCGGTGCCCTCGAGTTTTGCAGTGGGGGGGATGTCGGGATCATCGCTCGACAGGGAGGCCTTGAGCGGTTTGCCCAAATATTCGGCCGCAATATTTGATGTTGTGCCCCCCGACACAATGTGCCCCCCCTGCTTTGAGAAAAACAGTGCCATCATTTTGCTACAGTCCTCTTTATTTACAGGCGGGCCAAAGGCGATATTCATAGGTTCTCGGCGGCGCAGACGCACGGTGCATACGGTGGTATCGTCCCCCGCCTTGCCATCATACAATTTTTCGCACTGCTCCAGTAACATGGTCGTAAGGGTTTTAGCCGTAAAGCCCGCCCCGCACAAAGGCTGCATATAGCTTATAATATCCTCTCGCTTCCAACCAAAGTTGAGACTGCTTCCAAGCCCCGCATATATCGCCCCATCACTCACCACAATAAATGTGTCGTTTTCTTCAAGACGGATGCTGGCAGTTTGTATCTGCTTGCCGGCAATGGTTTTATTCTCAAATCCTATATCGCAGTATTTGCCACCTCGAAACATCACCACACTTGGATTGTCATACTGTATTATGTCGGCGCGGTGGCTATCCTGAATATGAATCACTGTGAATGTTGAGTAGGCTATGTCTCGCACCGAACAAACGGGTAGCGTTTGCATCACGGTATTTACACATTCATCCAACTTCATACCGGCACTGAGCATCGTAGCAATTATCTTAGAGGTGAGCGTGGAAAGTATACTCGCCTTTACCCCACTGCCAAGACCATCAGCCAACACAATAACCGTGTCATTTTCATGGTTTAACACCTGAACATGGTCGCCGCACAGCTGTTCGCCATATTTATTTATACTACCAAAACCCGTATCGATACAAAGCTCATTAATCATTTAACGAATCCTTAAGCCGGGTCAGCGCTATTTTGGTTTCGGCCGCAGTTTCGCCCAGTAAAAATGCGATTTCCTGCACAATCTTCATTTGATTGTCTATGACCTTGTTTGTGGTCTCGATAGCCTCTTCCTTTACGTTTTCCCGACGCCCTTTTAAATGTTCTTGCTCGGTGACATCCTTCATTATCAAAATTAACACGTTATAACTTCTATCAAATATCACTGAATAGTCCACATACTTATTGTATTCGGCCAGATAGCTTCGTTTTTCGGGCAGGTTGTTTCGGGTTTCCAAGGCTGTTATAAAATCTGTTGGGTCAAGTACTCTAACAACAGGCTCCCCCACCACATCCTGCGCCCTATCTAAATTAAGTATGGAAAGTGCCGAACGGTTGATCTGCTGGACAATCATATCTTCGTTTAGCACCATTATGCCGTTTGGGGTGTTGTTTATTATTATGTCGGAAAAGCTCTCGGCCTTCTCTTTTAGGTATGGTAGACACATGCTGATGTCGGCTTTTTTGTTATACACCGCCACCGCCTTTTCACGGCAGGTTTCATAGCCACAACTGCCACAGTTAAGCTCATTTAGACTGCTTTGTTTGCCCATGCTTTTTAGCACTGCCACAATTTCGGCCTCACCGGGTTTTTTGTTTGACCCTGTGCCTATATAGGTAAAACTAACATCTATTATATCTTCGGGTAGATTTTGGATGGGCAAATCCCGCTCGCCGGCGTAATCGGCTATGCTGCTGTAACTTTTGAGCACCCTTGTGCGCCCTTGGCGCATCACAGGGCCTCCCACACAACCTCCCACACAGGCCGACATCTCAATAAAACAGTTCCGTGTCACACCGCTTTTTATATCCTGTAGAGTTTGCATACATCTTTGTATTCCATCCACCACAATGTATTCATAATTTGGGTGCGCATCGGCAAAAGATTTTATAATGCCCCCGCTTGTGGGGAAAAACGCCGCTCTTCCCGATTGTGTGCGCTCACCTCTTGGCTTTAGCACTATGCCCTCATCCTCAAACCATCGTCCCAACTGCTCAAAGGTTAAAACAGCATCCACTGCATCTTTGTTGCTGTCCCCCTCCCCAAGTTTTGCCACACATGGCCCAATAAACACCGTAACCGCATCGGGCATCTCAGCCTTAATGCTTCGGCAGTGGGTCACCATGGGGGTGGCCACATGTGCAAGATGCTTTAGGCAGTCGGGGTAATACTTTTGTATTAAAAGGTTAACACTGGGGCAACAAGAAGAAATAATGACCTGTTGACTTTCTTCTCTCATCATTTTTTCATATTCGTTTTTTACAACGGTTGCCCCAACTGCTGTTTGCTCGGCTGAATAAAATCCAAGCGCCTTCAAGGCGACTTCCAATACCTCTATGCTATCCACATCAAAATCAGCCATAAATGCCGGGGCAACAGAGGCAACAACCGGTCGGCCGGAGGCTATAAGTCCCCGAACGGTATCCAGCTGTGATAATACTTCCTTTGCGCCCTGTGGACATACCACATAGCACTGGCCACACAGTATGCACTCATCCTCAATAATACTCACCTTGTTTTGGGTAAAGTTTATGGATTTGATCGGGCAATTTCTTATACATTTATAGCAGTTCTTGCAATTAAATTTTTGCAGTTCAAGATACTTTGCCATAATATTAAACTACCTTATTTTTTATTTCGGCCTCGAAAAATGCCGTCACTGTATCGGGTATAACTGAAAACCGCCGCTCGTCAACCTTGACACATACCCCGTTTTGGCAGTCCCCCATACAGAAGGTTCCGCTAAGGCTAACTTTATCCTCTATGCCCTCGGTTTTTATTAGTTCTTGCAGTTTCTCCACTATTTTGCGCGAACCCTTTAGGTGGCAAGAACTGCCTATGCATATAGCAATATTCATCACTCACACTCCATATCATCGGGGAGGATTTTTCACTCATGTTGCTCACTGAGGTTTATTCTCTCCATAATCGGCGGCAAGGTGCATTTCACGCAGTTCGCTCATGAGTGGGTAACGCAGTCCCCCCCGTGCACCGTCATCAAATGCCCGCTCCACCATCACATCAAGGCTTGTAATCTCAGCAATTCATGCCGCCAATTCCTCATTGGTTTCATTCTGCATCGCCTCGAAGTCTATTGTTATTTTATTAACAATTAAACTCGTTAAAATATTAACATACTTCTATGGCCTTGTAAACCCTTTGCCCGTGAATTTCTTTCAATAGTGAAATTTATGTTGTAACTAATAAAAACAAATAAACAAATTTGATATTTTATTACAGTGCATACATTAGAGCTGTATGTATACGGCATACTTCCCGCCTATTTATTTCCTGTATGCTGCAAAATATAGTTAGGGGCAGTGTAGGCATGGGACTCACTCCCGCTCTACACTGCCCTTGGATACTATTTGTTCTTCCCCGCCGCACGCAGCTTTTGCCTTGTATCCCGTAGGTCGGCAAGGCATCGTGCCATGGACTCCTCGGTCTCACGCAGTTGGTTGTCCGAGTAGTCCTGCGCCGCCTTTCGCATCTCCTTTGTGCGCATTTGGGTTTGGCTGAGTAGCTCGGTGGATTTGCTTTGTGCCTCCCGCAGAACAGTCTCTTGGGATACAAGCACCCTCGCCCGCTCCTCGGCACGTCGTACAAGCTGTTCGGCCTCAACTTTTGCCTCGGCCAAAATCTTGTTGCGGTCGGCCACAATGCCTCTGGCCTGCTTTATCTCTCCGGGGAGATTTACCCTTATGTCGTCCAGCATCTCCCGCACTTTTTCTACGTCAAGCACACATCTTCCGCCTGTCATAGGCAGGCTCCATGCGCGGTCAAGTGTTTCATCCATCATATCCAAAATTTCTTCTATGCTCATACCTTTTCCTCCTGCGAAACTGCTAATCTCTCCACAATGCGACTGTGAAGCGCCTTGGGCACAAACTTTGAAATATCCCCATTGAATCGTGCCACCTGTTTTACAAGACTTGAACTGAGATACATATTCTGTGAACTGGTGGTCAAAAATACCGTCTCGGCGTAAGGCAGTAGCGACTTGTTTGTAAGTGCCATCTGAAACTCATATTCAAAATCCGACACCGCACGCAGTCCTTTAACCACCGCCGTCGCCGAGGTATCCCTCACATAATCCATAAGCAGACCCGTGTAGCTGTCCGCATCCACATTGGGCAGGTCGGAGGTTATTTGTCTTATCATCTCAACCCGCTCGGCCGGCGTGAAGGCGGGGGTTTTGTCGGGATTACCCACCACAAGCACAATTATTTTGTCAAAAAGGGTGCTTGCACGCCTTATTATATCAAGATGTCCGTTTGTCACCGGATCAAAACTGCCGGGACATATTGCAACCCTGCTCATGTCTTTTCCCCCTTGCCACTTAAATATCGTCTTGTCGTCGATAGACCGTCACCATTGTTTTACCGTAACGGTAGGTTTTATGCACCGCAAACTCTCCCACCTGTGTGGGCAACTGTTCCCCTTTTTGATGCTCACATAATATTATGCCGCTGTCGCTCATTTTTGGGGCAAGCAGGGGCAAAACCTGTGGGATCATCCCTTGGTCGTAGGGCGGGTCAAGTAATGCTATGTCAAAACTCTCACCTGTTATGCCAAGATATGCCTTGCTATCCATCGGCACAACGGTGGCACGATCGGTAAGCTCGGTAGTGGCAAGATTGTCCCTTATCACAGCCTGCGATTCTCTCCCACTATCGACAAATACACAGGACTTCGCCCCACGGCTCAGTGCCTCTATGCCCATCTGCCCCGATCCTGCGTACAAGTCAAGTACCGTGGCGGCCTCTATGTCAAATTGAATTATGCTGAATACTGCCTCTTTTACAAGGTCTGTGGTAGGCCGCACTGCAAGGCCGGACGGTGTCCCAAGCTTGCGACCCCTTGCACTGCCTGTAATTACGCGCATGGTCATGCCTCCTTTGGTATATCTTATACAAACTATTATCCTTATTTTATGGCAAAATGTCAATGATTTGCCATCTAAATTTTACTATTCTTTATGAAAAAATTCATATACAGCTTTGGCCGCGGCCTCGGTCATGTTGGGGGTGTCGGCCAATTCCTCAATCGTGGCCGCCTCCATTGCCTTTATTGAGCGAAAACGCAGTTGTAAGGCCTTTGCCCTGGCGGGGCCGATGCCCGCAATCCCCGACAGTCGTGATTCCAATGCGCTGTTTTTATGACGTTTGCGGGAAAACGATATGGTGTAGCGGTGCACCTCCTCCTGTATGGCCGACACAAGAGAAAATGCCCCCCGCAGTGCAGTCAGAGATAACTCCCCACCCCCTGCTGCTATGGCACGGGTGCGGTGGCGGTCATCTTTTACCATGCCAAACAAAGGCACATCTATGTCAATGCCCTCCAGTAGTGAGGCCACCACCCCCACATGTCCTTTGCCTCCGTCGAGGAGTATCAAATCCGGCAGGCGACCAAATCCCACCCTTTTGCCCTGCTCTGTGGCCTGCTTATACTCCTCAAACCGTCGGCGCAACATCTCGCACATTGAGGCATAGTCGTCCGGTTTGCCCACTGTTTCTTTTATTATAAATTTACGGTAGGCCTCCTTGAGGGGGCGTCCGTCTGCAAACACCACCATGCCACCCACTATGGTATCACTGCCTATATTCGATATGTCATAGGCCTCTATATAGGTGGGCGGTGCCGACAGGCCCAACAATCTTCCCAGTTCGTCGAGTGCCGATAGCTCCCTTCCACTGCGCTTTGTGGTGAGGGCTGCAGTCTCGGCGGCATTGTTGCGGGCAAGCTCGACAAGCCTTACCCCCTCGCCACGCTGTGGGACGCTCAGTTCAACCTTATGCCCCGCCTGCTCACCAAGCCATGCCATCATAAGCTCGGGATCGGCACAGGGGGCGTGGGTGTAAATCTTGGCGGGGATATCCCCCTTTTTATAGTAGTAACTTCCCAAAAGTCCCGATAGACTCTCGGCTAAATCCTCTATACCACCTATGCGCATATCCTTCTTATCGACCAACCTGCCCTCACGAAAGCTGAGTATCCCCGCCCACAATTCATCATCATGTTGTACCGCGGCGATGACATCCAAACTGTCCTGTCCTATGGCCACCACACGTTGCTCCTCGGTTATGCGGGACAGGGTTTTTATGCGGTCACGGTAGCGGGCAGCCTTTTCAAATTCGAGGTTGTCGGCGGCACGCTCCATGCGCAGGGTGAGTTCTTTTATAGAGCTTGCCCCACCCTTTTTTATGAAATCTATCGCTTCTTCAAGTACTGTGTTATATTCATCCTCACTTATATTGCCACGGCACACACCCATACACTGTTTTATGTGGTAATTAAGACAGGGGCGAGCTTTGCCGAGTTCCTCGGGGAAACGGCGATTACAGGTTGGCAGATGGAAAGCCTTGTTGGCCTCGTCTACCGTTTGACCCACAACATATGATGAGGTGTAGGGTCCGAGATATACCCCCTCTTCCTCCTTTTGCAGTGCGGCCGATATGCGCCCATATCTCTGCGGGTGTATACGGATATAGCTGTAACCCTTGTCATCCTTTAGAAGGATGTTGTACTTTGGGGTGTGCTGTTTTATGAGACTGCATTCGAGCACCAACGCCTCAAACTCGCTTGTGGTGACGATAAAGTCAAAATCAGCCACCAGCTCGACCATTTTAAGCACCTTTGGGTGATGCTTTTCTATCGAGCGAAAGTAGCTTGACACACGGCTGCGCAGTACCTTGGCTTTGCCCACATAGAGTATGCCGCCGCCACGACTGCGCATTATATACACCCCGGGCTGTGTGGGGAGATTTGAAGCTTTTTGCCGCAATGCGGTCAGTTTTGACTTGTCCGTTATCCACACCTCCCAAAAACATCACAGACACTGCCCCAGACCTCGGGACCATTACCCCGGACCTCGGGGACTCCGTCCCCGAACCCCTGCCACCTTTTAGAAAAAGGTGGACGAAAACTTTACCCTCACCCCTCGCAAAAATGCGTGGGGTGAGAAATGTTTACACATATTCTGCTAACGATAGGCACTTCTACGGCATGGGGTGAGCTACGCCCGCAGTGCCTTTTCGCCTCGCACGCTCGGCGGGCACTCGACCTCCCACC
Organism: uncultured Oscillospiraceae bacterium; assembly: GCA_964370005.1. Classification (GTDB taxonomy): domain Bacteria; phylum Bacillota; class Clostridia; order Oscillospirales; family Ruminococcaceae; genus Heteroruminococcus. The sequence goes on from CAYJGR010000029.1 coordinate 17,177, forward strand.
TACGGCGGTAGGGCGCACCCCTTTGGGGTGGCGGGCTCCGCCCACCCCATACCTACCGCTTTGTGTTATGGCTTTTCTATGCAAGTATCTTCCACGCTACAAGCAAATCATCGTCAAAGCTCGCTTTGGCAAGCCCCATAAAATTGCCCTCATTGTCCTGTACCCTTATAGGCGTGTCGCAGGCTTTGGGCAGACCATTTATGCGAGATAAATTGAGCTTTACACCGTTTTTGAACATTCTGTCCTGCCCACTGCCAAGGCGCAATGCGGGATAGGACAAAAACAGGCTCTCCATAGGGAGAAGTAGCTCGGCAAAGCTCTCTTCACCTCTCTCAAGTGCCTGTGCTATACCCTCGAATGTGTGGCACTGCGACAGCGTAAAACCCAGCGCCTCGGTGCGCCGCAGGGTCTTTGCTATCCCCCCCACCCCCAACGCCTGACCGACATCGTGGCATATGGTTCGGATATAGGTGCCGGCCGAGCAGGAAATTTCAAGCTCGGCCTCTTGGCGCTGTGTATCAAAGGATAGCATTCTTATGCTGTGTACCGTGATGGGGCGGGACTCTCGCTCAACTTCTATGCCCTTGCGGGCGAGGTCATACAGACGTTTGCCGTCTATCTGCACAGCCGAATACATGGGGGGTAACTGCAAAATATCCCCGCAAAACTGCGTCAAAACCCTCTCCAACTGCTCTCGAGTCACCTCGCTTTTGCTCTGTGCGATTACCTGTCCCGTGCTGTCTTGGGTGTCGGTTGTGAGCCCCAATGCCAAGGTGACCACATAGGTTTTATCCTGCACCGGTGCCATATCACATAGTCTGGTGGCACGCCCCAAAAAAAGCGGCAGCACCCCGGTGGCAAAAGGATCCAGGGTGCCGCCGTGGCCTATTCTCTTTTGTTTTATCATCCCACGCAGCTTTGCTACCACGTCAAATGAAGTAAAATCTGTCGGCTTGTCTATACAAAGTATGCCGTGGAACTTAGCCTCGGGACGACTCATGGTTTTTCCCCTGCAAAAAACGGTGCTATGGCCGACAAAATGACATCACGGGCAGCTGTGGGACTTCCGGGTATGGTGCACCCTGCCGCTCTGACATGCCCGCCCCCACCAAATGTACTGCAGACCTCCGAGGCGTTGACCACTTGACTGCTACGTACCGATATGCGGCAGTTGTCATCGGGCTGGTGGCGAATGGTTACCCCCACCTCGACCCCCTCGACACAGCGGGGCATGTTGGCAAAACCCTCGAGATCGCCATCATTGATTGAAAGCCCCTCGGCCATGGAGGGCAAAATATACATCACGGCACACTTGCCATCAAAAAAGTATTCCATAGAGGATTTAGCACGCACCTCCACCGCCATACGGTCACGGCTTGTGCTCTCAAGCAGGGCACGGTTTATCTCGGGGTGACGTGCTCCGGCCTCAATAAGGCGGGCGGCCACCAAATGTGTCTGCGCTGTGGTATTTCCAAAGCGAAAACCACCTGTATCACTCGACACCCCACCGTAAAGTGCGTTGGCGATCTGCGAAGTCAACTTGACCCCCAGTGCATCTATGACCTCAAGGATAACCTCACAGCAGGAGGCCGACTTGGGCTGGAGTAGGAGGTTTTGTGCGTATTTTGTGTTGGAATAGTGGTGGTCAATACACAAATCCACCTTGCCGCCGTACTTCTTTTCAAAGCGACCAAGCTGACTTGCCGAGCCCACATCCACCGCCACGATATACCCCTCCATAAGGGTAAACGACGGCTCATATGCTCCATCACTGAGCAGATGATAACGAGAGGTGATGGTGTCGGGACAACGCACACGCACCGTCTTGCCCAAACTTTGCAGTGCATACATAAGGGCAAAAGCCGAACCTATGGTGTCACCGTCGGGGCGATGATGGGTGAGTATTGTGATATTCTTTTGCTCGTTTAAGAGGTCGGCCGTCTGTAATACCGTGACGGCATTGCACTCAAATGTTTTTTTCATATGTCACTCTCCTTTTGGGGATAAAACCTACTCCCCACCATCCTTTTGATCTTTGGGCAATATCTGCGAAAGCTTACGGGCGATGTCGGCACCATGTTCTATCGAGTTATCGGCAATGAACACAAAGGCCGGACTGCGCCTTATATCAAGGCGCAAACTTATCTCCCTGCGCACATAACCCGCACCGCTCGTAAGTCCTTTTACGGCCTCCTTTGCACTCTCTATTCCATTCATAGAGCTTACAAAAACCGTGCATTGAGACAAATCCCGTGTGAGCTCAACCCGAACCACACTGAGCATGGCTTTTTGCACTCGAGGGTCTTTCATTGTGCGCAAAATATCGGTGAGCTCACGGTGGATATCCTGTGAACTGCGCTGTAATTTATGGGTAGCCACTGTTTTCGGCCTCCTTTAGCGGGATATATCACTCACGATATTCCTCGATGATGTATGCCTCAAATATATCGCCGTCCTTTATATCTGCGTACTTTGTAAGACCCATGCCGCACTCGTAACCGGTGGCCACTTCCTTGACATCGTCCTTAAAGCGCTTGAGGCTGGCAAGCTTGTCATCAGCTATTATGATACCATCACGCACCACACGGATATTAGCTGTGCGGGTGATCTTGCCATCAAGCACATAACAACCGGCAATTGTACCGATGTTGGAAATTTTATAGACATTACGCACCTCGGCACGTCCGAGGTCAACATCACGGAACTTGGGTGCCAACATACCCTTCATGGCGCTTGTGACATCCTCAATTGCATCGTAAATTATGCGATACAGGCGAATTTCCACACCGTCACGGTCGGCATTTTCCTTGGCCACCTGGTCAGGTCTAACGTTAAAGCCCACGATGATGGCGTTGGAGGCATCGGCAAGCATAACATCCGACTCGTTGACCGCACCAACTGCACCATGAATTACCCGCACCCGCACCTCGGGGTTGGATATTTTCTCAAGCGACTGGCGCACAGCCTCGACAGAACCCTGCACATCGGCCTTTACAATGATGGGAAGCTCTTTTAGCTCGCCCTCTTCAATATGGGTGAATAGATTGTCAAGTGTAACCTTCTGGTAGGATTTAAACTGCTCCTCCTTGGCCTCGTGGCGACGCTGATCTACAAGCTCTCTTGCCAGACGCTCGTCGTCCACCACGTTAAACATATCGCCCGCAGCCGGAACCTCGGCAAGACCTGTGATCTCAACCGGTGTGGAGGGGCCTGCAATATCTATCTTGTTGCCGTGATCATCAAGCATAACACGTACACGACCAACCGATGTGCCGGCGATGATCGAGTCGCCTGTGCGCAGTGTGCCGTTTTGCACGAGTATTGTAGCCACGGGGCCTCGACCTGTATCCATCTGTGCCTCGATGACAGCGCCCTTGGCCATGCGGTCGGGGTTGGCCTTTAGCTCCTGCACCTCGGCGGACAGCAGTATCATCTCAAGAAGAGTATCTATACCCTGGCGGCTCTTGGCAGAAACCGGCACACAAATTATGTCGCCACCCCACTCCTCGGGTATCAGTTCGTGCTCGGTCAGTTCCTGCTTAACCTTCTCGGGGTTGGCCTCTGGTTTATCCATCTTGTTTATCGCAACAATTGTGGCAACACCCGCCGCCTTGGCATGGTTTATGGCCTCCACGGTCTGGGGCATGATGCCGTCGTCGGCTGCTACTACGAGCACAGCGATATCGGTGACCTGTGCGCCTCTGGCTCTCATCGAGGTAAAGGCGGCGTGTCCGGGGGTATCAAGGAAGGTGATGGGCTTGCCACCGCACTCGACCTGATAGGCACCTATGTGCTGAGTGATGCCGCCGGCCTCACCATCAACCACATTGGCGTTGCGAATGGCATCGAGTAGGGAGGTTTTGCCATGGTCAACGTGACCCATAACCACCACAACAGGGGGACGCTCATGGGTATCTTGAATCTGCTCCTCCTCGGTGGCAAACAGACGGTCCTCAATGGTAATAAGGACTTCTTTTGAGACCTTTGCACCTATCTCCATGGCCACAATGGCCGCTGTGTCATAATCTATGGTATCTGTAACCGAGGCCATGACTCCCGCCTTCATAAGGCGCTTTATAATCTCGGCGGCCTGCACCTTAAGGCGTAAAGCCAACTCGCCAACAACGATTTCCTCGGGAATTTCTATTTCGAGGCGTTGGCGACGCTGACGCTCAAGCTCGAGACGGCGCATTTTTTCGGCCTCTTGCTCCCTCCTTGACATGATGGGTCTGCCACCACGTCTTGCGGCCGAGCGCTGATTAAGTTTTTGCTTGCGAGGGCCACCCGAATCCTTAGCCGCCAAGTTTGTGGGGGCAATCTTCTCGTAACGCTCGTTATATTTATCGATGTTTACATCGGTGGTGCGCATATCAACCCTACGCCCTTGACTGCGCTGTATGGCGGGCTGGTTTGTGGGTGCAGCCTGTTGTGTGGCAGGTTGCCCTTGGGGCTGTGCGGAACGGGCAGGTTGCCCCTGGGGTTGTGCGGGGCGGGCAGGTTGCCCACCTTGTTTTTGTTGTCCACCCGGCGCCGGCTTACGGTTTTGGCCACCTTGCTGTCCTGTGGCGGGTTTTGCTCCACCACCCTGCTGTTTTGCAGGAGGTGCTTTGGGACTGTCGACGGATTTGCCCTGGGCATCAGCAGGCGCTGTCGGTGCAGTCTGCTTTTCCACGGCCGGCTTTTCTTGCTTGGCCACCTCGGTCTTGGCCTGCGCCCTTGCCGTCTCGGCCTGCGCAAAATATTCATCAAAGCTCTCCACCTGATTTGACTGGGTGTAGTGCTCAAATATATAATCAAGCTCGGCCGTCTCAAGCACCGTCATGTGCTTGCGGTTGGGGTCAGCTTTGTAACTGTCAAGCAGTTGCAAAACATCTTTGCTGGGTAGCTTAAAATCCTTGGCTACCTCGTGTACTCTGTATTTATTTAGCATAAATATGATCATTCCTTTCTTTGAAAGGCACAAAACAGACCGCGAAAGAATGGTCATATTTTATGCCATGTTTTTCGGTTGTCCCGATAGACGAGAAAAACGGCTTCTATATAATAAGTTTGAAATTTATTTTCAAACCTTGTTCTCCTCCATGTTTGTCTGTCGGCACAGAGCCTCGGCCAGCCCTTTATCGGTCACCCCTACTATTCCGGCTCGTTTTCCAAGCACGAACGACCAGTCGTCCATCTCGAAGGAAAGCCGCTGTACCGATGGGGGTTTATTACATGTAGAAACTGCGTACTCAAGTTCAGAATATGTTTTTGGGGAAAGGTCAGCACTTGTAAATACCACAAACGCCTTGCCCGCCCTCATGGCCTCAACGGTGGGGTCAAAACCTATACACAAACGCCCACCCTTGCGACATATCGAAAGCAGTCCTAAGAATTTATCATTCACTTTGCACCATCTCCTTTTCCATTCGGTCATAGACCTCCTCGGGGATAGCACAGGTCAGCACACGCTCTATGGCACGGGATTTTCTCGCTTTTTGTAGGCAGGTGAGCTGTTTGCACACATATGCACCGCGACCCGAACGCTTACCGCCGGTATCAAGTACCACCTCGCCCTCGGGGGTTCGCACCACCCGCACCAAATCCCGCTTTGGTAGATGTTCTTTACATCCTGTGCACATCCTCACGGGAATTTTCTTGTTCTGCATGTACTTCCTCCTAAATGATCTTTATCTGCAAACGCCTCAGTCCTCAGATTCCTCGATCGTGGCCTCGACTTGCGACTGTTCATCTTCGCCGAAAAATCCACTCTCGGGTCGAATATCAATCTTAAACCCTGTCAGGCGGGCAGCCAGACGAGCATTTTGACCTCGGTTGCCTATAGCCAATGACAATTGATGGTCGGGCACGGTCACCCTGCAGCTTTGGGGGGCCTCATCGGTTTGTTCGACCGATATAACCGCAGCGGGAGACAAGGCCGCCGCAATGTACTCGGTGGGATCTTCGCTGTACTTTATGACGTCGATTTTCTCGCCGCCCAGTTCATCCACAATCGAGGACACTCTCGCGCCCTTGGGGCCTATACAGGCGCCCACGGCATCTACATCTTCCTCACGGCTGTATACCGCAAGTTTTGTACGACTTCCGGCCTCTCGAGCGATACCCTTTATCTCGACAATGCCGTCGTAAATCTCGGGCACATTCATCTCAAACAAACGCTTAACAAGTCCCGCATGGGTTCTGGAAATCATTAGGCGGGGGCCTTTCTCGGCGTTCATCACATCGACGACATACACCTTTATGCGCATACCGTCTCGCAGTTCCTCGCCCTGCACCTGCTCACCACGAGGTAGTACCGCCTCGGATGAACCGATCTCAAGAGTAGCCGTACCCTTTACGCTGTCATAGCGAAGTACCGTTGCGGTGACAATGTCATGCTGGCGGGACTGGAACTCGGCCAGTAGCTGACCTTTTTCGGCCTCACGTATACCTTGACGTATAACATGCTTTGCCGACTGTGCCGCAATGCGTCCAAATTCTTTTGTCTCAAGCGGTATTTCGACAATATCCCCAAGGCCTGCATTTTTGCTGTACTTTTTGGCATCATCGGGGGTGATTTCAGCCATGGGGTCTTCAATCTCCTCGCATACCACCTTGCGCACAGCAACATAAAAGGTTTTGTTATCGGGATCGATATCGACGATGTTATCCTCACTGCCCAAGTCTCGCTTTACTGCAATCACGATGGCGTTGCGGATTTTTTCGAGCAGATATTGCGCCGGTATTCCCTTTTCCTTTTCAAGCATTGTCAGTGCCTCAAAAAACTCTTGATTGATCATCACTCATGTCCTCCGTTATCAAAATCGTCACACAGCCGTATCACAGCCGCCTCGGCTTTACTAAGCTGCATTTGTATATCTTCTTGTAGCATCATGGTTAGTGTATCACCCTGCACATCGCAAAGTTTGCCGTAAAATTCACGTTCACCCTCGACAGGGCGGATTAGTTTTACATATATCTCCTTGCCCAGTACCGCCTCGAAATGCCATGTGCGGGAAAGTTCCCGCTCAATACCCGGCGATGAAACCTCAAGGGTGTAACTTCCATCGACAGGGTCGGCCTTATCAAGAATTGCTTCGACCGCTCGGGAAAACTTTTCGCAGTCCTCTATGTTAACACCGCCCGCCTTGTCTATGAAGTAACGCAAAAACCACATGCTACCCTCTTTTTCATAGCGCACATCCCAAAGGCTTAGCCCCAACTCCTCCAGCAAAGGACGAGCCAACTCCTCACACACCGAAGCGGTGCTCTGTTTCTTACCACCTGCCATACTTTACTCCTCTATCTAAAATTTGCGACACATCGTCGCCCAAATCCAAAAACAGCCCTTACATACAGGAAAGAGCGGGAAAACCTCCCACTCTTCCTTTTACACCCTATTCCTGTTACATATTACCACATAACATAGCTTATTGCAAGCATTTTGACACAACTTATTGCAAATATTTGGCTATTTTATTCCTCCATTTGACGGCCGAGAAATGCCGCTGCGGTTTGGGCAAGTTTAATCTCAGTATCACCTGCCAACACGTTTTCTTCGCCCTGCATCATAACCACACTGCCACATACATCCCCCGCCGCCAATATCGGGTACTGCACCAATGCACAGTGATCAACACCCTCCACAGGTTGTAACCTCGTGGTGTCCATCGAACGCACATAGTTTTGACGATTTTCCATATACTCCTCAAGTGAGGTGGACACCCGCCGTTCCATCATCTCTTTTTTGGACATGCCCGCCACCGCAATCACATGATCACGGTCACATATCACCACCGGAAAACTGCTGGTCTTGGTCAGTACATCGGCGTACTGTGTGGCAAAAGAACCCAGCTCCCCTATTGGGGAATATTTTTTGAATATAACTTCGCCGTCGTTATCGGTGTATATTTCAAGGGGGTCACC
>CAYJGR010000030.1:0-9191 GCA_964370005.1 uncultured Oscillospiraceae bacterium
AAAAGTGCATCTGCATGGCTTTTTATTATTTAGATGTGCCTGCTATCGCAGATGCACGAATTAATAATCCTGCGGATTATTAATAAAACCTTAATAATTTACCTGCTTTTATTTTAATAAAAAATATGCGACAATATGCACATAGAGGGGGGACATATTGTGTACAATATTTTGATTTGTGACGATGATAAGGACATTGTAAATGCGCTGGAGATTTATCTGGGGGTTGGAGAGTACAAGGTGTTCAAGGCCTATAACGGCAGAGAAGCGGTAGAAGCCGTGGGTGGACAGGACATACAACTGGCACTGCTTGATGTGATGATGCCCGAGATGGACGGTATCACGGCCATGGAGGAAATCCGCAAAATAAGCAACATCCCCGTCATACTGCTCACAGCCAAAAGCGAGGACACCGACAAGATTATGGGGCTTAACAGCGGGGCGGATGACTATGTGACAAAGCCGTTTAATCCGGTGGAGCTCATGGCGAGGGTCAAAAGTCAACTGCGACGGTATACACAACTCGGGGCGGTGGTTGCTTCTCCCGAGGTGCTGCAAAGAGGCGGCATAGTGCTTGATAACGCCGCCAAGACCGTGAGCGTAGACGGCGAGGAGGTGCGACTTACCCCCACCGAGTTTGATTTACTGCTGTTGTTTATGCAAAATCCGGGCAGGGTGTTTGCGCCGGGGGAGATTTATGCGGCGATATGGGATGGCAGTCCCGTTGGGGTGCAAAACACCGTGGCGGTGCATATACGCCATCTGCGTGAGAAAATAGAAATAAACCCCGGTGAACCACGTTATATAAAAGTAGTGTGGGGGCAGGGCTATAAACTCGAAACGACAACCATGAGAAATTAGGAGGATCATAGTTTGAAAATAAATTTCAAACTAACCTCTTTTAGAAGCCGTTTTTCTCGTCAACTTCGTGACAACCGAAAAACATGGCACATTATGACCATTTTTATGGTTGTTTTATGCCTTTAGCAGAAAGGAATGGTCATAAAATGAATAAGTTTATTTATCGCACCCCTGTAAAGGTGCTTAGTTTGGTGCTGTTTTTTGTCTTTACAATACTGTCAATTACAGCAGGGGTTTTTGCTGCGGAATTTTATACAAGCGGTATGCAAAACTACGAGAACTTCAGTCATTACAAAGAGGAGTTTTTAGCGCAGAGAAAAACTGATGTGATACACAATGATGCAAACAGCGTACTGGGTAACTTTGAACAGTCGGGCGGAAATGTCCAACAAGCCATGCTCTATAACCCCGTGGAAAATATCGGCGCCTACTTCACCATCACGGTCGATGGCCAAAACATGGGCGGTACCTACAGCGATCAGGAATATCTCGAACAACACAGCTACACAAGAAGTATGTTCCTCGATGCCTACCCCGTCGGCACAACTATCGAGTTTGACAGCGCTATAATACATCCCGATGATTTGGATATGCTCGTGGGTCAGCAGTTGTCTGACGAGATCACCTACTACAAAACAGAGGATGGCATATATTATTTGGCCGGTCAAAAACTGCGTGGCGTAAATGGTGAGCAGTTTGTGGTGGTCGACGACGGCCTACTCAGCGTGCTCGAAAGTGATGCACAGTACGGCGAGGTGACGGTTGACCTCTACTACACCGAGAATATTGTGTACGATTACTATTATACCGATTCCTTGACCATGGCAAGTATTGCGTACACCTACGGTGCTTTTGGTACGCCTGTAGCGGTGGCAAGTGGGGTTTTGGCCATCGTGTGCTTAGTGCTTTGTCTTGCGTCTGTGGGGAGAAAATACGGAGTCGAGGGGGTGCATCTGAGTTCCTTTGACAAACTACCCCTTGAAATACCGCTGATTGGTGTTGCTATTGCACTTTCGGTTGCTCCGTGGGGTGGTATAGAATCGCTCATAGCCATCGTGATACTCTTTATACTCGGCACAACAAGCTTTATAAGCATTTTGGTGCGCATTAAGGCGGGCGGTTGGTGGAAAAATACCATCATATACAGGGTGATAAATTTTTTTAGAGATAGGATGGGTTTTGTTTGGAACACCCTGAAAAGTGAGTCGATGAAAACCCCGCTTGCGGTGAGGTGTACAGCGCTTGTTATAGGGCTTTCGGTGCTGATGCTTATGGTTTTTGCAGTGAATGGCTACTATGAGGGCGACAACATGCTGATTATGGGGCTGTTGTGCTTGGCGGTGCTCGGGGGGCTACTCATACTCATAGCGGTATGGATGGGACAGCTCACCCGCCAAGCAAAGGCTATTGCAGGGGGTAACTTTGGGCATAAAATCGACACAAGCAACATGCGGTTTGATTTTGCCCAGCTCGGGGAAATCCTTGGAGGCCTCGGCAACAGCATCAATTTTGCCACCGAACAGCGCATGAAAAGCGAACGCATGAAAACTCAGCTCATAACAAATGTCTCTCACGACATAAAAACCCCGCTAACCTCTATAATAAACTATGTCGATTTGCTCTCTAAAGAGGAGTGCGACAATCCAAAAGTGGGGGAATACTGCGAAATTCTCGACCGCCAATCCCAAAAACTTAAACATCTTCTGGAGGATTTGGTTGAGGCCTCACGACTGTCGAGCGGGAGTGTTGAAGTGAACCTATCTTCCACCGACCTTGTGGTATTGGCCGGCCAGATACAGGGGGAATATCAGGATAAATTGCAGGCAAAAGGTTTGGAACTCGTACTGCATACACCAGATGAACCCTGCCAAGTAATGGCCGATAGCCGTCATTTGCAAAGGGTGTTTGATAACCTGCTGGACAACGTGCAAAAATATGCCCTTGAGGGCACGAGGGTCTACCTCGATGTGACAAAAATCGATGATGTCTGCCGTATCACCCTGAAAAACACCTCAAAAGAGCAACTGAATATCACAGCCGACGAGCTGATGGAGCGGTTTGTAAGAGGGGATGGAGCACGAAATAGCGAGGGCAATGGTCTCGGCCTATCGATAGCCCAAAGCCTTGCAAGGGTGCAGGGGGCAGAACTGAATATCACAGTGGATGGGGATTTGTTTAAGGCTGAGGCGGTTTTTAGGGGCAATTAAGGGCTTTTTAAGGGCAATTAGTAATTAGTAGTGAGTAATTATTGTATCGCTTTGCGATGGATTTGTATTAAGGTCAATGGGTATTAGAGGATAGAGACCAGTGGACAGAAGATAGAAAGGTCAAGACCATAAGGCACAAGGTTGTGCCTGCGACGAGGATTTTCCGTGTATGCGGCGGGGTTACCGTGCACGTACATGAGCCCGAGGACAAAGCGACGCCCACGGGCATCAGTACACACCCGCTAACCCCACCACCTACCCAAAAAATCCCCACCGTGGGTACGCTGTACCCGCCCCCGTTATTATTTTCTGAAAATGAGGATTAAAAGTTTGAAAAAAATTCAAACTTCATTTTTAGAAGCAGCTTTTCTCGTCACTTCGTGACAACCGAAAAACATGGCGTATTTATGCCCATTTTCATGGTTGTTTTATGCCTTTAGCAGAAAGGAATGGTCATAAAAATGAAAATTGCAATAATTATACCGGCCTTAGAGCCGGACAAGGGATTACTTGACTATGTGGATAAAATATTATCTAAACGTTTTGCCGAGGTAGTGGTGGTGGACGATGGTAGCAGCGAAACATCGGCTCATATATTTGCAGGGCTTGCTCAAAAACAGGGTTGTACCCTGCTGACCCACCCACAAAACAGGGGCAAGGGGGCGGCGCTAAAGACAGCTATAGCCCACATTCGGGACAACATGCCCCACATAGAGGGGGTTGTGACGGCCGATGCCGACGGTCAGCACAGCGTGGCAGATGTGATGCGCATGGCCGACAAACTCAAAGCTTGTCCGGGTAAGCTTGTGTTGGGGGTGCGAGAGTTTGACGAGAACACCCCGCGGCGCAGTTTGGTGGGCAACAGGATATCGGCCGCCACCATAAAACTACTGTATGGCATAAACCTTGATGACACCCAGACGGGACTGCGGGCGGTGTCAAGGAGGTATTTTGACTGGATGCTCGGATTGTCGGGGGAGCGGTATGAGTATGAGCTTAATATGCTTATTCACAGCAAAAAAGTGGGGCTTGATATTGAGACAATCACTATAGAAACGCTATATTTTAACGACAATGACGGCAGTCATTTTCGTACAGTGCGGGACGGCGGGCGGGTGTATTTTCAGATGTTTCGTGGCCTTATAGAATATGTGCGCAACTCTATGCTGTCGGTCATGGTGGACATAACGATTTTTACACTGCTTTTTTACTTTACAGAGTCTTTTTTGGTGGCGACGATGGCCACGACGATATCTGCGGTCACGGCCAGAATTATATCCTCACTTGTGGATTTTAGGTTAAACAGGGGCACATTTGCAAGCAAGGCCACCACCTCAAATTTTGCCTATGTCAAGTATTACACCTTGTGGATAATGCAAATTATCCTATCCACCACCCTTGTTAACCTCATGAATATTTATTTGGGGGCACTGCAAACGGTGATAAAGCCGGTGATAGATTTATGTCTTGCCACGGTGAGTTATCAGGTGCAACTGCGGTGGGTATTTGTGAGTGAAAAGCAGGCAAGTGACGAGGGGTTTTGGGAGGCGATAGAGGATTTAGTGGCGACAAAAGAGGTGCAAGGGCTGGGGGATATCTCCCAGCACAGCCCCGATGCAAACAGGTATGAGCACAGCATATACGTAGCCTACACCTCATATAGACTGTGTAAAAAACTAAATTTGGATGCAAGGTCGGCGGCCAGAGGCGGGCTACTTCACGACTTTGAGATACGCCGACTTGTCAAGCAGCCACCCAGTCCCATTGTGATGTTTTTCATCCACAACGATATTGCACTTGACCATGCAAATTTACTTTTTTCGCTCAGTCATAAAGAGCGTGATATAATACAGTCACACATGTGGCCGATCACCCCTTGGGCGCCGCCGAGTTATATAGAGTCGCTTATTGTGAATATGGCCGACACTTACTGCGCTACGGCCGAGTTATTGGGGCTTTACCGAAGGCCGGAGCCGAGAATGAAGGCGGTTAGACAAAGTATCTGATCGCCCAAACACGTAAGGGGGCGGTGCAAATTACTTGCGCCGTCCCCTCACAATTGTTATAATGGATGTATGATATTGGCTTGCATGACGAATTTTGATAACGTGGGGTGGAGAAGATGTTTGACAATGACCGTAGCGAAAACATACAAACACTGGACTGTTTAGGGGATATTTGCCCTATACCCATCATGAAGCTTCAAGTAAACCTCAAACAAATTCAAAACGGCCAAAAATATATGCTCGTAACAGACCACAGTTGCACATTGACCTCGGTGGCGGATTTTTGCAAAAAGCACCACTTTACATACGATTCTACCGAAGTGATGAATGGTGTGTGGGAGATCATTATCAGCAAATAGTGTGGCTGAGTATTTTTTCGATGTATTGGACGACTTTATCTTTTCCAAGACAAAGGCCTGTATTTTCACGTTGTTTTATGGCGTAATAATCGCCCTCCAACTTCAAATCACTGCATGTTACCAAGCGGAGCTGTTTATGATACAGCTCTTTTTTTATGGCCATATAGGGCAGAAAGGCGACCCCGAATCCATTTATGACCGATAGTTTCATGGACTCGGCTGTATCTACACTGTAGAGCATATTCAGTCGATTGCAGTCTATGTCACTCACGGATAATTGTTTGGCTAAAATCTGCTGGGTACGGTGGTTGTTTGTCAGCATTACAAAGGGGTATTTGTAGATATCCTCCTTTGTGATGGATTTTGGGATGTCAAATGACTGACTGCATACGAGGAAAAATTCATCGGTAAACACTTTTTCTGCGTGCAATCTTTTATCTTTTGGCTGGCCTATCACAATCCCTAAATCCCCATTACCATTGGTGATTTTTTCTTCGATAACATTACTTGTGGCTGTTTCAATTTCGAGGCTGTAGCCGGAATATTTGTTTTTAAAATGATAAAAAGTGCAGGGTAGGGCATAGGCGCAAGCAAAGGCTGTCGAGAGGATTTTTACCGTCTCGCAAGAAGTGTTCATGGAGTCAATTTCAGAAATCATGCTGTTATATGAGTCGAGTATTGAGCTAAAGTGTTTAAATGCGATGGTGCCGGCCGATGTGGGCACAATGCCATTGTGGCTTCTCACAAGTAGCTTGGCGTTGAAACTTTTTTCGAGAGATTTTATCTGCTGACTTAAAGCCGATTGGCTTAGGTTGCATCGGGCCGCCGCTGCCGATATGCTACCGAGCTTGATAGTTTCAATAAAAGATATCACATGCTCTATGTTCATTACAGCACCCCCAATAATACAATTTTTGAGCCTTGTAAGAGTATAACACAAATAAGATAAAATGTCATAAGTTTTTCTTATACCCCATAAAATATTCATGTTACCACATTGCTCATAAGTATGATATTATATTAACAAAGTTTAGGTAAAGGAGGAGATTATTATTTCAGAGATCAATCAAACAGAGCAGACCACAACGCTCAGACGCACTCGAACACCCCGAAAACCCAAGAAAAGCCAGATACCTTATGCGATTGTTTTGCTTGCGGCGATTATAGCATTTGGGTATTTTCTATCGGGAAGCAGCGAAAAACTTCCGATATATTGGGCTTTCGGTATTGCTTTCGGCTATATTTTACAGCGTTCACGTTTTTGCTTCACGGCGGCATTTCGTGATCCTTGTATAACCGGTAGCACATCGGTGACAAGAGCGGTATTGGTAGCGTTGGCGCTCGGGAGTGTCGGATTCTTGGCCATAAAGCTCGGGGTGGAGTTATCCGGCGGAGAAAGTATCACCATGCAAAGTGTTTCACCAATTGGCGTGCCCCTCATGGTAGGTGCGGTGATGTTCGGTGTGGGCATGGTAATTGCAGGTGGATGTGCCTCGGGTACTGTAATGCGTGTGGGTGAAGGATTTACAATGCAGATGTTATCGCTTGTATTTTTTGTAGCCGGCTCTTTGTGGGGCGCACACGACATGGGCGCATTTTGGAGCGCACTTAACGAAAATGCACCAAAAATATTCTTACCTGATGTATTTGGTTGGTTCGGTGCAGTGGTGGTACAGGCAGGCATAATAATCCTACTGTACATCGCCGCAGTCAAATGGCAAGTCAAGAAAATGGGAAGCGCAGAATAAATAAAAATAATACATATTAAAAGGAGATAATTATTATGGCAGAATTTACTTTAGATTGCATGGGCGAGGCTTGTCCGGTACCTCTGATGAAAACCGAGAAGAAGTTGGAAGAACTTGCAGTAGGCGATATGCTTATCATTGCCATTGACCACAGCTGTGCTATGAAAAACGTTCCCGAGTGGGCACGTAAGCAGGGTCATAACGTTGAAATCGAAGAAGTTGACGACGGCGAATGGGAAATTGTTATAGAGAAAACTAAGTAAAATGGAGGGTTTGCTTTGAAAGAGTTTTTTATAAATCTTGGCAAAAATCCGATATACAAAAAGCTTGCATCGGAACCTCTTACATATGTGGCGGGTGCTGTACTGCTTGCAGCTTTCCAAATTGCACACATCGCATCATTGGGCGGCGCCTGGGGCGTCACCAGTACATTTGCAGTATGGGGTGCATGGGTGTATGAGCTGGTGGGCGGTGATGTGAGCACATGGGCATACTTTGCCTCTGAAAGCTCACAAAATACGCTTGCGAAAAGCTTTTTTGAAGATGGCGGTTCGGTAAGAAATATGGGAATCGTTTTCGGTGCGCTACTCTCCACACTATTGGCTTCGCAGTTCAAATTTAAGAAAATCAAGTCAATAAGACAGGTGGTAGCGGCGGTACTGGGCGGACTGCTTATGGGTTACGGCGCAAGGCTTGCAATGGGTTGTAACATCGGTGCATTCTTCTCCGCTATATCGGCATTTTCGCTCTCGGGATGGGTTTTTGCCGCATTTTTGTTGGTAGGGGCCTATTTCGGAAGCAAGTTGCTTGCAAAATATTTTATGTAAGTGAACCGAAAGGATAACAGATGGAAAAAAAAGTAGAGCAGTATGATGTGGTGATTATCGGTGGCGGTGCGGCCGGTATGACAGCGGGTATTTATTGCGGCCGTGCCAAGCTCAAAACCCTACTGATTGAAAAATCTCTCGTGGGCGGTTTGGCCACTTACACCGCCGAGATCGAGAATTATCCGGGTTTTCCCGAGGGTTCCACCGGCATAGACCTTATGAATGCCTTCCAAAAACAGGCCAAAAGATTTGACGTTAAGTTTAAGCTTACCGACGTTAAATCGGTCGATTTGACAGGCGAGGTCAAAAAGGTTGAGACATTTAGAACGACCTACGAGGCCAAGGTTGTCATCGTTGCAAGCGGAGGAAAACCTCGCCTAACGGGTGCTACCAACGAAGATAAGTACCTGTATGATAAGGGAATATCCTTCTGTGCCACCTGTGACGCTGCCGCCAACACCGACAAAACGGTTATGGTCATCGGCAGTGGTGATGCAGCTATCGAAGAGGGCATGTTCCTGACAAAGTTTGCAAAAAAAGTCATTGTATCGGTTATGCACGACACCGGCAAGATGGACTGCAACGAAATCGCAAAGGCACAGGCACTGGCCAATCCCAAGATGGAGTACATCTGGAACACCGTTGTGGACAGCTTTGAGGGCGATGAACATCTGGATACAGTTGTGCTTAAAAACCTCAAAACCAACGAAAAAATCCCCGTAAAGGTTGACAGCTGTTTCTTGTTTATCGGCTACATCCCCAATACCGAAATATTCAAGGGTATACTCGATATGGATCGTGGCGGACAGCTTATCACAAACGAGAAGATGGAAACAAATGTACAGGGTGTATTCGGTGCAGGCGATGTGAGAGACAAGTTCTTAAAGCAGGTTGCCACAGCTGTGGGCGATGGTGCGATTGCCGGTTACAGTGCCGAGAAGTACATAGCTGAGTCGGAGGTATATGAGGAGCAACTGCTCAACCATGGAAAACCTTCCTTGGTTTATGTATACAACGCAGCTGATGCTGCCTCTCGTGAAAGCTTGTCTCTATTTGAGGAGTTTGAGCGGGAGAACGGGGGCATAAAGGTCACTCCGATCGACACCTACAAGTCGGATGGGTTGGCCAAAAGGCTGGGGGTCACCTCGCTACCCTGTGCGGTATATCTAAACAATTCGAGTAT
>CAYJGR010000030.1:9291-18195 GCA_964370005.1 uncultured Oscillospiraceae bacterium
TTATGCCTAATATTTTCTCCATTTAAACAAGCTCCACCCGAACCCCACTATGCCTAAGCTCCTGCACAATATTTTCGGAGAGCTCTTTGCCTACAATAATCGTATGAATATTTTCAAGGCGGGATATGTTTATGAGCGCTCGGGAGTCGAATTTTGAGTGATCACACAGTAAAAATGTTTCTTTGGCGATTTTGATACTCAATTTTTTCACCGATACATCATCCATGGCATAGCTCATTATGCCCTGTCGGACATCCACCGCATCTACCGATAAAAATGTCTTAGTGACCGATATGTCGGACAACATTTGTTCGGCAAACAGGCCATATGTCGAGTAGAAATCCCGCCGAACCATGCCACCAACAAACAGTGTGTCTATGTTTTTATTGGCATTTAACTCATTGGCGATTATAAAATCATTTGTCACAACCGTGAGGTCGGAGAAATCCTTGCACAATTTTGCAAGCTCTAAGACAGTCGTGCCCGAATCGAGGTAAACTTTTTCGCCCCTATTTATATACTTGAGTGCAGCGGTTGCAATGCGCTGTTTTTCATTGGAGTGCAGAAATTTCTTGGCATTTAAGGTGGGTTCGATTGAGCGACCGGTTCCAACAGATACGGCGCCACCCCTGGTTTTTTTAATAGCTCCGGTCGCATCAAGACTCAAAATATCTCGGCGAACGGTAGCGTCCGAGACACCCAGTTCACCGATCAAAAAATCAATGGTGACAACCCCATTTTTATTGACCAAATCAACTATACGATTTAATCTTTCTACAGATAGCATGTGAGAGAACTCCTTTATAATTTGTGGTGCCGATACCTCAAACGATATCGGCACCACCGCGTAAATAACAATTATTAGAGTGTTTTTCTGTAATCCTTTACAACCTTCATAAACTCCTCAACCCTCTTTTGATCGACGGCATTTTCAAAAATACCATCATATTTGAAGGTGGTAGCACAAACAGCGCCGTCCGAGGCGGCAAGCTGGGTGGTGATATTGCTTACATTGCAGCCGGTGTTGCACAGAACGGGGGTGTGTTTGACCGACTTTTTCACCTTGGAGAGCACCTGGGTATCGGTGGCACTGCCGGCGGTAAGTCCCGAGACGCACAGGGCATCGGGCTTATTGTTAAACTCGGTGGAGCGTGCAATTTCAGCGATATCTCTATCGGCTAAATATTTGGCGGCCTCGGGCACGATATTAAAGAGCAGTTTTAGGTCCTTTGCCCCCACTGCCATCTTATGGCGGATGGTTTCGCCCACATTTGTATTCCACAGCCCAAAGTCAGAGGCATAAACACCCGTGATAATTTCACGAATGAATTTGCCATTCACGGCAACTGCTAAATCGATCGAAGCTATGGGGTCCCACAGACAGTTCACACCATGGGGCACTGTGATCTCATGCATCAGCTCGCCGATGATTCTGGCCATAGCTGCCACAGTGACAGGCTTTACAGTTGTAAGATAAGGTAGTGAAAACTCGTTGGAGAACATGATGCCGTCCACACCACCGTTTTGTAGGGCTTGAAGGTCCTTGCGTGCGCACTCCACAACATAATCCATACCTTTTTCGTGGTCATAGTATGGGTCTCCGGGCAGGGGTTGCAAATGACACATTGCAATAATGGGTTTCTCTACTCCAAACAGTTCATTCATCCAATTCATAACATTACCGCCTTTCAAAATGTATAAACTAAAACATATATTTTAGTTCCTTGAACTTAGCATAACACATAAATTTGCAAAATGCAACATAAAAAATCATAAAAAATCACAATATTGCAGTGTTGCGCAAAAGAAATGCAGGGATGACTCAGTTATGGGCAGTGAGACCTTGCATACTCCACCGTTTTAATATAAACTTATATGTAGCAATGTGACACTATGGGAGGTTTTTTTGTGAAAATGCATACCGCTACGATTGTGGGGAGAAGAAAATTGGCACAGGGGGTATTTAAGTACCTGCTACACTGCCCCGAACTTGCTACCATGGCTATCGCAGGACAGTTTGTGCAGGTGACAGCTACAGGGTTTTTCCTGCGTCGCCCCATTTCAATTTGTGATATAAATCCAAAGGCCGGCACATTGGTGCTTGTTTTGGAGGTGCGGGGGGAGGGTACCGCCGTTCTCTCTAAACTTGGTAGTGAGGATACAATGGATATCATAGGTCCGTTGGGCAAAGGGTTCAGCTTACCCGATACCGACCTCCCTGTGGCACTGGTGGGAGGCGGGATAGGCCTGCCACCAATGTGTGCCATCGCCTCCCACTATGGGGCAAAGGCGGCGGTGTTTGCGGGATTTCGAACCGCCACTGCCGCCATACTGCGAGAGGAAATTGAGGGTGTAGGGGCGTCGTACCACCTTTGCACCGACGACGGCACGGCCGGTCATCACGGCCTTGTGACCGAGCAACTCGATGTATGGCTGGATAGCAACACTCCCGCCATGATTTATGCCTGTGGCCCCCGCCCCATGCTAAAGGCGGTGGCCCAGCTTGCTAAAATGCGGGGTATTCCATGCGAGGTGTCACTCGAAGAGCATATGGCCTGCGGATTTGGTGCATGCCTTGGATGCGCCTGCAAGACTAAGGGTGCCGACGGTGAAACTCATTTTGGACATGTATGTAAGGACGGTCCTGTATTTTCAGCCGAGGAGGTGGTGTGGTGATGGTAAATATGAAGGTGAATGTAGCCGGTGTAGAGCTTAAAAATCCCATCATCACGGCCTCGGGGTGTTGTGGATTTGGCAAGGAACTGACCGATTTTTACCCGATGTCGGTATTGGGCGGGATATCCCTCAAGGGGACGACCCTACACAGGCGGGAGGGCAATCCGCCCCACCGCATAGCCGAGACCCCTGCGGGAATGCTAAATAGTGTGGGACTGCAAAACCCGGGGGTAGAGGTGTTTTTGCGGGAAGAACTGCCTCGCCTTGAAAATGCCGACACCGCCCTCATATTCAATTTGGCGGGCAGTACTGTCGAGGACTACTGCGAGACCGCCAAGGCGCTCGAGGGCAGTGCTGTTGACATGATAGAACTCAACATCTCTTGCCCAAATGTCAAGGAGGGCGGTATTGGGTTTGGCACCGACGAGCGACTGGCCGCCGAGGTGGTATCGGCCGTCAAAAAGCACACTACAAAACCCCTTATGGTTAAACTCACCCCAAATGTGACCGATATTGCACAAATCGCGAGGGCGGTGCAGGAGGCAGGGGCCGATGCCATATCACTTATAAACACCATTACGGCCATGCGCATAGACATACAGACCAGCCGACCCATACTGCACAATAACATAGGGGGATTGTCGGGGCCTGCGGTCTTCCCCGTAGCACTGCGTATGGTGTGGCAGGTTGCCACGGCGGTGGATATCCCTGTGGTGGGAATGGGGGGCATTTCCCGTTGGCAGGATGCTATCGAAATGATGATGGCAGGTGCCTGTGCCGTGCAGATAGGTGCGGCGCTATTTGCCGACCCCATGACACCTGTGCATGTGATAGAGGGCATGGAAAAGTGGCTGGAAGAGCAAGGGATAAATGATGTGAGCGAGATTGTGGGGACTGTAAAGGCGTGGTGAGCCCCAAAACATAAAAAACCTCGGGGACGCTGTCCCCGAACCCCTGCCACCTTTTGTAAAAGGTGGACGAAAACTTTACCCCTCCCGCCCGCAAAGGGCGCAGGCGGGAGAGTCTTTTCACAAACTGCGCCACCAAAGCGCACTTCTACGGCGGGGGTGTGGCTCCGGCTTTGCATCTTATCGCCTCGCACACTCGGCGGGTGCTACACTGCGCCAAAGTGCGGCACAGTGTCCCCCTGCAAAGTGCGCAGGGGAAATCCTCCGCCCCAACCCCGCCTACTGTAATGCACTGCTCATCTTGTGAATGTCGATCTACATATGATAGGGGGTGAAAAGCATGAAAAACATAAAATTTCTGCTGATTATATTTTTTGTGTTATCGGGCTGTGCTCAAAACACAGAGCAGGGTGCCCAGTACTCCGAGACTTCGCAGGGTAGCCAAAGCAGTCAAAGTGACAGTCCATACACCGATGCTGATTATATCCAAAGCGAGGCTATATATAAAGAGGCCGAGTGGATATCAAACAATGAAATTGTCCTTATAAGTTCCTTGAGTGTAGATTTGTGGGATATCGAAAATGGCAGTATCCGGAAAATTTATGCCGACACGCCTATATTGGGTAGCGGGTCGCCCATGGGCATCACTGTGGGTGAGGATTATATATATTCTTTTGATGGGCAGGGTGTTGTGCTCACCGATAAAAACATATTTGAGAGTGAGTACATGGAGCTTGATGGAGGCATAAGCGACAGGCCGATTTCTATTGACGGTAAAGTTGTTTACAGTAGGGATAACAGACTTATTTTATCCGAGATGAAAAACCCGAGCAATGAGACTGTCATAAAAGAGGGCGACCCCGCAAGTGAGGAACTTTTTCATTACGCCAAGTTCTCGCCCGATGGTGAATATATCGCATATATGTGGAGTGAGGGCTATGCCACTCATGGTGTTGTCATATCGAGGATGGACGGCACCGATGAGGTGATATATAGGCCATCGGGGGAAGATGTGCAGGTGGGGGATTATTATTTTACGAGCGATGGCAAAAAGCTTATTATTGAGCAGGGTAGCTCCATGAGTGATGGTGAGCTTGTGGTTTATGATTTTGGGCAGGGGAAAGTAATAAAAAGTGTGGATATGGCCGAGCTGATGCCCGAATTTATTACGGTTACAGTGGCTGATATGGAGGGGGAGCATATATTGCTGTGGGCACTGTCGCCGACAGATGTTCACCACTCGCTGTATTATTACCACCTGCAAACCGGTGAGATAAAGCAAATACCCACCGAGGATACACAGATAAATAGCGTGGCCTTTTCGCCCGATGCCCAAAGGATTGTGCTATGCAGACAGGGTGTGGGCAGGTCGGCCGAGGTGTGGTCGCTATCGGATTTTTAATCGACATACAATATAATCAGGAGGCATAAAAAATGACAACAATTTACATGGCACGGCACGGTGAATCGACCGGCAACCGAGATTTCACGTTCCAAGGGTGTACCGATAATCCATTGAGTGAAAACGGCATAAAGCAGTGCGGGCTTTTGGCCGAGCGCATGAAGGATATAAAGCTTGACGCCATATATTGCAGTCCGCTGTCCCGTGCGTGGGACACCGCAAAGATGGTAGGGCAGTATCACGATGTGCAAATTGTGCCATATTCATCCTTTATGGAGCTTGGGTGCGGTGCACTTGAGGGGATGGACATGCTCGATTTGCACGACACATACCCCGAGCATATGCATATGTGGGATCACGAGCCATGGGCATTTGTCGGCCCCGGCATGGACTTCGGCGCACCCGAGGCCTTTGCGAATATAGAGCGGGCACTGCGCTGTATCGTAAAAAATCACCCCGACCAAACCGTATTTATAGCGGCACATGGTGGGGTGCTTAGGATGTTTAACAGCATAGCGCAGGGGCTTGATATAAAGCATATAGGGGAGATGGGCTGGGGGGATAACACCTGCCTGTCAAGAGCAGAGTTTGAGCCCGATTTCAGCGGACGACTTGTCATGAAAAACGATATTTCTCATGTTGATAAATCGCTTATCACATCGGATTTTTGGCTGATAAAGGATGAACTGCGGGCAAAGCGTGACAAAGAACGTCAGGAGGGTGGGGCATGATAATCTTGGCGGTGGATTTTGGGGACGCCAGAACAGGAGTTGCAAAGTGTGATGCTCTGGAGCTCATGGCCTCACCACTCTGCGTGGTGCAAGAGACATACACCCCCAATGTGGTGCAAAAGGTGTGTGAGCTTGCAAAGCAGGAGTGCGCACAGGAGATTGTGGTGGGACTACCGCTGAATATGGACGGCAGTCGGGGCGCACGTGCCGAGATATGCGAGGAGTTTGCCGCCCAGCTTCGTGAGGAATGCGGACTGCCTGTGAACATGTGGGACGAGCGTTCCACCACCGTGACGGCTACCCATTATCTCAACCAAACGAACACCCGCGGCAAAAAGCGCAAGGCGGTGGTAGATGCGCTGGCCGCCACCATAATACTGGAAAGTTATCTCAATATGCGAAAAAATTCAAACGGCAAGTGAGGAAAACATATGGCAAACCCACAGCGGAAACTATCCCCCGCAGAACAAAAGAGAAGAGAGTATTTTGAGCAACAAAAGGCCGAGATGGAGGCCGAGGGCTACACCTCGCACACGCTCACAGTGAGCATAATCAAGGCCAATGTGATACCCTTGGCGGTGGGGATACCGTTTATCATCATTTCGGTGATTGTGTATGCCACTTTGCACTTTGGCGAGGGCGAAATACAGTTCATATTCAGCGGGTGGCAGGGGTTAGCCTTTGTGCCTATATTTATGATACTTGTGGTGGCGCATGAGTTTATACACGGTGCTACCTGGGCGGTATTTGCCAAAAACGGCTGGAAAAGCATCGCCTTTGGCGTGATATGGCACATGCTCACCCCTTACTGCACCTGTAATGAGGTGCTTGGCAAATGGGCGTATATATGCGGTGGGATGATGCCCACAATCCTACTCGGTGTGATTCCGTATGTGGCATTTATGGCGATGGGCAACTCGCTGTTGGGGCTTTTTATCAGCCTACTTATGATACTAAGCGGCAGCGGGGATATCCTCATGACTGTAAAGATGTTGCAGTTTAAGGCTGCAAAGGGCAAAGAGGTGGTATTTATCGACCATCCTTATGAGCTTGGTATGGTGGCGTTGGTTGCGCCATAAACAATCAAAAAAACATATAAAGTTTGGGGTGTTAAATGATGCTATCAAGCGAGGGGTGTAAAGAGTGTATATCGTTTGACTACACATATGCCGACAACAGCGCGTGGAAAGAACTTATAGCCCAGTATCTGCAAGGGGCAACCACATTTGAAATTCATTGTTGGAATGAAGAAAAAGAACAGCTGAAACTTGCACTGAAATATGGAAACTGCAAAGATAATAATTGGACATATGGCAAGGTTATGCAGGGCAAAGTGACCCCTGCGTTTACAGAGATGGTGCTGAATTTGCCAAAGCCGACCGATACGCAGACATATAACAAGATGACACCGTTTTTTGGGCTATTTTTAGACAGTGGGCTGTGTAGTGAGCACTATGGCACCGAAATTTATATTTGACGTAGTCAAATATAAAGCTAAAGACTAAGGGTGAAAGGTGAAAGACTATACCCCCCTTTCTCCTCTGTTCTCTATCAGCTATTATCTATTAGGTGTCACTCCAATTGTCACACAAAACACCTCTTTACCCCCGCCCTCCAAGATAGCACGGGCACAACTTCGCAGTGTACTGCCGGTAGTGCAGATGTCATCCACTAGTAGCACACGCTTTCCTGTCACTGCCTCAGCCGACCCCTCGGCTAGACCGAATGATGCATCAGCCTCAAGCCTCCGAAGCCGTGCCGACAGCTCATGTTGCACCAAGTTACCCCGACGCACAAGCAGGTCGGGAGCATGGGACAGGGCGGTCAGACGGCTTATTTCACGTGAGAGCAGCTGGGCTTGATTGTAGCCACGCTCTTTGAGACGCTGTGCCCCCATGGGGACGGGCACCACAATATCGACCGAAAAATCGGGGTATGTGCGCAAAATCGCCTTTAACATGAGCGGGGCAAAAAACTCGGCGGCATCGGTGCGACCGTGGAATTTGAACTGCCTTACGGCATGGCGCACTCCGTCTCTATACCAAAAAGCCGCCGCTTGCCATCCTATCACCACTGCATTTTCATCGGTGGGGGTTACATGCTCACATACGGGCAAAGTACGCTCACAGCGGGCGCAACAAATCACCCCGGGCTCGACCGTCCTATCACAAAAAAGACAGCGGTCGGGGTAGAAAAAACGGATTATAGAGTTTTTTATGTCAATTAAATTCATAAGCTTAACCGATGGTTATACTTTGAAATTCTACTCCACTACAGTTGTGCAAAAAGTTCAATAGTCTGATTTATAAACTGTTTTATGGCAGAAAATTGCGATGGTGGCAGTCTTGATAGTTTATTGGAGATATACTCCACATCGTTTGTATCCCTGTCGCCGAAAATAATTAGATCGGCCGAAAGGGATAGCTTTTCACATATGCGTTTTAGGGTGCTGACCGTGATTCCGGCTACACCACGCTCGATGTCCGACACGTTTTTCGTGCCCAAACCGACCATCTCGCCAAATTCCTCCTGGGTCAGTCCCGCACGTTCTCTTGCAATCCTAATCTGATTTCCTATGTGGATGTTGATTTCTTTCTTTTCACGCATATGTTCCACCTAATCCTCACCCAAAAGCCAAGAAGTACTGCGCCTAAGCACTTTTGAAAAGGCTACAAGCTGTAGGTCGGTTACAGCACGTGTGCCGGCCTCTATTTTACCTATTGAACTATTCGTAAGGGTCACGCCAATGATCGCAAGGCGTGCGCTGATATCCTCCTGTGTAGCTCGTGGTCGCTCTGCATGGCGAGCCTCTCTTATTCGCACACCTACAATGTTACGTCGCTCGCTCATGGTCATCACCCCAAACAAACTTATTACCCTCAATTATATGGAATAGGATACAAAATATTTGGACTAAAAGTCGGATAAGGGGAGGCAGGGCGGAGGCTTTCATCCCACAGGGATGCGCCCGCCACCGTAGGTGGTGGGTGGGTGCCCGCCGAGTGTGCGAGGCGGTAAGGCACCAAAGCCGTAGCCTGCCTCCGCCGTAGATGGCGGTAGAAATAGAAAGACAGCACGAAGTTTTATCCATCTGCGGTTTTTGCAGATGGGGAATTTAAGGTTTTTGATAAAACTTTTTTCCCAAAAAGTTTTCGGGGTTCGGGGCAGAGCCCCGAGGTCTTTGGTG
>CAYJGR010000030.1:18205-24984 GCA_964370005.1 uncultured Oscillospiraceae bacterium
ATTATTTTTTATCACTGTGGTTTTTTTTTTTTTGTTTTATTTTTTTTTTTTTAAAAAATTTTTACAAAAAAATTTTTTGGGGGGGGGGGCCCCCCCCCCCAGGTCTTTGGTGAGGTCTTGGGCGATGAGCATAGGCTATATTCCCATTCGATTTTCCACCAGAAACTTCAGGTTTGTATAACGAGAGGTACGGGCGTTGTGTTCCACCATGCGCTCAACGGTAGATTTTTGCCCCAACATTACAAGTATATTGCGAGCACGTGTCACACCTGTGTAAAGCAGATTGCGGTAGTGCAGTCTGCGGTGACTACCCCACAGTGGCATGACCACCGCCTCAAATTCACACCCTTGGCTCTTATGTATCGTGACGGCGTAGGAGTGTTCGAGCTGATCGAGCATGTCAAAGGAGTACATAGCCACACGGTCGTCATAGCGCACCCTAAGCGATCTGGAGCCACGATCAAGCATCTCAATCACCCCGATATCACCATTGAATACCCCAACACCCTTGACCTCCTCGGCTTTCCACACGATGTCATAGTTGTTTTTTATCTGCATAATCTTATCGCCCTGCCGGAACACCCTGTCCATAAACTTGGTTTCCGGCTTTGTTTTGTCGGGGGGGTTGAGCGCTTGTTGCAGCTGTCGGTTTAGTTCCTCGACCCCGAGAGCCCCCTTGCGGCCGGGGCAAAGTACCTGTATATCGGCGATAGGGGAGTAGCCGTAGGAGGCGGGCAAACGGCGACACACAAGATCAACCACGGTTTGTGCCGAGCTTTCCATGCTACTACGTGGCAAAAAGAAACAGTCGCTGTCGTTGCGGTCGAGGGTGGGGGAGTGACCGCCTACTATGGCATGGGCATTTGTTACGATAAGACTGTCGGCCGCTTGACGAAATATCTCATCGAGATGCACTGTCGGTATACATCCGCTGGCGATGAGGTCACGCAGTAGATTGCCAGCCCCCACCGAGGGGAGCTGGTCGGGGTCGCCCACTAAAATTATTTTGCAGGTCATGCGCAGTGCTCTAAGCAGTGCCTCAAAAAGCTGGGTATCGACCATGGACATCTCATCGATAACCACGGCATCACACCGCAGGGGATTTTTTTCGTTGTGTTTAAATACTTGGGTTTGGGCGGTGGGGTCGATTTCGAGCAGGCGGTGGATGGTTTTGGCCTCCCGCCCGGTCACCTCACCTAAACGCTTAGCTGCCCTACCGGTGGGTGCCGCCAAAGATACTTTGTAACCCTCCTGCTCAAGCAGTCCCAATATACCGGCCATGGTGGTTGTCTTGCCTGTACCGGGGCCACCTGTCAATATAAATATATTGCTGGTCACGGCAAGTTCTATGGCTTGTTTTTGGCGGTCGGCGTAGTCAATATTTAACTTGTCCTGTAGCTTTTCTATGTTACTGGCATACTGTTTGACCTCGGGGGGTTGCACCGAAAGCATGAGGTTAACCCGCCCCGCTATGTAACTTTCACAGAAGTATAAATCGGGTAGGTAAATACTCTCGCCCCACTGACCTTGCATCGCATAAAGTGAACCGTTTTGCAGCTCGTGGTCGAGATGTTCGAGTAAATTCTCCGAGGGGCAGTCCAAAAATTTACTGCCCACCTCGAGCAGTTTTTCCTTGGGCAGGCAGGTGTGACCATTGAAAGCGTTTTGGCGCAGGACATGCCCAAGAGCCGCACGTATTCGCAGGGGGCTGTCGGGGGGGATATCCAGCCCCGCCGCAATGTGATCGGCTTCGGTAAAGCCCATGCCCACCTGTTCGGAACAAAGCCTGTAGGGGTCGTCCTTTATTACCTCGGGCGCCATGGTGCCCCACATCTTCCATATGCGAATACAGATGGAGGGCTCAACGTCAAATTTTGATAGGAAAACCATCACATTACGTATGCCGTAAAGGCCCTTAAAATTTTCTGAGATTTCACGAGCTTTTTTTGGGGAGACCCCCTGCACTTCGGACAGTCTTTCGGGTTCTTTTTCCATCACTTCGAGGGTGGCATCGCCAAACTTGCTCACAAGGCGTCCCGCAATCACAGGGCCGATACCTCGTACTGCACCTGAAGCCAAATATTTCTTTATCGCCCCCGCCGTAGCCGGCATTACACGCTCATATATCTGCGCCTTGAACTGTGTGCCATAGGTGGCATGGGTGGCGTAGTGACCTGTGACAGTCACCTCTTCGCCGGGGGCGATGTCCAACACTTCTCCCACAACCGTGACCATCTCCTCACCCACAGCCAGTTCAAGCACCGTGAAATGGGTCTGCTCACTGCGGAATACTATATCCTCAACCCTTCCCGTGAGTTTTGTGGATTCCTGCGCCCCCATGGATTGTCCCCTTTTCATCAAAATAAACTTATGTTCTTACCATATTATAGTATAATAATCGCTGTTTTGCAATGGGCATTTAGTTGTTAGAGATTAGACGTTAGGGGTTAGTTAAGGTCAAGGGCATAGGGCTGTAGGTTGTGCCCACGACGTGGCTTTTCCGTGTAGGGAGCACCCTGCGGTTGCACGGGCACAAGCCCGCCCAAAAACACGGGTAAAAAGCCCGCACAATCGCAGGGCACCCCCTACCCAAAAAATCCACGCCGTAGTGGAGGCATCGCTTAATTTTACCCCAATTTATAAAATTACGATAAAATCTACCACCCTATTTGTCAATGTTGACAAACTTAATCGAAAAACCACAAATAAGGTAGCACAAAATAAAAAGTGATGGTAAACTTAAACTATCATGGGTATAATGTGGATAGAGTGATTACAAATGATAAGTTTGACAAACAAACGGAGGACACATTATGAGCATTGACGTTATTATTATCGGTGCGGGGCCTGCGGGGCTAAGTGCGGCGGTCTACGCAAGACGGGCGGGGCTTGAGGTATGTGTGCTTGAGAGCAACATATACGGCGGTCAAATTATAAACACCCCCGAGGTTGAAAATTATCCCGCTATATCAAGGCTTACAGGGCCTGAATTTGCCATGGCCCTCTACAATCAAGCAAGTGAACATGGGGCGAAAATTTTGCTTGAGGGTGCGACCAAGGTTGAGCTCTTGGGTGAGACAAAGCGTGTGCATACTGCGGGAGGTGTATATGAGGCACCCACCGTCATAATTGCAAACGGTGTGGTGCGTCGCAAACTCGGATGTCCGGGCGAGGAGGAGTTCTCGGGTAAGGGGGTGTCCTACTGTGCCACCTGTGACGGGGCGTTTTTCCGTGACAAGGAAGTGGCTATTGTTGGAGGTGGCGACACAGCACTCGAGGATGCATTATTCTTGGCCGCCAACTGCAAAAAAGTCACCCTTATACACCGCCGTGATGAATTTCGTGGCAGTAAAATACTCGTAAACTCGGTGCTGGCGGGGGAGAATATCGAGATAGCCTATGACACTGTGGTCGAGAAGATTGTCGGCGATGGACGGGTATCGGGGGCGGTATTGCGCAACAAGCTCACCGATAAAACCACCGAGATTGCACTCGAGGCGGTGTTTGTGGCGGTGGGACTTATCCCTCAAAACGATATATTGGTGGGACAAATCACTCTGGATGCTCAGGGGTATGTTGTGGCAGGGGAGGATACGCTCACGAATATCAGTGGTGTGTTCGCCGCCGGGGATACCCGCACCAAGGGGCTTCGCCAACTTGTGACCGCCGCCTCGGATGGCTCTATAGCCGCTACCGCCGCCGCACAATACCTGTTACAGCGCAGTGTATGAGCGAGATAGCGATGTATGTGGGGTCAGATATTTTGTAAAGTGAAATTAGTTGCACATTTTTGGTCTTAGTTGTGTAGGATTACCAATTGAGATGATTATTATTGGACAGAGCGTCGATTGACAACAGCTATAATAAATGTTTAAATAATGTTTGTGAGTATTATAAAAGCAAAGAGGAAGAAAAAGGGAAAACAGCGAAAAAGGGGTATGAAATATGCTGGCACATAAGCGCAAGGAACTGATAAGAGAGATGGTGGACAAGTATCGCATTGTAAGAGTATCCGATTTAAGCGAACGTTTTTCGCTGTCGGATGCCACCATACGGCGAGATCTCAAGGAGCTTGAAGAGACAGGGGTGTTAAAACGCACCCATGGTGGAGCGATCAAAATAAGCAATGCGGGGCTTGATCCTGCACTGGTGGACTTAGCAACAGTGCGTGTGCGTGAGAAGATGATGATTGCCCGCAAGGCCTATGACCAGATTAGGGATAACGATGCGATAATTTTGGATGCCTCCTCGACAGTGGCTTATCTGCCCGAGCTACTAAAAGCGGGTGGGAAAAAGAACATAACCCTTGTGACAAACTCTTTCAAGGTGGTAAATGATCTGCTGGACTGCACAAATGTGGATGTCATACATGTCGGTGGGCAGGTACGTCGCAAACTGCAGTCCTCCATAGGTCCCATAGCCGAGGCGTCATTGCGTTCTCTCATAGTGGACAAGGCATTTTTGGGGTGCAATGGTGTGGATTTTCGCTGTGGCTTCACCACCACCAACTTGTACGAATGTCAGATAAAGCGCATGATGATGCAGTCGGCCAATGAGACCTACATACTGGCCGATTCGAGCAAATATCACCAGAGCTTTCTCAGTGTCATAGCTCAAATAAATCAGGTGGACTACCTTATCACCGACAATGGCCTTGACCATGAGACCATATCCATGGCCGAACGAGCCGGCATACACCTTATGCTGACAAGCGGTGAGGACGGCAGAAAATAATACCACACCCCCGACAGCACAGAATGTTGTCGGGGTTTTATGTAGGAAACATTTAGAAAACCATCTAAATGTATTGACAACTTGACAAAGTAGTGATAGTATACATTTAGACAAACATCTAAATGATAGCGGGTGATAAACATGTCGTTTCAAAAGAGTTTCAAGGCGCTGTCCGACCCAACACGGCGCAAAATTCTTGACCTTCTAAAAAACGGTGAAAAGAGTGCAGGTGAAATTTGCAGTCATTTTTCCATGACAAATGCCACCATTTCACATCATTTGACCGTACTTCGGGAGGCCGACCTTATTTATGATCAAAAGGAAGGGAAGTATATTTATTATGGGCTAAATTTGTCGGTGGTGGAGCAAATAATGACATGGCTTGAGAATTTAGGAGGTAACAGCGATGAAAAGTAATGTATTAAAACGTGTGATATATGTGATTTTATTGGCATTGCCGGCTGTGATAGTGGTCTTATTTTACGGCAGTATGCCACAGGAAATAGTTATGAACTGGGGGTTTGATGGCAGTGTGGAGTATAGCCCCAAGTCTGAATTGTGGTTCATAGCCGGTATGTCACCTGTGCTGGGCATACTGTTTAGCTTTATGCCCAAAATTGACCCTAAAAAGGCGAACTACCCAAGATTTGCAGGCTCTTATGAACTGTTTAGATTTATGATGGCGGTGTTTTTTATAGGCATGACCGTCATAGTTGTCTCAGAGGCAGTAGCACCCGGTAAAATCAATATTGCTATGGTGGTGTGTCTGTTTGTCGGAGGACTTTTTATGCTCCTTGGCAATATGATGCCCAAAATACGCAGCAACTTTTTTATGGGTATACGTACTCCATGGACACTCTCAAGCCGTAAAGTATGGGACAAAACCCACCGCTTAGGTGGATGGACTATGTTCACAAGTGGGCTGATAATCATGCTCTCGGCGCTGTTTTTAAGTGGCACACCCCTGTTTGTTTTGGTCATGGCGGTCACACTGCTCAGCACAGGTGCCTGCACAGTTATGAGCTATGTGTGGTACAAGCAGGAGGGGGCGGAGGGTGAAAATTCCCCTCAAATCTAAGGATATACGCAAACAGCGAGTGGTCACCTGGGGTCAAAGGTGGCCACTCGCTGTTTTTTTATTTAATCTTCTTCTATGAGGGGTATTTCAAACGAAAATTCAACCCCTTGCTCCATGTTTTGGCAGGCGCATTTTCCTCCGTGGGCTAAAATGACAGTCTTTACGATGTGCAGTCCCAGTCCCGCATTGCCATCCTCTCTCACTCGGGCTTTATCCACACGGTAAAAGCTATCCCATAAAAAGGGCATATCAAGCTCGGATATCGGTTGCCCACAGTTATACACCGCAAACCGCACTATATTATCACTTGTAGCCAAATTCACAGTGATTAATCCGCCCTGTATGGTGTGTTCAAGCGCATTGGTAACAAAATTCTTCATGGCCTGCTCGAGGTATTTGGCGTTACCATCTACAAAAATCTCATCCTCCATATCAATTTCAATGTTATGATTTTCGGTGAGGGGTGACATCTTTGTGAGCAGTTCCTCGGCAAGATCAGACAGACACAACTTTGATAGCTCTATCTTGGATAGCCCGCTTTCTATGGATGACATATCGAGCATGGAACTCACCATATCACTTAGCTTCTCGCTCTCCTCAATTATGGTGTCACAATAATACTCTTTATCTATGTTATTTACATTATTTTTTAGGTTGTCAGCATAAAGTTGGAGCAGTGCCAGAGGGGTTTTCATCTCGTGCGAGACATTACCTACAAATTCACGGCGCATACGTTCGAGTTTCTTTTGGGCATCTATATCGGCTTGCAATTTCTGATTGGCTATGTTGAGTTCCTCAATTGTGCTTTCAAGTTGAGCCGACATCGAGTTGATACTCTTTGAAAGGCTGGCAAGCTCATTTGAGGAGACACCCTCGTCAAGATGTACCGAGAAGTCCAAATCGGCCATTTTGGATGCGGCAGTTTCTATATTTTTAATGGGTTTTGTGATGCTCTTTGAGATGGCAA
>CAYJGR010000031.1:0-24752 GCA_964370005.1 uncultured Oscillospiraceae bacterium
GGCTATTAAAGCCGTAAATGTAACAGTGTTTTCATCATAGGTAACACCACTTACAGGTTCCCATGCAGAAATTTGATCAGTGTGATCGTTATATGTCACCACAAAATCTGCACCCGCAGTGCCCCAAGATTTCATTCCTATTGCGAGTGTCGGGATTAACGCTTCCCCGATTTTAGCTTTTTGTACCTCTATCCAAAAGGATTCCGCCGCTCTGCCCGAAATAGTCAATGTCAGAACATCGCCTTTGACATCTACCGCTATATCTGTTGTTTGAGACTGTGGCTCTGCGGTGATTGTATCGGCATCGCCCTCCTGCGGGGTGGTCTCCCTCGCCACACCTGTATACTCGGTTTGCTCTCCTGTAACAGCTATATCAGCGCCCGATATTTCTTCATAATGCTCCACATCTCCACCTATGACATGTAGCACAAAGTTATCTATTGCATAAACATCATAAAAATCCACCGAGTCGCCCAGTCCAACAATCGGCTTTGTTAAATCTACTGTATATACAATATTTCCGTACATCTCGCCTGATGTACTGCTGTAATCGCCACTTGGCCCGTCAAGTTCGCCATCGCTTGTATAATAAATCGTATCAAAATATATTACATGCACCGTCGGCTCCGAATCATCTGCTTTATATGTGTCAGCAAAAAGTGATGGGTAGAATAAAATCTCTTCATTGCTACCGCTTTGCTCGGCCTGTGCTGCCAACTGCCAAAATAGTTCTACGGCATATCCCGAACAGGTCATGGTCATCATATTACCGTCTATCTCGACGGCAACTTCGGTTTTGGTGGAGGTTGGTGCTTGGGGCTCGGTCGGTGGTGCATTTTCATCCTCTGTAGCATCTCCCCCATCCTCATATGGCATACCGCCACTTATCTCCTGCGAAACAAATGCTATCCCTATGTTCGCATCAAAATTTATAAAATCAATGTAATACTCAAAGTCCCAAAGATAGGTTTCATACACTTCATCGCCAAAGTCAGACATGATTACATACACATCGTCCTGCTCTAAGTACTCAATATACCAATTGCCGGTTTGCACCTCGCCGTTGTTATCCATAACGATGGTAAAATCCTCTTGAAAATCTACGGTAATGCCGTATTCGGGGGTGTCCCACGTGCCCTCTATATCATCGGTATAAATCTCACTTGTCCAACTTGAGTTTACCAGATACTCAAAAATCTGAAGTTCCTCATCGTTTAAATCCTCAGGCGAAACAGCTGTAGCTGCGCCCGCACCCTCACCACCCTGCCCACCACCGCAGGCTGTCAGTGTAAATATCATGGCCAGTGCTAAAAATAGGGCTAATAGGTTTTTCATTTTGGTTGTCCTCCTTTTGTTATAATGCAAGCATTATTTTTACCCTTTAATTTTACCATGCCTAAATATTTTTTCATATGGACTATCTTCGGAACTTTATGGACTATCTTCGGATGTTTGGGCAAAATGCAAGTCCCTCAATATTGACAGCACTGCTAAATGTGATATATTTATGGTGGTAGTTGGTTGCTCCGGGGGAGTAGGGGCGATTCACTAATTTCTCGAAACATTGGATAAAATCATCGTCCCTCCCGCCTCGATTTTTTGGGTAGGGGGTGGCCTGCGGTCGTGCGGGCGTTTGCCCGTGTTTTTGGGCGGGCTGATGCCCGTGCGGGCGTAGGTCGCCCCCTACACGGAAAAGCGAGGTGGAAACACCCACATTGCGCCCCTTGTCTTGACCTTGACCTTAAATACAAAATTATCGCAAGGCGATACCATAGTTCTTCACTATTAGTTCTTAGCCATTAGTTGCCCTTCGCCCTTGACCTTTCTATCCTCTATCAATCTATCCTCTAAACAAGGTTGGTCTTAAACATGCACACTGTATATTTAGTAGACGATGAAAAGTTAATAATACAAAGCCTTGTCGATGCGGTGGAGTGGGAGGCACACAGCCTGCGCATTGTGGGCAAAAACACCGACCCTGTGGTGGCGGTGGAGGAGATTTGTGCCTTGTCCCCCGACATTGTGTTTTGCGACCTTAAAATGCCGACTATAGACGGTGTGGAACTTGTGCGCCGATGCAGGGGGGCGGGGGTTACGGGTGAATTTGTCATGCTCAGTGCCTATGCCGAGTTTGAAGCCTCACGGGAATTTTTTCGGCTTGGTGGGCATGATTATCTCTTAAAACCCATAGACAAAAACGCCCTTCAACTAACACTGGAGGGGCTTACCCGCAAACTTACCGAGCAAAAAGCTATAATGGAAGACTCACCCTCTCCCAAGAATGCTACGGCCTTTGAGGGGCTTATAGCCTACATAGAACAAAATTATCAGCAAAAGCACACACTTAAACTGCTAAGTGAAAGGTTTCATCTCTCCGAAACATATATCTGCGATCTATTTTCTAAAAACTACTCCACCACCTTTACGCTGTTTATGGCGGGCATACGCATGAGAAAGGCGGCCGAACTTATTGCCACGACCAATGTCCCCATGAAACAAATTTGTCGGATGTGCGGCTACACCGATTATTTGTATTTCTGTCGAGTTTTTAAGAATTATCACGGCGTAACACCCAGCAAATATATTGATGCCCAAGAGAAAGAGAGCGCACTGCCATGAGGGGTAAACTACAACGAGATTTTTTGCGCATGTTTATGGCTTTGTTTGCCGCTTTGGGTATTATATGGATAGGTTTTTACACGCTGGCCATGGAGATACTAACCCAATCAAACGAACAACTTATAATAAAAACCGAGGACGAACTGCTTGAAGATTTGGGTGCAAATATAGAACTTATGGAGCAAATAAACTACACCGTTTCACAGCGGGAGGAGATAGAAACCTTTTTGATGGAGGATGACCTTGCGGCACGGCATACCCTCGCTGTGGATATGCGGGATATGTTACAGCGGGAATTTTTATGGATTGATAACCGTTTTAGCATAGTTGCCATTGACAACGACGGCTGGTTTTATCGCTTTGCGGGCAGTATATCGGCGGGCGAGTGTGAAAGGCTGGCAATTTTGGCACAGGATATGCAGGTCAGCTCACATTTCTCGGCCACCCTTGACGACAACAATCACATAGGTTATGTCAACAAAATCACCGACCCACAGGGGCGGGCGCTTGGGAATTTTTTTGTGCTTGAAAGCGAGCGTAATTTTTTGGAGTATTATTACGACTCTACCGAAGATTTTATAGTATCGGCTGCCATTCTGAGTGGTGATGAAGTTATCAGCTCTAACGCCCCTCATTTGGGGCCTGTCTCCCCGCTGTACACCATACGACAGGTGGGCATAACGCCGTTTCAGGTGGCCACCTGGCTCTCCCCCGACTACGACAACGAACTAAACCGATATTTTATTATAGGTGTCGTGCTGTCCTCGGTTTTGATGATGGTGGCACTGCTTAGTTTTGTTTATATACAGCGCAGAAAGTTCTTCACCCCCCTTATACAGGTGATGGACGAGGCCGATAGGATAGGCTTCGAGGGGGATAATCGTCTAAATCTTGTAAACAACCCCGATTTTGACAATCTTGTGATGAAAATAAACGACCTGCTCGGACGAATTGACCGCCAAAACGAGCTGGTCAAAAACTCTCTGCTTGATGCGCAGCATTCAAAAATGCAGACCCAAAAAGCCACAAATATACTGCTCAAAAAGCAGATAAACGCCCATTTTGTCATAAATACACTCAGTGCCATAGAGGCACTGCAAAAGTTTGGTGACATAGAAAAAAGTCGCACAGCACTGGCCGCCCTGTCCGATATGGTGCGCTATGTCTTTGAGGAGGACGACAGCATAACGGTGTGGGACGAGCTGTCCCATCTGCAAAAATACATAGCCATAATGAACATCCGTTACGACGATAAAATAACGTTTGAGCTTGATGCCGACGACAATCTGATGGATGTGCGCATACCTCGGATGCTTGTCCAGCCCATCATAGAAAACAGCATACTC
The DNA here is from genome assembly GCA_964370005.1 of uncultured Oscillospiraceae bacterium. Classification (GTDB taxonomy): domain Bacteria; phylum Bacillota; class Clostridia; order Oscillospirales; family Ruminococcaceae; genus Heteroruminococcus. The sequence continues at coordinate 3,966 of CAYJGR010000031.1, forward strand.
CATGCATTTGCAGGCCGAAATGATAACTGCACCGTGGCACTGACGGCCAATTGTTGTGCCGAGGGGGTGCAGATTTGTGTGGCCGACAACGGATGTGGTATGAGTGAGGAGACCCTGCGCATGATGAATGCCCCCGTAGATTTGCACAACCAAAACAGCGGCATTGAGGGGCTTGATAACATGGCGGTGTACAACGTCAAACGGCGACTGTTCGCAGATGATGCCAAGTCGAGTTTTCGCGTCGAGAGTGTTTTGGGTCAGGGGAGTATCACCACAATTATTATAAGGCGGGAGGGCATATGAGAATAAGATTATGGGCTATGGTGATGGCACTGCTTTTGCCCCTTTTGCTCTGCACCTGCGCCCCAAGAGAGGAAATCACCCTCAATATAGTTCTCCCCAAGGTGGGAAATGTGCAAAATATAAATACCAACCACTATAAACTGTGGTTGGAGGAGCAAAGCGGGTATAACATTGTTTTCAGCGAGGTGTCGTCGGGGTATGACCGGGACTACATCGCCCGCACCCTATCGGATAGCAATATAAAAACCGACATCATATTCTTTGGGGAGCAAAGTGGCAACTATACCCTACTTGAGAGTGATGAGGTTATGCAGATGACCGAGTATTTTTTGCCCTTGGATGACTACATCACCGCCGACACCACCCTGCACGACATTTTCAGCGAGTATGAGGAGTATGGATGGCGTGAGTTTTTGAGCAGTGATGACGGAAAGCTCTACTTTATCCCCTCGGTCAACCCCTCAAGAAGTGCCAAAAATGGGCAAAGTCTTTGGATAAACACCGCTTGGCTTCATAATTTAGGGGTGGACATACCGACAACTACCGAGCAGTTTCGGGAGGTGCTGACGGCATTTCGGACACAGGATGCCAACGGCAACGGCATCACCGATGAGATACCACTGGCCGGCAGCTTAGAGCATTATGACACCATGAGTTACAACGCCATAATAAACGCCTTTGTGTATTACGACCCCACAAGTTATGGATTTTATGCGAAAAATAATGAGCTTTACTTCTCCCCCTCCACCGAGCAGTTTAGGCGGGCTTTGATATACCTAAATTCGCTGTATGCTGATGGGCTACTACATCCTTTGCAGTTCTCGCTGGACGACGATGGGCTTACGGCATTGGCGACCGACCCTGTGGATATTTTGGGGGTGTTCTCGGCCTCACACCTCTCGGATGTTTTTGCTGAGAGTGACTCAAACCGCTTTAGCCACTTCACCCACCTCGCCCCGCTACAAGGTGAGGTGCAGGGCGCTGTGTCCCATGTGGCTGTGCCTATGCCGGTGGCGGCCATCTCGGCCAACACCACCTACCCCGACGAGGCTTTTAACCTGCTTGATCTCATGCTCAGCGACGAGGGTTTTTTGGTGGCTTTGTATGGTGAGGAGGGGGTGGACTGGGAGCATGCATTACCCACCGATGTGGATATCTTCGGCAATGTGGCACAAATCGCCACCATAAACCCCGTTAACATCTCCATGCAAAATAAAAACTTTGACGGCATAGGTGCTATGTTCTATTACCCCGAATATGTGGATGGCGTGCGCTATACCGATTATGATATAGGCTATTTTAACGCAAGGGCCCTGCTGGCCAACGAGCCGTATTTCGGGCAGTCGGATATCGGGCTATCCATCCTAAAGTTAATACAGCTAAACCCCGATTTAGAGACCCATTTCAGCGAACTTGACCACTACACACAGCAAAATACCCGGGATTTTATTGTGGGTGACAGCGATATATTTGATGACACACAGTGGGAGAGTTTTGTGGCGGGATATGAGCAGTTTGATGACCTATTCAGCGGCGTAAGAAAGGCGGTTATACAGTGAAAAAGCATTTAAGAATATTATCACTTTGTCTTATATGTGTGATGCTACTGACCTCCTGCGGTGCGGGTGGCATGAGCGGTGATATGAAGACTTGGGTCGAAACGGCCGAGCTGGATGCCATACAGCCCAAGGAAGAACTGTATGAACTGGCAAAAAGCGAGGATGTTCTGACCATATACAGCGTGTCCACACGGATGCTTGATGTGGCCGATGCATTTGAGCAGGAGTACCCGGGGCTGCTTGTGAATGTGCATGACCTGCGGGGTGAACGCCTGATTGCCAACACAAAGGCGACCATCGACAGCGGTGAATACGACTGCGACCTGCTTTTTTTGACAAATGTCAACGGCGCACTCACAAATGATTTTATACCAAATGGCTATGCCCACAAATATGTCCCGCATGACATCGCCGATAAGCTCATATCAGCGCAGGGCAGTGAGGATTTGATGCCACTGTTTACCGAGGCCATATTTATACACTACAACCCCACGATTTTTGAGGAGCAACCCATAAATAACTGGTGGGAGCTTACCGAGGAGAGTTGGCGTGGCAAAGTGTACGCCCCCAATCCCACCCAAAGCGTGACCACACTGGCTATGTATAACATGTTTATAAAGCATAACGACCTGATGGAACAGGCCTACGCACAGCATTACGGCGAGGAATTTGTGTCGCAAGACGGCCAAACCGCCGCCGAGACCTTTATAAAAAGGCTTGTAGAAAACGGGCTACATATTGTAAACTCGAGCGATGAGGTGTCGGACGCTGTAGGGCTTGCCGGTAGTGAGGAAGCTCTGGGGCTTATGGTGTCGAGCAAATTGCGCCTTAGAAATATTGGTTATGATCTGGAATTTGCAAGGGATGTCGCCCCATTTGATGGCGTTGCCTCCTCGGTGAGCATACTCATAGCGGGCGGTGCGCAAAATATAAACACCGCAAAGCTCTTCATAAGATTTATATTCGGCGAGAGCGATGGCACAGGCAAAGGCTACCTACCCTACCTACAGGAGGGCGCATGGTCGATGCGCACCGATGTAACGAGCAGTGAGCCCATGGCACTGTCCGAACTCAACCTAATTTACACCGACGAAGGCTTTACATATGAAAATCAGGATGAATTTTATGAGTTTTGGGGAGGATTGATGGAGTGAGGGGGTATGGGGCATACAATTATCCCCGCTGCCCCCCACTGCCTGTTGCGCTGTGCTGTGTAGCGGTTACGGAGACGAAACTCATTAGCAGGTGGCAGGCAGGCCGTCTATCGCACCAGCCCCAACCCATTTAGGGTTGGGGCTTTTTTCTGCGCTTCACCTTACACCCCACCACCTCTGTGGCTCCCGCTTCATTCCACTGCCTTGGCTCATGGGTTTTTCGCCCGCTATCTCCATTTCTATCTCACTCACAAACTTTGCGTACAGCTCGGGGTCAGGCTGGCTAAATGGACATTTTGCAATGCACACACCACAATTTGATCCACTTTTATAAAAGAAATCCCTGCACTTCATCGCATCCCTAAAGTATGCTTTGTGCCCTCTATTGCTCCATACCCCTTTGGGTTCCCATGTGGGGTCGGTGTCGTTGGATATCGCCTTTGATGGGCAGTTTACAGCACAGATTTTACAGATTTTGCAGTACTGCATCACACCAAAATCTATAGGCTTTGTAGGCTCGATGGGTAGGTCAGTGGCCAATGCCGCCAACCTCACCATGGGGCCATTTTTTGGGGTGATAAGTATATCCATGCGGGAGAGTTCCCCCAGTCCCGCCAGCACAGCAAATCCCACAAATGCGCCAAATCCGTTGAAATTGGCCGCACCGTAGGAGTGATAACCCAGTCCTCTTATAAACTCATGCAGTTGATTGTAGATGGTATATAGCTTTACATAGCTGTTCATGGTTGTGGCACGACTTAGCTGTGATGGCGCCTGCGCCAATCCACGGTGGGACATGGCCACGCTGTAGACAATCACCCACTGTGCCTTTTGGGGTATCACCCTCTTTTGGGCGGTTTCGTAGCCCACCTCCACATCCTCAAATACTATGTCGTGGGTGGGGTCTGAGTCCTGCTTATAGATAAGTTTGCGGGTGGTTTCATCCTCAAGACGCACAAATCCCACATCACATGCCCCCATCTCCAACAGGGCGGTGGTGATGATATGTGCATTATTCTCGGGGCTGTCGGTATGTATTGGTACTCCCCGCTGCTCGGGTGTGGGTGCTCGTCCGGGACCCATAAACGATAGCTTGGGTATGGTCGCCGAAAAAGCACCGTTTAGCGCAATGTCTTTGGTGCTATACCCCGCCACCACCTGCATTTCACTTCTATATAGATTTTCCGCTTTTAACTTTTGTATCTCTATGCTTTTTTGCTCTCCTCTGTATATGCGGTCACTACCTCTGGTGGTTTGCCACTCACAAAAACGCTTTGTTTCTTCCCAGTTTATTTCGGAGGTGGGGCAGTCTTTTCTTCGAATTAAAATTTCCTTATCCATATTAATCTCCATTCTGTGCACCGCACAAATAGTTTGGAAAAATCTCACAACAGAATCGAGATTATTTCGGCATCTCGCCCGTCCTCGGGCGAGGCCATCTAAATAAGGTTTTAGCGTGATTTTTCACGCTAACCTCTGCTCAATTTACAACCCCGCTAAAGTTTCGTACATAGCCAAAATATTCTCGGCCGGTACATCGGGCTGTAGATTATGCGACGCACAAGCCACATAACCCCCGTTTTTATCGAGGTCTTTATGACGTTTGTGTGTTTCTTCTCTCACCTGCTGTGGTGTCGCTGTGGGCAGTATATATTGCGCATCTACCCCACCCCAAAAACAAATTTTATCCCCATATTTCTCCTTAAGGTCGGCTGTGTCCATCCCCTGTGCCGAGCTTTGCACAGGATTGAGCACATCCACCCCCATCTCAATATAATCTGGTATAAAATGCACCGCCGCACCGCAACAATGCATCATAACCTTTGCATCACTCTTTTGCTTTATTAAATCTATCATTTTTTGTGAACGTGGGCGCACCATTTCCCTGTAAAGCTCGGGGGATATGAGTGGCGAGACCTGTGTGCACAAATCATCTGCCATCTCAATTACCTCCAAATACTCTCCCGCCGCCTCCAAAAGGCTATCGAGTGCATTGAGGCGCAGTGCCAAAATCTCATCAAGTATATACTCGGCTATCTCGGGTTCTATGAGCATATCCATCAAAAACTGCTCATAACCCCGCAGCTGTTGTGCACGATAAAACATCCCCGAACCAAAACTACCCACCAAAGCATAATCGGTCTTTGTGTATAGCTCATGTGCTCGCTCTCTAACCCCATCACATGAAAACAGCTCGTCGGACTTTGGGAATCTGTATGTTTTCACTTCCTCCAAGGTCTCAAAATCAGCCAAGGGAAAAGATTTAATTTCGTAGTGATGCCCACTATCGGGCATATACCACTCTATACCCCACACATCAACAAATCCATTATCCAGATCTCTTTGATTCGGTGCTTTGCGTGTGCCGTGTCCGAGTTTTATTGGGCGGGTGTCAATCTGTAGTCTTTTTAATACTTCTTCACAGGGAAATATGAGCTTTGTCCCCCGCTCCATTATTTTAGGGGCATTGTCCTGAATACCCATAACTTTAAGCAAATTTTGATATGCCACCAAATGTATACTTGACACATTTGTACTGCCCAAATCTATGGGAACACGGTCGGGGGTACGGTGGTTCAGTGCTGCCCTTACCCGCTCTCTGGGTGTCATAATATATCTCTCCTTTTTCGCTATTTTACAACAACCACCTATGTAAATAGCCGTATAGCACTTTTTTACATAGGTGGTTGTTGTCTGGGTATGATGCCGATAGGGTTAGAACGCTAAAAATCTTGCAGGATTTTCGTAGAATATTTTATGTACGGTTTGTTCTGTGACACCATACTCACACATAAGTTTTGCAAATATCCCCGGGATATAGGAAAGCCCCGGCGAGCCGTTGTAGGCCTTGAGGTAGGAGGAACGTCCCCAATCCCCACCTATCAATATCTTGTCTTCATAGCCAAGTTCCACCATTTTCAGTATTAGATTTATGGTGTCGCTTATGGGATGGTACTTAACCCTTGCAACGCAGTCGTACTGCACATATACACCATGAGATAGCACCCGTGCATGATATATAGGGTCGGCATCTCTATCAAGGTGGCCTATGCAAATTTTTTCAGGTTCCACTCCATGGGATAAAATAAGCTTGGCCTGCTCGACCCCCATCGTGCCTATTTGGGTGTGGGTCATGATGGGCGCAGAGGTTTTGGCCGCACTTCGTGCCGCAATACCTATGAGTTTTTCCTCAAATGGTGTAATTTTATAGTAGCTCGAAGCCGCCTTTATAACACCGGCCTTTGCATCGGAACGTTTCACTATAGGCCCGCAAAAATCAAAGACCTCTATGCCCTGTGTCACTTCAGACTCTATGAGCTCCTGAATTTGATCTGTTTCATACTTATGCACAAAGTGGGTGGGATCATAAAAAGAACCTTTATGAAAGCCTGTAACCCCCACAACGTGCACCCCTGTATCCTTTGCGATGGTGCGCATTTCTTCGATGCCACGCCCCACGCCAAGCGGCTGCATATCCACAAGTGTGCCACCGCCCGCCTTGCCAAAATCTAAAAGCTCGGTGCGGGATTTTTCGATATTGTCGATAGCAAAATCCTTGTCCTCTGCCACTTCTTTGCCACCTTTTTTCCATATGTGGTCATGGATATCGACAAAACCAAGCTCGCCGGGGAATACCTCCCCCCAAATTGTTTTAACAGTTTTCATTATAAACCCTCACTTTTAAGAGATATCTTAAACCAAAGCTATAGGACAAACCGGTGTGCCTGTTGCTCCCTCAAACTTCATGGGGAAGCAAATGAATGTAAATACATACTGCTTATCGGCCGCCAATTCATCAAGTTTCATATTCTCAATCATGGTGATACCGTCCCGCACAAACAGATTGATATGTGCCCAGTGGGTAGAACCGGTCTCGGGATCAACCTCCTCAGGGAGATCCCACGAGAGTTGATCTGTACCGAACAAGCAAGGTTTTTTATCCCTTACCCAACTACTGGCCTGCATACCGACACCTGCATACTTTAGAAATTCATCATTGTTTCTCCAAAGGGTATCGTAACCTGTGCGTACAAATATCGCATCACCCTCTAAAATTTCTGTACCCTGTGCTTTTGCAGTGTTCTCCAAATCTTCCTTTGTGATGGAGTAGCGATTGGGCAGAACTTCCACACCCTTATAGGCCGGCACATCAAGCATTATGCCGCGCACTATAAAGGAAGGGAGTTTTTCGGCCGAGCACTCCTTGTATCCATTTGGAGTTTCTATAACATTGTTGCATTTTATACCGCCTGTCATTGTGAGATCAAGTGCTTGATGACAGAGTGCATCCATATGTGTGCCCGAATGATCGCCCATAATCATAAAACCTTGTGCGGTAGTACGTGGGCCTTTTTTATCGGGGAAATAACTGTCGGCATGTTTTCTCGACACAAAGTAGTTATATAGTGGGCGATGACTTGGGTAGGACGGTTGACCGTTAAAACGGGGCTGTTCAAGGTTATACACCTTGGCTTTTTTAAGCATGTTTAAAAGTTCCATGATAAGTACCTCCAAAGTATGTGCTATTGTAGATTAAACCCCTTCCCCCACCTTTTGGTGGGGGAAGGGAGCAAGAACTTGTGTAAATCACGGGATGACTTATGCGCCACCGCCGATGAGCTTGAGAAGTTGGAATATAGGTGCCCAGAGTAGACCCCAGTCGCTGTGACCTTGAACACCAACGGTTGTACCTGCGATGGAAGCCAACCAAGCCGAAGCAAACGGTACCAAAATACCCAACATAAAGGTGCCAAAAACAGTGCCTTTCCAACCACCCTTGGCGTTACAGAAAACGCCCATAGTGGAACCACCAAAGAACATGGGGATTATGCTGGGGAAGGCGATGATTGGGGAATTAAAGGCGATAAGCAGGCCTGTGCCCAAAAACATACCAAAGGTTGTCGAGATAAATCCTACGAGTGTAGCATTGGGGGAATAAGACCAGAAAGCAGGGGTATCGATGGCTGCGATAGCACCGGGAACAATGCGATCGGCAAAGCCTTTGAATGCCGGCATAAGTTCTGCCAGGAACATACGAACACCATATAGTAGTACGCTCATACCGACTGCAATCTGAATACCTTGCAATAGTCCAAACAAGATATAGTTTTTGTTGCCTGCCAACTCGCCCACAGCCTCAGGTCCTGCCACAATGGCTATGATCATGAACATTAGACCCATTATGATCGAATAGCCCATAACGGCATCACTAAAGATACTAAGCCAACCCGGGAGTTTAATATCTTCACAACTGGGATTTTTCTCATTCTTCTTAAACACACGTGCAAATAGTGTCGCCAAGAATGTGCCGAACAGCAGGTTATGTCCCACAGTGATGGGGCTATCTTCACCCACAACAGCTTTAGACAGCGGGTAGAACAGATATGTTGCCAGCCACCAATAAAGAATCAAAAGGACTGTGGTTACTACCAGAAGGGGAACTCCTGTAAGCCCAAGTGTCACCCACACCATGAACAGTATTGTAACCGTATCAGAATATGCGACATGCCCTGTCAAATAAATAGTTTTTATAGGTGTTATTCTGGCAAGTATGACAGTGATTAAAAGGCCAAATGTCATCGCCAGTCCTATGTATCCAAGTTCGCTGGCCGGCATGAGTCCGCCCTCAATTTCGCCAACCATGGTCCATGGGTCGATGATAACACCCGTTACTCCGAATGCTGTAAACACTGACTGCATAAGCGGTTTTGACGCTGCAATTAAGATTCCGGAGCCTGCGCTTAGGATGTACATGCCAACTACCGCTTTTGTGGTAGATACAAGTAGCTCCCGCCCTTTTTTGCGCAGTGCAATGTTACCGATAAGCACCACAATACCCATAACAATGGCAGCCTCGCGCAAAATTTGGTTAATAATTACATCAAGAAATGCGTTCATAACGTTCCCTCCTTTTATTTTGACCCTTTAAGAAACAAAGGGCATTAAGGCTGATTTGAGTTCATCTTTGCTGTAGAAGTTTTTAATGCCGACCACGGGTTTTTCGGCGATTTGTTGGCGCAAGTTTGGTTCGAGCACTATACTACACAAATATGCTGTTGTTTCGTCCTCCTTTGACTTGCAGTTGCCCATGTCCGAGACCTCAACTGTGCAGTTCTGCGCGCCGATTTCTTTTAGCGCTGCCTCTACATTTAGTCTGAGCATCAAACTGCTTCCCGCACCAAAAGTACAAACCACCACAAATTTACACGTATTCATACAACCACTCCCATCATAATTTATTAAGCACAGCCTTCAAGGAGCTCTACCAGTTCCTTGTGGCTTTGAGCTTTCATAACCTTTCCTACCAAATCCTCATCGCACAGTAGCTTAGATACATTTCGCAACAAATCTAAATGTGATTGATCATCCAGTGTAGCAAACATAAACAGAAGTTCTACAGGATCGTTGCTGGGATGACCGAATACCACCGGAGTTTGGAATGTGACCATAGATAAGCACACCTGATTTACGCCTTCCCCCGGCCTTGCGTGAGAAATAGCCACACCCGGACAAACCACAAAATATGCCCCCATCTCGACCGCCGCTTTAACCGAATTCTCTATGTAATCCTGAGTTATGCTCCCTTGATCAAGCAGTAGTTTTCCCGCTAATCTTATACCGTGCTCCCAGTTATCGACAGGTTGACCAAGGCTCACAACCTCCTGTGTCAGTAGCTGTTGTAGATTCTTCATTTAAAAACCTCCATGGGAAATTAAAACCCTACCCCTTTTATTTCTTAAAAAATTTATCAGCATAAAATCCTCTGGCACCATCAATTTGCTCCTGTGTTAAAATGACAGGTTCCCCCATACATCTTGCCACAAATGTTGCATGTGCGGCCGTTTCTACAGTTGAGGCGATACTGATGCACTCCTCTGGTGTCGGTGCGCATACCACAAGTCCGTGGTTGGCCATGAGTACGGCATTGGTCTTACCCTGCATAGCCTGTACGATGTTTTGACCAAGCTCGGGTGTACCCGGCAGGGCAAATTTGGCGACCGGTATTGCTGTACCAACTGTGTTTGCTATGGCCTGCATCGCTACAGGGATTGCTTGTCCCAAAATCGCAAACGCTGTAGCATATGGACAATGTAGGTGTATTACTGCACCTATTTCAGGGCGTGCGGCATAGATTGCACGGTGAAAAATTAAGTCCACCGATGGTTTTGTGCCCTTAAGCACCTCACCATCCAAAGCAACCTCTACCAATTCATCGCATGTCACGGTTGAAAAGCTTTTGCCCGAGGGGGTAACATAAATTTTACCCGTGTCCAAATCTCGGGCTGAACAACTGCCCTTCCCCGGCCCCAATGTTGCCAGTCCCTGTGTTTCAAGCAAGCGACCTGTGTCTATCAAACGATTTTGTATATCCATATAGCTCCTCCTTATTTAATTCCCATGCTCTTTCAGTATATTTTCAATCACCTCTAAGGCGTGCTCGGGCGATTGCACCTCCATAAGCTTTTCTACACCGCCAAAAGAAATAAGACATCCCAAATCCATCATAACTTTTGTATGGCTTTGATTGTCGGTGCTGGCAAATGCGAATAGAAGCGATACAGGATCATTGTCGGGGTGTCCCGATATCACAGGCTTTGAAAGCCTTACCATGCTAACCCCCACTTTATTTACAAACTGTCCTGCATTTGAATGTGCCAAGGCCACACCCTTACTAAATACAATGTATGGCCCTATTTCCTCGACGGCTTCAATCATGGAATAGACGTATGGTTCTCGCACTATTTCACTGTTTAGCAGAAGTTCACCGCTTCTAAAGATAGCATCCAAAAAACTGCTGGCTCTAAAATTTAAGTCAATTGTTTGGAACGATATCACCTCTAAAAGCCCCGGCATATTTTCGGTTTCATCCGTCTTTACCACATCGTCCGCTTTGCGATTGCTGCTTGATCCATGTATTTGCATGATTACTTGGTTTATTTTTTCGATATCTTTTGAGGGTAAAAGTGGAGAAACATGTACCCATGGGATATCTGCACAATCGATAGCCACACTGCTTATAATCAAATCGGCTTTGATATTTTTTAGGACTCTCGGGAAATCTCGAAGTGAAATGACCTTTACAATTTCCAGTGAGAAATAACGATTGAGCTTAGATATGAGCAAATTTGCACTTCCAAACCCAAGTCCGCACATTACAACCACACGTATACGGTCGTTCATGGGTTGTGAACGCTCCAGCGAAGCAATAAAATGCATAGTCAAAAAACTTATCTCATGATCACTTATTTCAAGCCCCATATACATTCTAAGCGGTAAAATATTGTTTTTTACAGCTTCAAACATATTTCCGTATTCTTTCTTTATCTCATTTAGGTGTGGATTTATAGTTTTTATACCGTAACTTATGCGGTAAAATGCCGGTATAGTATCAGCATTGAGACTGGATATAAGCTCCTTATCCCCTGTAAAATTTACTCCAATATCAGCACTGACCGCCGCAATCAAATTGCTTAAAATTATTTGACGATCGGTCGACATATCATCATTTGTTGACTTTTCTTTGTGTAGCAAATCCCCACTCAATATACATTGGGTGATAAAACATAAGTCCCACGGTTGCAGCTGACAATCAGCTATTTTTTCAAGGTGCAACGCCACTTGCTCAACCGCATGATATGCCTTTGTCTGTTTAAAATCGTCAAGGCAAAAATCTTCCTCGGTACAATGTTGTCCCATATCTGCACGATATAGGCTTACTGCCATACCTACCACCAAATTGGTGTTGGATATATCGGATAAATATATACCCAAAATATTTTGAAGTTCACTGCTGATTTCTTCCAGCCTCGAAAAATCAATGTTTACAATCAATTTTTCATAAAGTAGCTTTTGATACCCGCCTCCCGAAAGTCCACGTTTGAGCTGTGTCGAAAAAGCTCCCGCATACTGTCGCAGTGGCAAAGCGTCTGACAACAACCTAATGTATGCACGTCGTTTTCTTCGCTCTATACCCTTGATACTTATACCATGTTTAGGCACGGAATGTATCTGTACTTTGTACTCCAGGGCCTTGTCCTTTATCTGCTCTAAATCACCTATCAGTGTATTTCTACTTACACCGAGTAGTTGCGCAAGTTGACCCAATGTCATGAAAGAATTTTCGAGCAAAAGCTGTGCAATAAGTGCATATCTGCGTTGTTCTTTTGAAAGAAAATCCCCCGACATATCATTTTGCAACTCATCAATTGAGTGTAAGACATTTTGTCCGCTGTCTGTGCCTACCTTTATGGTAAGTTGGCCATGTGCATTTTGGGTAAGGATGGGAAATTCATGTTCCCTTAAGTACTCATTGATCGACTGGATATCGTAGCGTATCGACCGCTCTCCAACCTTAAATCGAGTTGCCAACTCCTTAATAGTATCGGCATAACCCATGGAGGTTATTTCTCTTAGAATTTCACTTTGGCGATGGCTCAACTTCATTTTATCCACCTCCTTAGCCTGATAAAATTTTATCCAAATACATCTGTATTCACAAGACCAATTATATTCTTTAAGATATACAGTTTTGTGCCAATCATGTAAATAAATTGATATGCAATTTGTCAAATTTCAACAATACACATACATTTAGCACACTTTTTTTCACAAAATAGAATTGCAACGTACCATTTAAGAATGTAATTTGTTTATTTATTTTATAAAATTTGGTCATATTGGCAACAGCATGGATTGATTTGGTGTGGCAGCTTGACTACAAACAGCGTAATATGTATCTTCAAAATAACAACAGGACACCACAAAGAGCTCATCTCTAAAGTGTCCTGTTGCTTTTCTATAAAAACAGAGTACCCGACCAAATGTCGGCTACTCTGTTTTTTTGCTTTGTGCTACTTTCTCCCATAAGTCCTACATACATCAAACATTATTTCAAGATTTTCACGTTTTACATTGTCGATAAAAGCACCTGTATCCAATATATATCCTCCGCCGGGAGCGCAGGTGTCAATAAGGCGCTTTGTATAGTCGGACACCTGCTCGGGTGTGCCAAATTCCAGTAGGGTGTTGGGGATGTTGCCCGATATACAAGCCACCTTGCCCACTATCTTTTTGGCTCTCTCCATATCCACGTTTTCAAAGTGATAAATCACCTTGCCCGGTGGTATGTCGGCCAATTGCTCAAGGCGGGTGTTGTAGTCGCCCTCGGCGTAAATAAAGGGAGTAACGCCCATGTCAATAAGTGCCAACATAACCCGCTTTAAGCTTTTCCAATATAGGTTTTCATATTGGTCGGGACTCATGAAACTGTCCATGCCCTTGTGAAGTGGAAAAAGCACCCTTTTGACCCGCGATTTTGAAAAATCAAACTTTTTATAGCTGTCTATAAGGATATCGGCAAACATCTCACAGGCAGCCGCCACATTTTCGGGTTGTTCCAGCTGATCGTCAAACATACCCATAGTGCCTCTGAAGTAGTCGCCGAGAATATCAAATGGCGCCTGACTACCGGTTGTTTGCATGGGTGGAAAACCAAGTTCCTCGACACGCTTTCTGTAAACCTGTGTCATCTCGGCGGCCTTGCGATCCAGTTCCCCCACCTGCTCTATAGTGCGCATGGCCTGCAAAAATTCAGGGGAATACAGTGGGGCGAGCGGTTTGGTGCTCATAACACTGAATGGTGAAAAGGATAGGTTTTCAAATCCCGTTAAATTTTTATACACCCTCGGTATGTATTTGCGCAGCATAAAGCCTGTAAAATCACGCAGTAGTTCGCCGTATTCGTCCTCGAGCATGTACTCATCGTCGATAAACTGGTGACTGTCGGTGTCACGAAGTACTGTACCCGGGCGACCTGGCCAGTCAATGATGGCTGTGCCTGCCACCTCATTGGCAATCCCACTTGTAAACTGGGTGCCCGAAAAGCCCATGGCATCGGGTTTGAACTCATCAAAAAGTTGCACTATTTTTTCTATGGCATCATCATAATTATACATAGAATCCTTGTATGCCCCACCATATAAGAAGTAGGGGGTGGCACTGAACATGGGCACCACCGGCAACCATTCGGATTCTTTAAGGGCGATGGCATCCTCGACGACCGCCAATCTTTTTTCATATAACTCGCTTGTTTGCATGTGAGAACCCCTCCAGGCTCATAATGATTTTTGTATTACAATATTGAGGGTAGAAACGTCACTAACTGGGGCACAAACAGGGCAATCATGGTGACGGCGATAATAACAATCCAATACGGCGCAAGGGGTTTTACACTCTTTTCGATGGGAAGCTTACCCACACCGCAAGCGATGTAGAGGAATGTACCCACAGGAGGAGTGATCGCACCAACTTGCATGATGATAACCATCAACACACCAAAATGAATTGCGTCAAATCCAAGCGCGCCACCCATAGCCAGCAGTGTGCCGGCAAACATGGCAATCATGGTGGTGGTGTCAAGGAACATACCCAGCACAAGCAGTACAGTCATCATAAATATTGTAGCGATGTAGGGGTCTTGTAGTACATTTAGGGCAAAATCGAGCATTTCGGTTTGGAAGTTCATACGCACAAGCACATTGCCAAGTACAGCGGCAGCGGCGATGGTCATCATAACCACGGCAGTGGTGACGGCACTGTCCAGCAGAACCTTGGGCAGGCGGCGCAGTTTGAGTTTTTTAGATACAAACAAACCATAAAGTATGCCATAGGCCACTGCCAAAACACCCGACTCGGTGGCGGTTACAACACCTGTGAGAATACCGCCGATGATTATGAGAGGCATGATAAGTGCACCGATAGAGGTGACAAATGTTTTAAGCAGATGTTTAAATGAGAATTTGACCAACGGTATATCATACCCCCGACGGCGATATGACACAGCATTTACTACCATCTGGAGTAGTGCTATGATGATACCGATAAATAGCCCGCCCATGAACAAATCGGCCACAGGTAGTTCTGTGTAGTACGAATACAGGATCATAGAGATACTGGGGGGGATTATGGGGCTTAGCATTGAGGACCCGGCCGTAACGGCCACAGCGTAGTCGGCGTCGTAGCCCTGTTTTTTCATGGCGGGGATAAGCATACCGCCAATTGCCGAAGCGTCGGCCGCACCCGAACCCTGTATGCCCCCAAAGAACATGGAGGCCACAATATTAACATGACCAAGTCCTCCCTTGAACTGACCTACGAGGGCATTTGCGAAATTCACAAGTTTATCGGTGATTTTACATTCGGTCATTATGTTGCCGGCGAGAATAAAATAAGGGATAGCCATGAGAGACATGGAGTTTATGCCGCCGAACATTTTTATCATAACAAGCATCATGTCGTTGCCATCTATTAGCACAAACACAATGGCGGTTATGATAGTTGATATATAAATTGGAAATCCGAGAAATATAAACAGCAATAGGACAAGTATCATTGCCAATGCGCCTAACATAACAAATTTCCTCCTCTCTATCCGAGTGTTAATCGCTCTGTGAACTATTCAAATCTTGACCCGAGGCCAATTGATCGATTTGCAGAGCTTGTTCTCTTTCGTGCATCTCATCATCATGTGTAACAAATGGGTGTTTACCATAGATCATGAGTATGGTGTATTCAAGGAACATGTATGCGGCACCTATGGGCAAAGCTATATAGAACCACGCCCGTGCCATCCTGATATTAAGTAGCATACTGTTGGCATTGCTCATGGCATATACCACACCCCAATAGACAAGTATAACCATGACAGCTAATACAATCAGCTTTGCAATAATATCAAGTGTTTTTCTAAATTTAGTCGGCAGGCTGTCCACAAGGATGCTGACGCTCATATGTGCACCCTCACGCACCCCGAGACTGGCCGCCATAAATGATATCCAGATACCGGTCATGCGTATGACTTCATCGCCCCAAGGGAACATACGCAGTCCCATTCCAAAGTAGCGGGCGACAACCTGATACAGACAAAGCAACACGATAAATGAAAAAGCGGCGACAATAATCACAGCCCTCATTTTATCAAAAACCTTGTAAACCTTTCCAAGTCCTATCGTAAGGTTTGACATTGACCTTCCCTCCAAAAAGTGAACAGGGTGTCCCGGATGTCCAAAAGGGTCGGAACACCCTGCTCTCAATATTACGAATAAATAGTTAACTATTAACCCTCGTATGCGGCTACAGCCTCATCAAGAAGATCCATAAACTCAGCGTACTCGGGGCTCTTGGCATAGTTCTCGGCCTTGAGAGTGTCCATGCTGGACTTCCACTGGTCGATGTCGGCCAGCTCATAGAATGTCACGCCTGCATCAAGCATTTCCTGCTTTGCAACGTCGTTGCTGGCGTCGTCAAGCTCGGCCTGCTTTAGAGCGGCATCGGCGGCGGTCTCTCTAACAAGTGTCTGCAGATCTTCGGGCAGAGCGTTGAACCACTCGGCATTGAAGAAGTAGTATACGTTTGCACATGCATGGTTACTCATTGTAACGTGTGTGGCAACTTCATGCAAAGCACTTGCATGAAGTGAGCTAATAGAACCTTCCATGCCGTCGATAACGCCGGTCTGAAGGGCGGTGTAACATTCGTTCCAGTCGAGTGTGGTGGCCGATGCGCCCAGAGCCTCAAGCATAGCGGCATAGGTGGCATTTGGACCACGCATTGTCATACCTGTCATGCCCGAAAGGTCTTCAACAGGGGTGACGGTCAACATCTGACGGATGCCCTGCGACTGGCCGGCCATCGAGATAAAGCCATAATCAGCCAACTTCTCGTTTACAGCATCCTCAATATACTTTAGCACAAAGCGGTACTGCTCGTTGCTGTCATAAAGATAAGCAAAATCGGTCATTTCAAGCTCGGGCACCCAAGTGCTCATGCCGGTGCCGTTGTTGGCAACAACCATTTCCAAAGAGCCGGTGTAAGCCATCTCAACCTGCTCTGCTTGGTTGCCCATCTCTGCGCCGTAGTTGGCAACAGCTTGGATGCGACCCTCGGAACGGGTGTTGAGCTCTTCAACAAAGTAGGCCAGACCCTGACCAACTGTGCTGGTGGCGGCAAGGTTTGTCGAGCAACGCAGTTCGATGGGGTCAGCTACGGGAGTTTCCTCTGCGCCGTCAGCCTCGGCGTCGGGTGCCGGTGCTTCTTCGGTGGTTGTGCCACCACAAGCGGCCAACGAAAAAACAAGAACCAGAGATAGAACAAGAGCCATAAGTTTGTTGAGCTTTGTCATTTGTATTTTCCTCCTTAATATGTTGGGTAGCATAATGCCCACCCATTATTTTAAGCGCATATAGCGCAAAAAAACTTAGTCTGCAACTTCAGATTTTGGCAAGGTAGTCCCTCTGTGTATAAGTGTTTCGGATATGGTGAGCTGTTTTGGTATATTTGCACCTTTCATATACCTGTCCAACATCGAAATAGCCGTCAGGCACATCTGCTCCACGTTGTTATCTGTGGTGGTGAGCTGTGGATAGCAGTAACGAGAGAGTATCGAATTGCCATGCCCTATAACCTTGAATTGCTCAGGAACCTTCAAATCGGCCTCCAAAGCATACTGCAACACCGCTATAGCCGAGGGGTCGTCATATGTGATGGTGGCGTCAAACTTAACACCACTTGCCGCAAGCTCCCTAAGTGCCGCCTTGCCCTCCTCTACCCCTCTTGGAAGACTGTGAAACAAATGAGCCGTACCCTCTCCCATATTATTTGCCATCATTGCAGCCAAAAACCCATCCTTTTTTCGCTGCTCGGATTCGGAATGCTCTCCATAAATATACACAATGTGCTCCGCTCCTTGTAAAATTAATTCACAGGTGGCCTTATACGTAGCGTTGTAGTCATCGCATAGAATAGAAAATATATTCTCGCCCACAAAGTTGCCATTTATTAAAAATACAGGTACCGATTTTGCCGCCTCGGTTATGCACAAATTTTTTTGCGGATCTGATTCTATAAAAAATGAGCCGGTTATGATGATGGCATCCACCCTGCGGGAGACCATTTTTTCGAGGCACTCGGCCTTGCCCTCCATGTCATACCCCACGCAGTACAGCGAGGATTCAAAGTCTATATCACGCAGTTCGCGTTGTAAATATCCAACCGATTGTGCAAGGTTTGTGCAGGCCGAGGGATCGGACGGATCGACGCAAAGTATGCCCACCGTGCGCATTGAATCAAGCCCCAGGCCACGGGCAAATGCATTGGGGGTATATCCCGCCTCCTCCATGACAGCCATGACTTTGAGGCGAGTTTTCTCACTGACCTTATCACTCTGATTGAGCACTCGGGATACAGTTGTCACCGACACGCCCGACATTTTAGATATATCATAAATATTCAATGACTTCATCGCCTTTTGTTGTGTATTTATGGAACTACTTTCATTTTTCTTTTTCCCATTGTAAACATACTATCGCCTATTTGTCAATAGATTTTTAAATAATTTATTGTATTTTTAGTTTTTTTTGTATTATATGCTTGACATAATAGTGGCGTTGTGTCAAACTTGTGAAAGTAGTTTCCCTATGTTGATAACCGAACATTATAAAATAAATTCCCGAAGGAGTGGTTAAGTTGCATAAATGCGCTATAATTGGGGCTGGAGGAATTGCCCCCACCCATGTCGAGGCATATCTGAGTCAAAAAGACAGATGCAAAGTGGTGGCCTTGGCCGACCCAAATACCAAGCGCGCCAAGGAATTGGCGGAGAAATATAAGCTTGAAGCCGTAGTGTATGACGACTACAGAAAGATGCTTTTAGATGATATAGATTTTGTGTCTATATGTACCCCGCCGAGTTTGCACTGCAGTATGACACTTGACTGCCTTGCGGCCGGAAAGCATGTACTGCTTGAAAAGCCCATGGCACCCTCACTTGAGGAGTGTGATTTGATGATTTCAGCTGCAAAAAATGCGGGTAAAATATTGTCGGTGGTCTCACAATATCGCTACATGACACCCTACTATCGTCTAAAAAAACTGCTCGACAGCGGACAGGCGGGCAAACCATTACATATCTCGGTTGATGCACTGTTTTGGCGTGGTCAGCCCTATTACTATATGGACTGGCGGGGACGTTGGAGCACCGAGGGTGGCGGATGCACCCTCAATCACGCCGTGCATTTTATAGACTTAATGCTGTGGTTGTGCGGAAAACCACAACAGGTGGCGGCCTTTATCGGCAACAGTTTTCATACAAATTCCGAGGTTGAGGATATATCGGACGCAGTGCTATCTTATGAAAGTGGTATGGTGGGACGGCTTACCGGTTCGATAATTCATCACGGTGAAAATCGTTGTGTGAGAGTGGATACAGATAAATGCGCCATTGAAATACCTCAAAAAATTTGGGCCTCCAAGACCATGGATAACGGATTTGGGCAGGATGACCTCGAGACCACACAGGAGATGGAACAGGCATTTGAGGCCATTGCCCCACCTGCTCTTACCGGCCACGCAGGGCAGATATCCGACATATTCGACGCCATAGAGGGCAAGCCCAGCCATTACACCACGGGTGAGGAGGGACGTGACACCCTCGAGCTAATCTTGGCCATCTACAAAGCCGCCTCAACTAAAACGGTTGTTGGTTTTCCCATAGAAAACAGCGACGATTTTTACCGCAAAGAAACTATGTTAAAGCGGGTTCCGATATTTTTTGAAAAAACGATTACAAAAGAGATATCCACAGACACAGCGATTACACTGGGAGGCGATGAGTTTGGCAAAAGATGAATTTCAGCGCAGTGACGGCATGAACTACGCCCCCAAAGGCATTGCTAAGGCAGTCTGTGAGGAGGGAGAGTTTTGTTTTGCCGCTGTCGGACTTGACCACGGCCATATATACGGCATGTGCAACGGACTTATTGAGGCGGGGGGAACTTTGACCCATGTATTTGACCCCGACCCCGCAAAGGTGAAGACTTTTAAAAAATCCTATCCCGATGTACAGGTAGCCGACTCCTATGAGGATATTTTGGCCATGTCCGATATAAAGCTCATTGCTTGTGCCGCCATACCCTCCGACAGAGCAGATATTGGCATTGCCGCAATGCGTGCGGGCAAGGATTATTTTGCCGACAAAGCACCTGTGGTATCCTTTGAGCAGTTGGAGAACTGCCGTCGGGTGGTGCAGGAAACAGGGCAAATTTTTGCTGTATATTTCAGCGAAAGGCTACATGTTGAGGGTGCCGTGCTGGCAGGCGAATTGATTGCAAAAGGTGAGATCGGCAGGGTGATTCATATGGATGGATTTGGCCCACACAGATTGTCGCTTCCCATACGCCCCGACTGGTTTTTTGACCCCAAGCGTTATGGGGGTATATTGTGCGATATAGGTTGCCATCAAATAGAGCAGTTTTTATATTTTGCCGGAGCAGAAAACGCCAAGGTCGATATGGCCATAACCAAGAACTATAACAATCCCAAGCATCCTGATTTTGAGGATTTTGGCCAGATGGCGCTCACGGCCGACAATGGTGCGACGGCCATGATAAGACTTGACTGGTTTACGCCGGATGCCCTGCCGGTATGGGGTGATGGCCGTACTTTTATCGTGGGAACAGAGGGCTACATTGAGATTAGAAAGTATCTGAATATAGCCACGCAAAACAGTTCTGACCATGTGTTTTTGTGTAACAAGGAGCGCATGGAACACATCGAGGCCGTTGGGAAGGTAGGTTTCCCCTTTTTCGGAGCACTTATCAGAGATTGTCTCGACCGCACCCACACCGCCATGCCACAAGAGCATGTGTTCACCGCCCTGAATATTGCCCTCAAAGCTCAAGATATGGCTGATTGACCCAAACAGCAGTGTCTCTTCT
>CAYJGR010000032.1:0-21788 GCA_964370005.1 uncultured Oscillospiraceae bacterium
GCTTATCATATTTTTACTAACATTCATAGTGGTGCAATTTTTGGGGGCGAGACCACGAGAAGTCGCGCAGTTCACCCTCGGCAGAAACCCCCACACCATCGAGAGCCACATAATAAAGGCTACTAAAACCGCTCGATTGGGATTGCGAGGATAAATATTCGTCGGTATTTTGGAAGGGGATACCGGACTTGGCTATGTACTGGGCCAACAAGGTGAGGTCATCTATGCCCTCCTCTATCGATTCCTCCACACGTATTTCCATCTGTTCAACGCTTTTGGTCATTTCTCGGCGCGTCGAATCTAAGACGGCATCATTGGCCGCAAATTGGAACCAGTTGGCCAACAGCGCCAAAGAAACTATGGCAACAATAACGCTGATGGTGGCGGTTTTTTTAGATGTTTGTTTATAAAATTTCATAAGCAGGCGCCTCCGAGCAACCGGGAAAACATTTAGAAAATAACGAGTGTGCACATCTGTGCATACTAAAATTATACAGTATCATATGGTCATCGTCAACGCAAAAAATGACAAAAAAAGTAATTTTTGGTAAAAAAAGGGATAAAGCCCATTTTGGATAAAAGACAAGGCGTGAAAACGACAAATAATCCAAATTATGTTGTCACACACTGACAAAAAAACGCCGTGACGCAATGCGCCACGGCGGGTAAATACATTAAGTTGCGCTGAAGTATTCCTGTGTAGACATATACTTTTTATCTTTATAAAATCGCACAGAGTTTTGCCCTAATTTTTTGGCGGCATACATGGCCATATCAGCCATATGGAAAAGCTCTTTGTGGGTGGTGGCGCTTGAGGGGAAGTGTGCCACGCCGATACTACATCCGCATTTCATTTCGTTGCCCTGGGAGGTGTAGGTATTGCCGAAGATATTGAGCAGGGTTTGTAGGGTTTGTTCAAGGGCATCGGGCGAGAGGGGGTCACGCAGGAGTATGACGAACTCGTCGCCACCTTGGCGGTATGCTTTTAAGCTGTCGGATTGGAGTTTTATAAGCTCATTTGATATGGATTTGAGCAGGACATCACCGCTGTGGTGTCCGAGGGTATCGTTTATCTTCTTAAAGCCGTTGAGGTCACAAAACAGCACATACCATCGATCACCCATAGAGCGTGTTCCTTTGATAAACAGCTCAACATCGTCCTGTAAACTGCGGCGGTTGGGCAGGCCGGTCAGGTGGTCGAATTGGGCTAACTTTTCGATAAGCATCTGGTTTTTTTTGTTTTCTGTGATATCCACACTGGCTACAATGTGGGCAATTCGTCCATCTGTCCAGGGTATGGAGGAGCTGAACACCCTAAACCAAGAGCCGTCCATCGCACGCTCATAATCCCATGTGTAGGTTTTGTTGGGAAGACCGTCCTCATCGAGCAATTGGGGTTGGGGACAAAAGTCGCACTGCCCTGTTTTGTCAGTAAATATGGCATCCCAACATTTTTTGCCCATCATGGCCTCAACCCCGCCATAGGGTGCGGCCATCGATTTGTTGACATACAAAATATCGTGGGTGTAGTAATCATTTACATATATGTCTATTCCCACATGATCTAAAACATTGTTGAGCACCTTCTCGGCGCTGTATACACCCTTTTTAAACAGCTCCAACTTCACCGAGTTTGCAAGGGGGGTTAGGGCTATACAGGCGTTTTTTATATCGATATCATGCCCTCGCAAGGATTTTCGACGATCGGACAACCCAACAAAACCCGCAAGTTCCAAATGCTGGTTTAATATAGGCATAAAAATCAAGGTGTTTGCATCAAAAAGTTTGCCGAGTTGCTGTTCGATCTCGCTTTTTGGGTCATCACCCGAAAATATAATGTATGTGCGGGTTGATAATTCGCTGAGCAGTTCATTGCCGAGGTGTTCTTTGACATTTAAATGCTTTTCAAGGGGTAGGGCGTTTTCTATTTGGTAATATGCATTTTGACGGAAGTTGCCCGTGTGGTCGCCCTCATATACAAATGCATGAGAAAACCCAAAAAAATCACAGACCTCCCGCAGAAAATCATACTTTGGATATTCTTCCTCCAATATTCCGTTTTTTGCCATTAGCTTGCTGAAAAAAATATCCAGTTCGTTTTTCATAATAACCTCTATTCTGTGCACAGCACAAATAGTTTGGAAAAATCTCACAACAGAATGGAGATTATTTCGGCATCTCGCCCGTCCTCGGGCGAGGCCATCTAAATAAAATTTTAGTGTGATTTTTCACGCTAACCCTCATTATATATTGCCACATACAACACTTTGTTAAAAATTTAATTTAATTATACAATAAATTTTGTGGAATAACAAGAGATATATTGGTAAGATGCCAAGAAGTTAACGTTTTTTCTTGGAAATATAGGCATATAATTTCCCAAGACTTGACATAAGGGGCCCAGACGTATATAATCTTCCCTATACCTTGGCATAATCACATAAAATTTAGAATATAATTTTGTTAAACTTTACACACATATAAAGATGTATCCGGCGGTGGTTATGCCGTTTTATTTTTTGCCTCACGGTGAGGTGATGGACAGCGGGTTTTGCTGTGGGGCATTTTGCAATTTATGTTACATATTTGATAATAAAAAAAATTTTGCCCCGAATAAAATTCCCAAATATTCCCATAATTGCGATATATCTTTCCAATTTAAGGAGAATAATATGACAGAAGTAAGACGTTTTAAGCGAAGTCTATTGGACTTCATAACAGGTCGCAACTTGGCCTGCGCATTGTTTTTGTGCGCAGTGGTGGGTATACTGGCCTACACCCTGAGTGTCACCCAAGTTGTGCGCATAATTGACGGCAGTCGTGAATTTTTGACCTACACCACAGAGATAGATGCCACCCGTCTCATGGGGAAATTTGATATAGAGGTGGATGAAAACGACAGGGTGTATTTGACCGAGGATATCCCGGGCGAGTACCAAGAGATGATGGTGGAACGGGCATTCCCTGTGAATGTGGTGGCCGATGGTATGACTGTAAAGGCCATGTCTACCGCTGTGACGGTGGACAAGCTGTTGGCCGAGCAAAACATCTCGCTGGGCGAACTTGACCGCCTAAATATGAACCTGTCCGAAGTGGTGGGCGAGGGCGATGAGATTGTGCTGCAACGTGTAGAGCAGGAAATAACCCAAGAGCAGGAGGCCATACCCTTCCAGACGGTTTATCAGTCCACAAGTCTTTTAAATGAAGGCAACACAAGGGTATTACAGGAGGGCAGGGACGGCGTGCGCACTCTGACCTACAGTCAAACGACGGTTGACAATCAGGTGCAGGACAAGGAGCTTTTGTCCTCGGATATCACACGTTCGCCCATCACAAATACGATTTTGATCGACGATGGCAGTCCCATATCGCGACTGGATTACAGTGGACAGTTTCCACTGGATGAAAACGGCATACCGCTGAACTATGTGGAGGTGTTCACCGATCAAGTTGCCACCGGCTATTATGCGGGGGCGGGGTCTTGGGGGGCATCGGGCGGCGAATGTTTTGCCGGCACGGTGGCGGTGCGAGCCGATCAATTCCCCTATGGCACAAAGCTGTATATACGCACCCCCGAGGGGGATTTCATCTATGGCTATTCGGTATCTAACGACACCGGCACAGGGCTTATGGCCAATATCATCGATGTTGACCTATATTACGAGACCTTTACCGAGAGTGCTCTAAACGGACGGCGCATGGTGGATATTTATGTGCTTGAGTACACACCACAGTCGATTTATACAGGGCGATATGCGGGATATTCGCCGTAATTAAATTTATGGATTAACAAAGCGATGGCAAAATTGCTGTCGCTTTTTAATTAATTTGAAGTAATTAACTTAAATGGAAATAAAATATTTTGACCTACTCTTTTTAGTGTGGTACAATAACAAACAAAGTGTTTGAAATTTGGAGGATATATAGCTATGAAGTTAAAAAAAAGCAGTAATAAAGGTTTTACACTGGTTGAACTTATAATAGTCATTGCGATTATTGCGGTGTTGGCGGCGGTGTTGGCCCCAAGGTATCTGCAATATGTCGAGCGATCCAGAGAGGCCAATGATGTGCAGGTGGCTGTTTCTATTATGAGAGCTACCACTGCTGCCATGAATGACCCACAAAACAATGTGCCTTCGGGGGCGCAGGTAACCGTTACATGGTACACCGCCACCGAAACCCCACCGGTTATGAACGGATATGGGTCGGATCAAGGAGCGATAGGTCTTGCCACGGCGTCAGGACAAACCCACACATTGGGCAACAACGGCGAAACCGGCGGGCAGGTGCAGCAGCGCTTTAGGTTTGCTATTTTAGAGGTTATGGGGCTTGTACACCCCAACCACACAAACCCTACCTTTGCAGCAAATGGTGGCTTTGACAGTCTGGGAGCTTTGGGAGAGTCTCAAGTGGCGAACACGGTAGACTTTTCTTTCCAAATTGATACCTCCACCGGCGAGATAACAGGCATACCGGCCGAGTGGCAAGAACTGGGTGTTGAGGGTTAATAGCAAAGGGTTGCAATAACTTTTAAGGATGCAGATGTCGCAGAAAAAATGAGCGGCAGAATGGAGAATAATATGTCGAAGTTAAATAAATATATGATGAAAGCAAAGGCTGCAAATAAAGGTTTTACGCTGGTTGAGCTTATAATTGTTATAGCGATTATTGTTGTATTGGCGCTGGTTTTAGCACCTCAGTATACAAGATATGTAGAGCGTTCCCGCCAGTCCAACGATTTACAGATAGCTACAAACCTCATGCGTGCTACCACTGCAATAGTAGCCGATCCCAAGAGTGAAATCCCCGCAGATGAGGTGTTCTCGGTACAGCTCACCACAGCCGAGGGTAGCCCCAGACTTGTGGTTTGGTATTTAGATGGCGATCATTCAAGTGGTGAGAAGTTATCAACCTATGTTGAGCTTGAGCTTGCAAGCATCATGGGCTTTACAGAGGCGTCACGTTATAATAACTCCGATGGAACAACAGAAATACGCTACGACGCACAGGCCGACTCCGAGGCGGGCAGATCGCAGTCGTTTATGTTTAGTATTAACGTGGGTACAGGCGAGATAATTGTCAACCGTACCAATTCCACTTGGAATGATAGTAGCTTGTGGATAGATGAAATCGGGGTTAACCCCTAAAACAGATAAACTTGAATTAAACCCGAGGGTGGCGCAAAATACCCTCGGGTTTTTGTGCATAAAAATGTTACATTTATAAAGGGGTATAATTGCTATTTCACACTTGCAAAACCGTATTATTGTTGTTATAATACCTTGTGGAATTGTTTTTTGCACACATTATCAAATAATTGGTTTACCGCCGGCCGTAAAAACAGCGGGAGTCGCCGCACAGTGCCAAATATCTTGCAGTCGCAGGGGATTTTTGGCCAAGCTGTACGGCGAAATGCGACAGAATGGAGTCACCATGAAAGTAATGATTGAAACATCTGCTCGTCACATGCACATCACACAGGAGCATCTTGAAATTTTGTTTGGCAAGGGCGCACAGCTTGAGAACAAAAAAGAGCTTTCCCAGCCCGGCCAGTATGCCACCGCACAGCGTGTTGAGGTCGTAGGCCCCAAGCGTTCTATCCCCGGTGTGACCATCCTCGGTCCATGTCGCCCCGCCACACAGGTGGAGATTTCGGCCACCGATGCCCGCAGTATCGGCCTGAATGCTCCCATTCGTGAATCGGGAGATATCGAGGGCAGTGCCGGATGCAAACTCATAGGCCCTGCCGGCGAGATTGAAATTGCACAGGGTGTTATCGTAGCCAAGCGTCACATCCACTGCACAAATGCAGAGGCCGCACAGGCCGGTGTAGCTGACAAGGAAGTTGTACAGCTTAAAATCGAAAGTCCTCAGCGCACCACAATATTTGACGATGTGGTTGTTCGTGTGAATGACAGTTTTGCCCTCACCTGCCACCTCGACACCGACGAGGCCAATGCCGCCGGATGCGTGGGAGAGGTTTTTGGCGAAATTATAAAGAAATAAGCTGAAAAGTTTTTGCATTTGAGGCTCGAAGGGTTTTCCTTTGAGCCTCTATATCTATGATGATTATCTATAAATTTACCACATACAGTGGTGATAGAGGTGAACCGTTTGCGTATCGGACTTGATATAGGCTCGACCACCATAAAATGTGTGGTGATGGATGAGCATAACAACATAATATTCTCGGTGTATGAGCGGCATATGTCCCGCATCGTCGAAAAAACCGCTGAACTACTCGGGCGGGTGGCCGATGAAGTGGTGGGGGAAGGCACTGCCCACATCGCAGTGTCGGGTTCGGCCGGCATGGGTTTGGCTGAGCGCTGTGGACTACCCTTTGTGCAGGAGGTATATGCCACCCGTGCGGCGGCAAGACTTTTACATCCCGAGGTCGATGTCATAATAGAGCTGGGCGGAGAGGATGCAAAAATCCTGTTCTTGTCCGGTACTGTTGAGGTGCGCATGAACGGCAGTTGTGCCGGCGGTACAGGTGCATTTATCGACCAGATGGCCACCCTACTGGGCACCGAGTCGCCCGAGATGAACAACCTGGCAAGCGGTGCCCAAAAGACCTACCGCATCGCCTCACGCTGTGGTGTGTTCGCCAAAACCGATATCCAACCACTCTTAAACCAAGGCGCAAGGCGGGAGGATGTGGCGCTGTCCATATTCGATGCCGTTGTCAACCAAACCGTGGCGGGGCTTGCCCAAGGTCGCCCTATAACAGGGCAGGTACTCTATCTCGGCGGACCGCTGACCTTCTTTTCAAAACTGCGTGAATGTTTTGATAATACACTGAGTGTGCAGGGGATTTGTCCCGAGAACTCCCTTTATTATGTGGCCATGGGTGCGGCACTTTGTGCAGATGCCACCGTGGACATCGCCAAGGCCGCCCGCCGTGTGCAGGGGGGCGAGGGCAGTGGGGATTTTGTGAAATTCCCACCTTTGTTTGCCGACAAAGAGCAGTACGAGCGTTTTGTCGCCCGCCATGCCAAGGCCGCACTGCCAAAGGCCGACCTGTCCGATAGTGAGGGCTCTTGTTACCTCGGGGTGGATGCAGGTTCGACAACGGTAAAATGTGTCCTGCTCGACGAGCAAGGCCGCATGGTGTACAGCAGTTATCAGCCCAACAGCAGTAACCCCGTGCCACTGATAAAGGCCACCCTTGAAAAGCTTTACAGCGAAAAACCCGATATAAATATTGCAGGTGCTACCGTGACAGGCTATGGTGAGGAACTTATACGCAACGCCTTTGGCATGGATTGGGGTGTGGTCGAAACCGTGGCGCACTTCACCGCCGCCAAGGCATTTATGCCCGAGGTCGATTTTGTCATAGACATCGGCGGGCAGGATATGAAGTGCTTTAAGGTGCGGGGTGGCGCTATAGATAATATATTCCTAAACGAGGCCTGTTCCTCGGGTTGTGGCTCGTTTTTGCAGACATTTGCGGGAGCACTCGGCTACGATGTGACCGAGTTTGCACGACTTGGCCTTGAGGCACAGCACCCTGTTGACCTCGGCTCACGTTGTACCGTATTTATGAACTCGTCGGTCAAGCAGGCGCAAAAGGACGGGGCCTCGGTGGGGGATATCTCGTCGGGACTCTCCATAAGTGTTGTTAAAAATGCGCTGTACAAGGTAATTCGTGCGGCAAGCCCGCAGGAACTCGGCGAACATATAGTGGTACAGGGCGGTACATTCCTAAACGATGCCGTACTGCGTGCCTTTGAAAAGGAGCTGGGCTGTGAAGTGGTGCGCCCTGACGTAGCAGGCCTTATGGGGGCATACGGTGCCGCACTCATCTCCAAACAGCGTGCAGAGCAAAGGGGTGATGCCAAGGGTGGGATACTCACGGCCGAGGCGCTGCAAAACTTTGAGCATGTTGTCAGTGTGGCAAGTTGCGGGCTTTGTAATAACAACTGTCAACTCACGGTAAACCGCTTTGGGGATGGTCGTCGCTTTATAGGCGGAAACCGCTGTGAACGCCCACTTGCCAAAAACGGTAAAATCAGCGAACCTCTCAATATGGTGGCCGTAAAGCAGGATATGCTTGCGGGTTATGCTTCCTGCAAAGGCACACGTGGAACCATAGGCCTGCCCATGGGTCTGAATTTCTATGAGCTGTTGCCATTTTGGCACACGTTTTTTACAAAACTCGGCTTTGGGGTGGCCATATCGGGGCCATCGGATAGAGAGCTATATATAAAGGGACAGGCCACCATCCCCTCGGACACGGTCTGCTTCCCCGCAAAACTTTTGCATGGCCACACCTCACAGCTCACCGAGATGGGGGTCGATGCGATATTCTATCCCTGCATGAGCTACAACTTGGATGAGGGGCTTGGGGATAATCACTTTAATTGCCCTGTTGTGGCCTATTATCCCGAACTTTTGTCGGCCAATATGCCCGAGCTTGCGGGTATCCCCTTTATAAAGGATTATGTGGGTCTTCATCGCCCCGCCGATTTTAAGAAAAAAATATTTGAGATTTTACAGCGTGAATTTGGCGGTATGGATAAAAAAGAGGTGGGCAATGCCGTCGATGCCGCCTACAAGGAGCATTACAGCTTTTTGGAACGCCTTATGGGCGAGGGCGAGCACATCATACAAAAGGCCAGAGAGAAGAACATGCCCATAGTGGTGCTGGTGGGACGACCATATCACGCCGACCCCGAGATAAACCACGGTGTTGATCAGCTCATAGCGGGATTATCCGTGGCGGTGGTGACCGAGGAGGCCGTGATGCGTGGGGCAAAGAGAGTACCCACACGTGTGCTTAACCAATGGACATATCATTCCCGCCTTTATGCCGCCGCAGGTGAAGTCTGCAATAATCCCGACATGAATTTGGTACAGCTTGTGTCTTTTGGATGCGGTGTGGATGCCATCACCACCGATGAGGTGCGGGAGATTTTGGAGAAGGGTGGCAAGATATACACCCAGATAAAGATAGATGAAATTACAAATCTCGGTGCGGTAAAAATACGCCTGCGCAGTCTTTTGGCGGCGCTTGGGTTGGAGTGAGGAGGGGTTGAGTTATGCCACAAACAAAAAAAGTCATAGAGCGTCAAAGGGATAAGACAGGGCGTGTGCTTTTTACACGCAGTATGAAAAAGGATTTTACCATACTTGCCCCCATGATGCTCCCCATACATTTTGCCTTTGTGCGCAATTTGTTTCGAAACGAGGGGTATAAATTTGAACTGCTGACCAGTACAGGGTCCGATATTGTGCAGACCGGGCTTAAATATGTGCACAATGACACCTGTTACCCCGCTGTTTTGGCCATAGGTCAGCTTGTCCACGCTCTCGAGAGTGGGAAGTACGACCTTGAAAAGACCGCCCTTATCATCACCCAAACAGGGGGCGGGTGTCGTGCATCCAATTACATCCATCTTTTGCGCAAGGCACTTGAAAAGGCGGGACTTGAGTATATACCGGTCATATCGCTTAACCTGTCGGGCATGGAGCGCAACGATGGGTTTAAGCTCGGGTTTTCATTTATGCGCCAGTTGCTTGCCAGCCTTGTGTATGGCGATTGTCTTATGTTACTTCGCAACCAGTGTGCACCGTATGAGCTCGAGGCGGGGCAGAGTGATGCCCTTGTGGAGCGCTGGACACAGAAACTTGTGGCTGAACTGCGCCACGGCGGGGGATGCAGTCAAAAGGATTTAAAGGCGACATTGCCCGAAATTGTCAGTGATTTTGCCGCCATCCCCACAAAGCGTGTACCAAAGGTCAAGGTGGGGGTAGTGGGCGAGATATATATAAAATACGCCGCCCTTGGCAACAATGACCTCGAGGCATTTTTGGCCTCACAGGACTGTGAGGTAAATGTACCCGGTGTGCTCGACTTTATGCTGTTCAAGGTGGATAACCGTTTGGAGGATATAAAGCTTTATGGTGGAAATCCCATCAAAAACATGGTGGTTAAGCGGTTGTTCGGATATCTTGTCAAGATACAGAATATACTTATCGAGGCGGTGTCGGCTGAGAAGTGCTTTGATGCCCCCGGTACCTATGCCCATATAAAAAGCCTTGTTGATGGGGTAATCGGCTATGGTAGCAAGATGGGGGAGGGGTGGCTACTCACGGCCGAGATGATAGACCTTGCCGCTTCGGGGTATGAGAATATTGTCTGCACACAGCCCTTTGGATGTCTGCCCAATCATATAAACGGCAAGGGTATGATACGTAAAATTACCGAGATATACCCTACCGCCAATATTGTGCCAATAGATTATGACCCGGGGGCAACAAGGGTAAACCAAGAGAACCGCATAAAACTCATGTTGGCAATAGCGAGGGAACGGCTGCCAAATAATGGCTAAAACGCGGGATAAACAGTGCAAAACGCCAACTTTTGGCACAACTAATTGGATTAAAAATAAAAACTTTTCAATAACACTTTACACAGCGCTGTCAAGTTGGTATTATAATTAAGAAAAAGGGTGTTAAATTTTGTTCCGGAGGTAGCTTACCATGAGCAGGCAAGAAGAACTATTTGATACAGTACTTAGGGGCTACGACAAACAACAAGTGGCAAAATATTTCGAAGAGCTGATGGAGAATCATGCCCGTCAGCAGGAGAGCATGCAGACAAAGACCATGGCCTTGGCCGAGCAAGTTGCCAGCGCACAGGAGATGGGCGAGGGACTGCGCAAGGATTTGGCCGAGAGTATGTTTGCGCTTGGTCAAAACCAAAAGGAGCTTTCCGACTGTAAAGGTTTGTTGGATGTGGAGATTAAGAAGAATGGTGAACACAAAGTTACCATATCCGAGTTGGAGGACAGGCTACTTAGCTGTACCACCTTGCGTGAGGAGCTAAACCGCAATTTAAAGGATACCGCGGGCAGGCTTGCAGTGGCCGAGCGTTCGGTGGATGAACTTGAGAGCAGGGTGGATGAATATCGTGAACTGCGTGAGGAGCTTGATCGCAACCTAAAGATTGCCCTTGAGCGGGCCGAGAGCTCGGGAGGCAGTATGACCGAGATGGAAAACAAACTGCAAGAAAGTTTGACTATGCGCACTGAGCTTGACCGCAATCTCAAAATTTTCATGGAGAAAGCGGCTATATCCGAGCGCACTATAGCGAGACTTGAGGAGGAGTTGGCCTCTCGCACGACGGTGGTACAAAGCGCACCTCAATCGCAACCGGATTATTCGCAGGTGACCGAGGACGAAGCGGTGATAATAAAGACCCGTGAGACTCGTGAGAGAATGCTCAATAAAGCAAGACAACTGCGTGAGGAGATATTGGCACAGGCCAACAGTCAAGCGCAGGATATAATTCTCGATGCCCACAATCAATATGATGATATAATGCAGAAGGTTAAAGATGCACGACACGAACTGCAACAGCTAAGGAGCGACATAGCGCAGGAAAGTGATAAACCACATAGCTTTGTGTAGTGACGGTTATGCTTGCAACGGAGCTTGGCACGAGGCTTTGTTCCGAGTTGTATAAGAAGAGAGGAGAATGCGCATGGATAAGAAACGGTTTTATATCTGTAAGCACTGTGGCAACCTGATAGGTCTTGTTGTGAGTGCGGGTGTTCCCATGAAATGTTGTGGTGAAGATATGAAAGAGCTCATCCCCAATACCGTGGATGCCGCAACCGAAAAACATCTGCCGGCCATAAATGTGGATGGGGATGTGATTACGGCGACGGTGGGTAGTACAGCACATCCCATGACCGAGGAACATTACATCACATTCATCTATCTTGAGACCGAGAGAGGCGGCCAACGCAAGGCGCTAAGCCCCGGCGAGGAGCCTGTGGCTAAGTTTTCGATAATCGATGACAAGCCCATCGCCGTGTATGCCTACTGTAATCTCCACAGTCTGTGGAAGACCGACCTGTAAACCACAAAAAACTCCACCCGACGGCAAGGTGTTCGCTGTCGGGTGGTTTTGATTTATATAAAATCCCCCTAAAGGCGATGATAAAAATGACCTACACACAAGATGTAAAATTTATAATTGATCGCCTAAACGAAAAAGGGTACGAGGCCTACATCGTGGGGGGCTGTGTCCGTGATACCCTTCTTGGTCTGCTGCCTAAGGATTACGACATATGCACAAGCGCACTGCCCGAGCAGGTAAAAGGTTGCTTTGAGGGGCACCACATCATAGAAACCGGCATAAAACATGGCACGGTCACCCTGATGCTTTGCCAAACACCCTACGAGATCACCACTTTCAGAACTGATGGATACTACAGCGACGGTCGCAGACCGGACGAGGTGAAATTTGTGACCTCACTTAGGGCGGATTTGAAACGCCGTGATTTTACGATAAACTCCATGGCTTACAGTCACAAAACAGGACTGGTCGATTATTTTGAGGGACAAAAGCATATAGAAAAACGGCTACTCTGCGCCGTGGGGGAATCCGATGTCAGATTTTCGGAGGATGCACTTAGGATTATGCGGGGTATAAGATTTGCCTCGACCTATGGCTTTGAAATAGAAAATAGCACCGCCCAAAGCATGATGAAAAACAAACACCTACTAAAAAACATTGCAGGGGAGCGTATAAATGTAGAGCTGACAAAACTGCTTATGGGCAGGGATGCAGAGCGAGTGATGCTCCGTTTTGCTGAGATTTTGGCGGTGATTATCCCCGAGCTGGCTGACATGTTTGGCTTTGAACAGCACAGCCCCTACCACAAGTACGATGTGTGGACACACACGGCCAAGGCGGTGGCGGCCTCATACAACACACCTGTGGTGCGTCTTGCACTGTTATTTCATGATATAGGCAAGCCCCAAACCTTTAGCATGGATGAGCAGGGGGTGGGGCATTTTTACGGCCATGCCCATGTGGGATGTGAGTTGGCCAAAACAGCTCTTACAAGACTAAAATACGACAACAAGACCATTGACGCTGTGTTAAAACTCATAAAATACCATGACAGTGTAATCATACCCGACAAAAAGTCGGTCAAACGCCGCATGAATAAACTCGGGGTAGAGGGGCTTATCAGTCTAATGCATGTTAAGCGGGGCGATGATTTGGCCAAGGGTGACACAGCCCCCACAAAAAGACTGACATCCTACGATGAAATCATCGAGTTGTGCGAGCAAATCATGGCCGAGGGGGAGTGCTTTAGCTTAAAATCCCTAAATATCGATGGCGATGATCTAATAGAGTTGGGATATGCACAGGGCAAAGAGATAGGGGAGGTGCTACGGCATATCTTAGAGGAGGTCTTGGAGGGAAATCTCCCCAATGACCGAGAGGTGCTTATTGGGTACGGAAAACAGAGGATAGATGCCGAGAATAGATAGGGGCTCAAAACTTGCACTTGAAAAACAAACCCATATAATATACTATAGAGCTTACTTCATCAAAACACATCGGTGTTAGCGAAAGGATACACGCAATATGGAAAACATGGTAAAAGAACAAGAAAAAAAGCCGATAAGCAGATCGCTTGTAATAATTAATGTGCTTTTAGCCTGTGCGGTTATCGCCGTGGTGCTGTTTATATGGCGGCCTTGGCAGGTCGAGGAAATTGACACCTCGAGCGGGCAATGGGTACATGATATAGTAGGGGAATATATCGAGCTTCCACATGTCGATTTTTATGATAACTGCTATGTACGGCATTCGGGTGACAACATGGAGGTGACTCTGAGCTATGCCTCGCAGGAGGACTCGGAGGTTATGCTTGGGGAGTATCTTGCTATTATAGAAGATCCCACCGAGAACCCGCCTCCGCATGAGGGGGCGTTGTCTGTCGATGGTTTTATCGGGGGCATACCGGTGACGGTTACCAGTCGTTTTGAGGAAATATGCTACATATATACCATAACTATGGACTTCTCGGGGCAGACCTCGGCCGAGGAGTACAAACAGGTTGTAGCGCAGGACTACCCGACGCATGTGGTCGAAGCCTGCCCCGAGCTTTCGCAGCTTGTGAGCGCCGAACAGGGTGGGTATGTGTTTTATGAATATGATATGTTTGATAAGGTGAGATTTGCGGATGTGCCACAGTATTCCAAGGCTTATACATTTGAGGGTGGTGCACAGGAATTTGAGGTTTTAGCCGAGCAGATCGTTGATACTCACGGCGAAGATGCTCAGTATGTCGCCGAAAACGCACAGGTTATTTTTGTCTGTGCAGGGCAGCGTGTGATTATTTCGTTTATTGGCACAGGGGCGCAGGGTGGCGATATGGTGTCTGTATCCATGCAGGAAATTCCGCAAGGAAACCTTGATGTGCAATAATCAATCAATAAAGCGTATTTTGTGTTTGATTTTCTAACACAAAAAGCTTATAACGACAAAAAACAATCAAAAAATGAAAACTGCCCCGTACCGCACATGGTTCGGGGCGTTTTTATGTCACTTTAAAGTGGAAATCGCACGAATATCAAGCGTATTTCCCCGTTTTATTGTGAGATTGCTAAATAAACGAGGGAGGCGTTTGTAAGATATGTAGATTTGTATTCATAATTGATGAAAAATATTGACTTTGAAGGCAAATGTAGGTATGCTTTAGTAGAAAAAACCGACACAACATGCACGAAATATGCATTTGTTCGTTTTTTCGACAGTCAGTATGTGTTCTCTTAACAAAACCATAGAGGATACTAAAAACACAACATATGGAGGAATTAGCATGAAACACAACACCGCACTTAGATTTGCCGCAATCGTTATGGCAATGTTACTGGTAGTTACCACAATGGTGGCCTGTTCGACCGAGGGTGACCCCGCAGCAGAAGCACCCCCCGCTGCCGAGGGCACTGAAGAGGCACCTGCCGAGGACGGCGCTGCACCTTCGGACAGAACTTATTACTTGGCATCTTCGCACCAGGCACACCCTTATTTTGCTGATTCGCACATCGGTCTGCGTTATGCCGCCGATTATTTTGGTGTAAACATCGTGGCTGTTGGCCCCGAGGGTTGGGACACAAGAGCACAGGCTGAGGCCATTGAGCAGACCATTGCTATGAACCCCGCCGGTATCATCACCAGAATGTGGGATGAATCCCCCGCCGAGGCTGTAAAGGCTGCTATGGATGCCGGTATCCCCGTAATCCTGACCGAGACCCGCACCGATAACAACCCCGGACTTAGCTACATAGGTCTTGATAACTACCAGAACGGCCGTGACACCGCTGCCGAGCTTGTAGAGCGTGCAGGCGACAGTGGCCGTGTAGTACTCATGGGCAACTGGGGCGCATCCAACACCGACGCAAAGCTTGCAGGCGTTAAGGATTATCTTGCCGAGAACACCTCTTGGGAAATCGTAGCTGAGGTTGATGATAAGGCCGAGACCGCTGCCGCTATCGATGCCGCTACAAGCGTATTTAACAACTACACAGATATCGATGCCATCATCGGTCTTGATTCCTCGACCGGCACAGGCGTTTCGACTGCAATGAGCGAGCTTGGTATTGAGCCCGGATCCTTGACTGTTGTTGTTCATGACCGTGAAGCTACCACCCTTGAGTTCATCGCAAGTGGTTATGTAACTGCTACACTTATCAACAAGACTGCTGCCCAGGAATACATGGCTATTATGCTCATGGAAGATTGGAACAACGGTGGTATCAAGAATGTTCCCGTATCGGCTGATAACGCCGCCGCAGGCGTAAACCCCATGCCTGAGAATATGTACATGACAGGTGCTGTCATTGATGCCAGCAACGTTGATCTGTTCATGGCTGAGAACATCCCCATGGTAGACACCGATCTTTACAACTACTAAGAAGTGGCCATAGATTGTCTACTGATGTGACAATTTAGGGCAAACACCCCAAGGCTCGCATCATCGCTTCGGTGAGGCGAGCCTTGGGTGATAATAAGGCAAAACCATCCGCTATATTGCGGCAAATGGAGGTAAGTTATGGCACACACACATGAGGGCATAAGTCAAGCGGTTATCACTCCGCCCATTTCTGCCGACGATTATCTACAAATAAAAGACCTGGCCAAATCTTACGGCATAGTAAAAGCGCTCAAGGGCGTCACATTTGGCATAAGGAAGGGTGAGGTTCACACATTGCTGGGCGAGAACGGTGCCGGCAAATCCACCCTTGTAAAAATAATAATGGGTGAAGAAACCCCTGATCGTGGGCAAATCACGATAAACCACCGAATAATAGAGCAGTACAACCCTTTGTATTCCCAAAGCTTTGGGATATCCATGGTGCATCAAGAGTTGGCTGTTTTTGAGAATATGACCGTAGCCGAAAACATTTTCCCAAGCGGCGATTACCTCACAAAGTGGGGCACAGTCGACTGGACGACCCTAAACCGCAAGGCACAGGAGAGCATACAGGTGTTTGGCATGAACCTTGAGGCCACCCAGCGTATGAACTCTCTCACCCTCGCCCAACAGCAGATGGTCGAGATATTGCGCTGTATTTCGGGCGGGCAAGAACTAATATTGCTCGATGAACCCACCTCGGGTCTTAACAACGAGGAGGCCGACCGCCTTATGAGCGTTATACGCAAACTTTGTGCCGACGGCATCACGGTTATATACATATCCCACCGCATAAATGAGATTATGAGCATAAGCGACCGTATCACCGTCATGAAGGATGGCGAATACGTTTGCACATTCCAAAATGATGATAACCTCACCGAGGATGACCTTGTGGGCAAGATGGTGGGTTATGAGCTATCGGAAAATCTTTACGCAAAAAAGCAGTTTGTCGATGCCTCGGGTAACCCTGTCATGTTTGGGGTCAAGGGGATGTCCAACAAAAAGGGCGTCACCGATGTGAATATAGGTTTACATGAGGGTGAGATTGTGGGTGTATTCGGCCTTGAGGGGTCGGGTTCGAACCAACTGTCCCGCATGTTGTACGGCCTGAGCGAGCGTGAGAGCGGCGAAGTATTTTTCAAGGGCGAAAAACTTCAAAAACTAACCCCCACCGCCCTCATAGAAAAAAAGATACTCTATCTAAACAACAACCGTAAAAAGGCGGGGCTTTTGCTGGATAGTCCGGCCTGTGATAACATGATACTGCCTGTGATGAAAGATATGTCAATGGGCGGTATACTCAATCGAAAAAAGATCGCCGACTATACCAATGAGTATATAGATACATTTTCGATTGTTATACCTTCGATATATCAAAAACCCCGCAACCTCAGCGGTGGTAATCAACAAAAACTGATGTTGTCCATGTGTCTTGGCACAAAGCCCGAGATGTTTATAGTAAATGAGCCCACCCGTGGCATAGATGTAGGTGCAAAGGCCGAAATACATCGATTTTTGCTGGGGATATCAGGGGAGGGCGTGGGACTGCTGATATTCAGCTCAGAACTGCCCGAGCTTATGGCGCTGTGTGATCGCATACTCGTCATGAACCAAGGTCGTT
This sequence comes from uncultured Oscillospiraceae bacterium, assembly GCA_964370005.1. Lineage (GTDB taxonomy): Bacteria > Bacillota > Clostridia > Oscillospirales > Ruminococcaceae > Heteroruminococcus. The sequence continues at coordinate 17,353 of CAYJGR010000032.1, forward strand.
TGGTGGGCGAGGTATGTGGGGATGATATAACCGAAGAAGCGGTGGTAGCATTGGCCGCCGGAAGTATTGAAAAAGGAGGTGCCCAATGAGTACAAAAACCGAAATTCAAACCACAAGTAGGCTACAAAAATCGCCGCTAAAGTTTGACTCATTCACAATTGTAATATTGACAATAGTACTGTTTGCCTTTTTAGGACTTACGAGCACCACTTTTTTAAGTTATAACAATATATATTCACTGCTTTTTGGCACTTCATTTCAGTTTTTTGGCATAATAGGTTTTACCTATCTCATGATCATGGGTGAAATTGATTTGTCTGTCGGTTCGGTTTACGCCTTTGCAGGCATGTTTGTGGGCTATCTTGTAATTGAAATGGATTTACCGCTCTGGCCTGCAATAATCTTTTCCCTTATCACATGCACATTATTCGGTGTCATTACAGGGCTTTTGGTCGTAAAACTGCGTCTTAACTCCATGATGGTGACCATCGCCACCATGACACTTATCCGAGGGCTTGCCTCCAACTGTGTCAAGAGTCTTTATGGGCTTACCTACCCCACAGATATGCGTGGGCTTGTGCGTCTAAATATCGGCAGTATACATCTCACAGTCATAGCCATGGTGGTTATAGCTGTGGTGCTCGAAATATTGCTCGGTCGCTCATCACTGTTTAAGAAAATGTATTATGTGGGCGAAAACCTTGAGACTGCACGTGTTTATGGCATAAAATCCGACCGCATAAAAATTGCAACATTTGCACTGTCGGCATTCACAGCGGCGGTGGGTGGTATACTTCTCAATGCCCGCGTGACCTACGCCGACACCGCTATAGGGCTTGGATTGGAGTTCCAGTTCCTCACAGCGGCTGTGCTGGGTGGGGCGAGTCTATACGGCGGCAAGGGCAGTATCCTGCGCTCCTGCATAGGGCTTATATTCCTTGCAGCTATACAAAACGGTATGGTCATATTCAACATTGAACCTTTGCTTCAGGATTTGATTGTCGGCGTGATTTTGATTGTGGCTGTATTTGCCGACACCCGCCTCAACCGTATGAGCAAAGCTTAGGGAGGAACGATATGAAACAGTTAGCCGAAAAATTTCTTAAAACAAACGGTGCTGTATCGGCACTTTTGGCTCTAACGCTCTTTGCGATACTGGCAATCAGCAGTCCTTACTTTTTTTCAGAATACAACTTAAATTCCCTTCAAACCTCTATCGCCCCCTATGCTATAATGTGTATCGGTATGGTAGTACTGCTTATAAGCGGTGTGTTTGATATGTCGGTGGGATCGGTCATGTGCTTGGGTGGACTTGTGTCGGCCATATGCCTAAACCAAGGCTATAACACCTTTATTGCAATACTTTTAGGCCTTGCAAGCGGTGCGCTTGTGGGACTTATCAACGGTTTTTTGGTCGAGATAGCAGGGGTTAACGCCCTTATAACCACCATAGGCATGATGTATATTGTTCGTGCCATCTGTGAGGTTGTCCTTGTGGGCGGAAGTGGGTTTACCGACTTCCCCGACGCTTTTCTCATGTTGGGGCGCAGTCGCTTTGTTGGGGTATATCTCATGTTCTGGCTTATGTTGGCCTTGGTCGCTGTTTTTACCCTGTATCTTCGCAATAATCCGGGTGGCCGTCGTCTGTATTACATAGGCGGTAACCCCTCTGCCGCCCGCCTTATGGGTATAAAAATTAAAAAAATACGCATGTTGGCCTTTGTGCTCAGCGGTACTATGGCCTCGCTGGCCGGCATACTTGTCACTGCACGCTCGGGAACAGCCAATCGCTACACAGGTGTGGATGCCCATATGGATATCATCATAGCCTGTATTATCGGTGGTGCGTCGCTGGCAGGTGGGCAAGGCTCGGTCGTGGGTGCACTGCTCGGTATGATATTTATGGTACTCATGTCCAATGCCTTTAATCTATTTGAGGTGGCACCCCAATGGCAGAGCATCACCGTGGGTCTTATACTGCTGGTTGTAATCGTAGTGGATGGATATGTTTCACTGAGCAAAGCCAAGCGTTTGGGCAAAATATAAATAGGGAGGTAGTGTAATGGCAAAATATTTGATGGGAATAGACAATGGAAGCACCGTTGTCAAGGCCGCTATTTTCGACCTCGAGGGCAATGAGCTTGGCGTGTGTGGCATGACAGCCGAAATAGACTCCCCCCACCCGGGTTGGTACGAGAGAGACGCACAAACCCTTTGGCAAGCAAACTTGGACGCCATGGCCGGAGCGATAAAGTCGGCCGGCATATCGGGTGAAGAGGTCTTGGGCATATCCATAACAGGACATGGCAATGGAGCACACCTCCTTGATGCCCAGGGCAATGCGGTGCGACCTATAATAGAAGGCTCTGATTCGAGAGCGCTTGAACTCGTAAACACTCTTGAAAATGAGGGGTATTATGAGAATGTTCACCCTCAGAATATGCAGGCGCTTTGGCCGGCTTTGTCAGCAGTGGTCATGCGTTGGCTCAAAGAGAATGAGCCTGAAAATTACGCAAAAATAAAATATTTTTTCAACGTCCACGATTATATTCGTTTTTGCATGACCGGCCAGGCCTATTGCGAAATCAGCACAATATCCGGCACAGGGCTTATAGATACGGCAAAGCGTAGAATAGACCGCAGTATGCTCGAAAAAATGGGCATAGGAGAAGTGGCCGATATGCTTTCCCCACTTATCGGTTCTTTTGATTTGGCCGGAACGCTTACCGCCGATGTGGCCGAGAAAGTGGGCTTGGAGGCAGGCACACCGGTATTTGCCGGATGTTACGACATCGCCGCCGCAGGGCTGGCCACAGGTTCGGTCGATGAATCCCGCATATGTGTGATATCGGGCACATGGGCCAACAATCAGTACATAGCCACAAAGCCTGTATTGTCCCGAGATTTCTTTTCTACCACCATTTTCTCCCGACCGGGCTACTATTTGATGCTTGAGGGTTCGCCCACATCGGCCTCAAACCTTGAATGGTTTGTCAGGGAGTTTCTGGCCGAGGAAAAGAAACAGGCGAAGGCACAAGGGGTAAGCGTCTATGACGTATGCAACCGAGCTGTCGAGAATACAAATCCACAGGATAGCGACCTTATATTCCTGCCGTTTTTGTACGGTAGCAATGTAAATCCCTTGGCAAAATCCACCCTTATCGGTATGCAGGGGTGGCACAAGCGGGAACATGTGATCAGAGCTATATATGAGGGGATTTGTTTTTCGCATCGTTTCCACATAGAACGCCTGCTCAAACATTTAAAACCACCCGAGGCCGCCAGGATTGCAGGCGGTGGTGCAAAAAGTGGGCAGTGGGCACAGATGTTTGCCGATGTGTTGGGGATGCCTATGGAGATACCTATGGTCAGTGAGCTGGGCACACTCGGTGCCGCCATGTGTGCCGCTATAGGTATGAGGATTTTCGCCGATACAAGCGCCGCCGTGACCGCCATGGTCAAGACCGGCGACACGGTCACCCCCTCCTATTCCGATAAAATGATTTATGACCAAAAGTATGCAAACTACCTCAGAGCGATAGAGGCATTGGACAGCTTTTGGACAAATTAGAATTTTTAGAGGCAATAATAAATTAAGGTCAAGGACATCACACCGATGCCCTTGACCTTTGCACTAAGTGACTACCCCTTAACTCCTAACAGTCTTCTTAGGCCATTGCGCCAGAATTACCGCCGCAAAGACCAGTGCGCATCCGAGCAGTTCTCGGTGGCTTAGCCCCTCCCGCAGTAGTATCCAACCGGCCAACACCGCAAATACCGATTCCAAACTCAGCAGTAGTGAAGCGAGGGTGGGGTCGGTGTCCTTTTGTGCTACGATTTGCAGGGTATAGGCCACGCCGCTGGACATAACGCCGGTGTAGAGTATCGGCATGGCGGCCGAGAGTATGGCTGAAAATGAGGGGGTTTCAAATATAAACATAGGTATGGACGAAAGCACAGCGCAGACAAAAAATTGTATGCAGGACATGCGCACGCCATCCACCTTGGGGGAGAAGTGATCTATGACCAGGATATGCACGGCAAAGCCCACGGCGCATATGAGCACCAAGAGGTCACCAAGCGAGATACTAAAACCCTCGGTGATACACAGTAGATACATACCGATTACGGCAAGTCCTACACCACCCCAAACCAGAGCCCCCACTTTTTTACCGAGGAAAATGCCAAGTAGGGGAACTATTACTATATAAAGAGCTGTGATAAATCCTGCTTTGCCTACAGTGGTATTGGCCACACCTATTTGCTGAAAACCACTGCTTACCGCCAGAGCTATACCACAACATAGGCCACCGATTAGTAGTATATGGCGGGAGGCTTTATCCTTTGGGGGTGATGACACATGGGTTTTGTCACGAAATAATATAACCGGCAGAAGTGCCACCCCACCCAGTACCGAGCGAGCGGTGTTAAATGTG
>CAYJGR010000032.1:21888-24268 GCA_964370005.1 uncultured Oscillospiraceae bacterium
TACCGAGCGAGCGGTGTTAAATGTGAAGGGGCCGACATAATCCATCCCAACACTTTGGGCGACAAAGGCGGCCCCCCAAATAAGTGCGGTGGTAAGTAGCATTAAATTGCCTTTTAAGGCGTTTTTGTTCATTATTGGCGCTCCTTATGGCATAAAATGTAAAAACTTTTCCCAGTATATCAAAATGAGGTGGTGTTGTAAAGCGCCAATTTGTTACCAGACAAAAAATATAAACAAAATACAAATGGAAAAATTGTGTTTTTTTGCCAATAAAATTGCCTGCAGTACTTGCAAAAAGATGTCGTTTGATTTAGAATATAGTAGGTTATGTACTATTATTTATCATTGCTTAGAAAGGAAGAATAAAAAATGGCTGCTCTTAATAAGAAGACCGTAGAAGATTTGAAAGTTACCGGCAAAAAAGTGCTGGTGAGATGTGACTTTAACGTACCTATGAAAGATGGGGTTATCACAGATGAAAACCGTATTGTGGGCGCACTGCCCACCATCAAATATCTGATGCAAAACGGCGCAAAAGTTATACTGTGTTCCCACTTTGGCAAACCTAAAAACGGCCCCGAGGAGAAGTTCTCCCTCGCCCCTGTGGCTGTGGCACTCGCAAAACACCTCGGCTGTGAGGTCGCATTTGCAAACGATGACAATGTTGTGGGCGACAATGCAAAAGCCATGTCGGCCACTCTCAAGGATGGCGATGTGATGCTACTGCAAAACACCCGCTTCCGCCCCGAGGAGACCAAAAACGGTGAAAGCTTCAGCAAAGATCTTGCAGGTCTTGCCGAAGTTTATGTAAATGATGCTTTTGGTTCGGCTCACCGTGCCCACTGCTCGACTGCCGGCGTAACCGACTTTATCAAAGAAAGCGCTGTGGGTTATCTCATGCAAAAAGAAATTGCCTATCTCGGCAATGCCGTTGAAGATCCCGAGCGCCCCTTTGTGGCAATTTTGGGCGGTGCAAAGGTGGCCGACAAGCTGTCTGTTATAGACAACCTGCTGACCAAGGTTGATACCCTTATCATCGGTGGCGGTATGGCTTACACATTCTTGGCCGCCAAGGGCTACGGTGTAGGTAGCTCACTACTTGACAGCGAGAAAATCGACTACTGCAAGGACATGATGAAAAAGGCCGAGGAGAAGGGCGTAAAACTTTTACTGCCGGTCGATGTTGTGGTAGCCGACTCTTTCCCCAACCCCATTGATGCCACCATCGAGGTGCAGAATGTTATGGGTGACAAAATCCCCGAGGGTAAAATGGGTCTGGATATCGGTGCTAAGAGTTGTGGGCAATTTGCCGATGCTGTAAAGACTGCAAAAACTGTAGTGTGGAACGGCCCCATGGGTGTGTTTGAGAACCCTGTGCTTGCTAAGGGTACAATCGCTGTGGCCGAGGCTCTGGCCGCTACCGATGCCACCACAATTATAGGCGGTGGCGACAGTGCCGCTGCTATCGCACAGCTCGGTTTTGCCGACAAGGTGAGCCACATCTCGACAGGTGGCGGTGCCTCCCTTGAATACCTTGAGGGCAAAGTGCTCCCCGGTATCGCCTGCATCAACGATAAGTAATTAAGCTCTGTGGGGCGGGGGATTGTGCCCCTGCCCCATTTTGTAATTTGGATAAAATATTTTGGAGGTGTACCATGCATAGCTATAACTTTGCTTACGATTTTTATAATGGATTTGGCGGTTTTAATGACCCTACTATAGGTGCATTTTTGGCGGCGTTTTTTGGCATACTGATTGGCGCATTTGCCATTGTTTTAATTGTGGCGGCAGTGGCTTACGTGTTTTTTGCCCTTGCACTGCAAAGGATGGCCAAGAATAGAGGTATCGAAAATGCTTGGCTTGCATGGGTGCCCATCGCAAATAACTTTTTAATAGGGCAGGTGGTTGATCAAATTCGTGCCTCCCGTGGGGAGAAACAGTTTTTTGCACCTGTACTGCTCTCACTTGCTTCGGCCTCAATATTTATAAGCATTTTTACTCAATTCATAGCCTTTATAGGCATATTAGGTCTGCCGGTTTCATTGGGGCTTACAGTGTTTATATACTGGGCTTATTATGAGATTTTTAAGGATTATACCCCAAAAAATGCCGTGCTTTTTTTGGTGCTCTCTATAGTGTTTAGCATTCCATGGGTGTTTATGTTTATCCTGCGTGATCGTCAGCCCATATCTATGGGTGGAGTGAGCGACATGCCCCAATCCGCCCCGCCAACATGGCAAAATCCCGCACCGCCACAAGGTTGGCACCCCCCCGCACAATATGCCCCGCCGACCACACAGCCCGCACCCCCCGACATACAACAGGCAATAGAATCGACACCACAGGCACAACCCCAAGAATTAGAAGAAGATGAACACAA
>CAYJGR010000033.1:0-24267 GCA_964370005.1 uncultured Oscillospiraceae bacterium
ATGCCGCCCTACGGGCATGGCGAATTTATATTAGCAAAGCTAATATAAATTTGCTCTGGTAATCTCTTCTTTGAACTGGTATACTTGTATAGAACAAAAGGGTGAGGCACTACACCTCGCCCATAAATAAAATTTTATGGAGGAATTTTTTATGAAAATGACATTTCGTTGGTATGGCACAGAGAGTGACAGCATCACCCTAAAGCAGATAAAACAAATCCCCGGGATGAGTGGGCTCATGGGGGTTTTGGATGCCAAGGCCGCCGGTGAGGTCTGGACAGATGCCGAGATCGCCGAATATGTAAAAGAGGTCAACGCCGCAGGACTCGAGTGCGAGGTTATCGAATCGGTCAATGTACACGAGGACATAAAGATGGGTCTGCCCACCCGTGATAAGTACATCGAGAACTACTGCACCACAATTCGCAATCTTGCAAAGCATGGCATAAAGGTCATTATATACAACTTCATGCCTGTGTTCGACTGGCTTCGCACCGACCTTGCCCGCGAAATCCCCGAGGATGGTTCCAACAGCCTTTACTTCGACGAGGCCGAGCTGGGTGAAATGACCCCTATCGACCTTGTGCGCAGTACAATTGAGAATTGCAACGGTTTTTCGCTACCAGGTTGGGAACCCGAAAGACTGGCCGAACTTGAAACTACACTGGCACATTATAAAAACATATCCCCCGATGACCTGCGTGCCAATTACAAATACTTCCTTGAGGGTATCATACCCACCTGTGAGGAATGTGGCATTGTCATGGCTTGTCATCCCGATGATCCGGCATGGCCCATATTCGGCCTGCCCCGCATCGCCCACAGTGTCGAGGATTACGACAAGATAATCGCCCTGTACGACTCCCCCAGCAATACGGTTTGTCTGTGTACAGGCTCTCTTGGTTCAAATCCCGCCAACGATATCCCCGCTATTATTCGCCACTTCGGCGAGAAAAAACGCATAGGTGCTCTGCATGTGCGCAATGTAAAACACCTCGGCCACCGCAAGTTCCGTGAGGCACCACACCTGTCTGAGACCGGCGACATCGATATGTTCCAGGTCATGCGTGCGATATACGACACCTGTCCCGACACCTACATCCGTCCCGACCACGGCCGTATGATTTGGGATGAAGTGGGGCGCCCCGGTTATGGCCTGTATGACCGTGCACTCGGCGCTACCTATCTCAGCGGCCTATGGGAGGCCATATGCAAACTTTCGAAAGGCGGTGCTAAGTGATGAAGCTGAGTTATAGCTCTATAAAAGATACCGCTAAATGGGACAAGGCCGACATCACCCTGCCCGGTTACGACTGGAGCGAGATGTCAAAGACCACTTTGCAATCCCCCGCATGGGTACATTTCGGTGCAGGCAATATTTTCCGTGGCTTTATCGCCGAGCTACAACACCGCCTGTTGGAACAGGGACATTCCGAGGTTGGTGTGATTGCCGCCGAGAGTTTTGATTTTGACATTATCGACAAAATATATGACCCCCATGACGGCATGTGCCTTATGGTGACCCTTTTGCCCGATGGCAACATGGGTAAGAGTGTTATATCCTCGGTGGCCAAAGGTCTAAAGGCCTCACAGAGTTTCCCCGAGCATTGGCAGAGCATGGTGGACATGTTCAAAAGCCCCTCGCTACAGATGGCGAGTTTTACCATCACCGAGAAGGGTTACGCCCTGCACAACCTTGAGGGTGACTTCTTCCCCTTTGTTAAGAGCGATCTTGATGGTGGACCCGACCGCTGTGGACATGTTATGTGCCTTGTTACCTCACTGCTTTATAGTAGATTTTTGGCGGGGGGCAAACCCATCGCCATGGTGAGCATGGACAACTGTTCCCACAACGGCGAGCGTCTGCGTGGCAGTGTGCTGACCGTGGCAAAGGCTTGGGCTGATAACGGTTTTGTCAGTGCTGATTTTGTGGCATGGCTGTCGGACGAGGGCAATGTGTCCTTCCCCTGGTCGATGATTGACAAGATAATCCCCCGCCCCGCCCCCGATGTGCAAGAAATGCTGAGCGGTTTAGGGGTTGAGGGCATGGAGCCTGTAATCACCTCAAAAAACACATTCATTGCCCCCTTTGTAAATGGTGAAGCTCCCCAGTATCTTGTGGTTGAGGATCGCTTCCCCGCAGGTCGTCCCCCCCTCGAAAAGGCAGGGGTATACTTCACCGACCGCAATACCGTCAACGACACCGAGCGCATGAAGGTCACCACCTGTCTCAACCCCCTGCATACCGCCCTTGCGGTTTACGGTTGTCTTTTGGGTTACGAGCGCATCTCACAGGAGATGGCCGACCCCGAGCTGTTGTGCCTTGTCGAGGGCATAGGGCAAAGGGAGGGGCTACCTGTGGTCACCGACCCCGGCATCATAAAACCGCTTGACTTCTTGGAGGAGGTTTTGCGGGTGCGTCTGCCCAACCCCTTCCTGCCCGACACCCCCCAGCGCATCGCTACCGACACAAGCCAAAAGGTGGGCATCCGTTTTGGCGAGACCATAAAGTCTTATGTGGCATCGAGCAGTCTTGATGTGAACGACCTTGTGTGCATACCTCTTGCTATTGCGGGCTGGATTCGTTATCTGCTCGGGGTGGATGATGAGGGTAACATGATGGAGTGCAGTTCTGATCCTATGCTACAGAGCTTGCAGGAAGGGCTCGAGGGGGTAACCCTCGGAAATCCCGAGAGCTTGGGCGACAAACTCACACCTATCCTATCCAATGAGCTTTTGTTCGGCAGTGACCTTGTAAAACTCGGTCTATCCAAGCGCATAACCGAAATGACCGCCCGAATGCTGGCCGGTAAGGGTGCTGTACGCGAAACCCTTAAGCACTATCTAAACACCTAAAACCCTATATGGTCGCCCTGCAGATTTGCACGGCGACCATATTTTGTAAGAATGTGTACTTTTTTGGTAGATTTTATTGTTTTCTCATATTTTTCCATATGATTGTTCACAAATTCGGCTTACAATAAGAACGTAGAGCAAAGTAGCCATGGACAAACGGAGGTGCAAAGTTTGAAAATAAATTTCAAACTTAACATAATTTAGAAGCCGTTTTTCTCGTCACTACGTGACAACCGAAAAACATGGCATATTATGACCATTTTTATGGTTGTTTTATGCCTTTAGCAGAAAGGAATGGTCATAATTATGAGAAAAAACAATTTTTTAGTATTGACTGTATTTGTATGTGTGGCATTGTTTTTAAGCTCCTGTGGGGTGTCTTTTGGGCAAGACCCTGCCCCCGAGCAGTCGAGCGAGAACACACCGCCCGAGCCATCGCCATCACAGAGTGTCAATCTTGAGCAGTTACAGGAGGAACTTGATTTGAAAACGATATATCTTGCAGGCGGCTGTTTTTGGGGTGTTGAGGAGTATATGACCCGCATAGCGGGGGTGTACGACGCCACCTCGGGTTACGCCAACGGCAAAACCGAAAACCCGAGTTATGAGGATGTGTTACACAACAATACCGGCCATGCCGAGACCGTCAAAGTGCTATATGACCCGGGGCAGGTGAGCCTTGAGGAACTTTTGAGTGCATTTTTTAAAGTGGTAGACCCCACCACACTCAACCAACAGGGCAACGACATCGGCACCCAGTATCGCTCAGGTGTATACTTTGAGAGCGCCGAGGATGAAAGCGTTATACAGGCGCATGTCGAGGGCTTAAAAGCGGAGTATACCCAACCGATAGTCGTCGAGGTTTTGCCACTCCAAAACTTCTATCTCGCCGAGGATTACCACCAAGATTATCTGCAAAAGAACCCGAATGGCTACTGCCATATAAATCTTGATGCGTCAAGATATGACGACACCGAGATTGTGGATGGAAAGCACTATCCTGTCCCCGAGTCGGAGGATATGAGGAGCTTTCTCACCGAGCTTGAATATGATGTGACCCAAAACGGCGCTACCGAATACTCCTTCTCCCACCCCTACAACGATAACAAGGAGCTTGGGATATATGTCGATATCGTCACAGGCGAACCGCTGTTTTTATCGACCGATAAATATGATTCGGGCTCGGGTTGGCCGAGCTTTACAAAGCCCATAGCCCCCGAGGTTATCGCCGAGCATCCAGACAACAGTGCCGGTATGATACGTACCGAAGTGAAAAGCCGTACAGGAGATTCCCACCTTGGGCATGTGTTTGACGACGGCCCCGCCGATGAGGGCGGCCTGCGCTACTGCATAAACGGTTCATCCCTGCGCTTTGTCCCCTACGAGAACATGACCGAGGAGGGGTATGGATATTTGATGCATTTATTGGAGGATAGGTAAACTGCTGTGAAGCAGGCGTGGGGTGGGGCAGAGGATTTCACCTCGTAAGAGGTGCGCCATGCCCGTGAGGGCAGGGCGGATGCCCGCCGAGTGTGCGAGGCGACAAGGCATCAAATCCGTAGCCCCGCCATCGCCGAAGCAGTGCCTATAAATAGGCAAACAGCATAAAAATTCAGCCCACCTGCGCTTTTTGCAGGTGGGCTTTTAAAGTTTTTGCTCAAACTTTTTACAAAAAGTTTGCGGGGTTTGGGGCAGAGCCCCGAGGTCATTAGGCCACTCTTTTTCATCCTGCAATACGCCCTAATTCCCATTACGTATAGCCTCAAGTGCCGATATCTTCACGGCACGATTGGCAGGGTAAAATCCCGATATAAGGCCTATGAGGGTCGAAAATACAAGCGATATACCGACAAGCCATGCCGGAATGATGGATATAGCACTTCCCATGCCACCCATTCCCATCATGCCCATACTCATACCCATCATAATTCCACCGCTATCTCCACCCATCATACCCATGTTTGAGATATAATTCAGGCCAAACGATATGGCGTAGGATAGCCCTATGCCGATAAGCCCGCCAAAAAAACCTATGCAACCGGCCTCCATGAGGAATACCGAGCGTATGTTGCCAAGCCGACAGCCCAGCACCTTCATAACGCCTATCTCTCGGGTGCGCTCATATATCGACATAATCATGGTGTTGGTGATACCGATAGCCGCCACAAACAGCGATATAAATCCAAGCCCGCCGAGCATCAGTTGCTGTTGTCTGGCCTGCTCCTCCATGGGTTCTCGGATATCCTCCATCGAAAAGGTTTCAAACCCCATATCCTGTATCTGCTGTTCGATCTGGGATACCATTTCCATATCCTCCACCCGTACCCGCACATCGCTATATCCGTCGTCGGTGGTGGTTTTTATGCCGTTTTCACGATTATATTCCTTTATGAGCGTTTTAAGGTCGTCTATGTCCATGAATATGCCGACACTGGTCTCATACCCTTTGCCCCAATCCTCCAACAAAACACCCACAGGCGACAGCTCATAACGTGAGGGGCTGTCATCCTCGTCCTGCATGATGGTTTCAAGGGTGATTTCATCCCGCCACACATCCACAAAGGGGTCGGGCATTTCCCCTGTGATGGGGTCGGGATCTCGCCATACATACTGTCTATCTCCCGAACGCTTTGTGTCTATAAAGTCATAAGCGGTATATTGCCCAAGCACCACGCTAAATTCTTTATCCTGTTCGCTGAGGTAATCACCCTCGGATATCTGATAACCAAACAGCTCCATGGCCTCGGGATAAACACCGATTATATTTATATATGACATCTCATAGCGGTCTTTGCTGCCCGATACCACCTTGGCCGACAGATCCCACGGTTGCCAGAACGGGGTGGCCACCTGCACCCCCTCCATGGCGGCCATGGTGGCCACGGCATCATCATCAAGAGTGACCGCCTCGGGGCCTGTGCTGCCGTAGTTATACACCTGTATGACGTTAAGATCCCCCATCTGGGCAAGCATTGCCTCTTGGTTGACATTCATAGCCACACCCAGCGATATCATAACCACAATGGCACAAGTACCCACCACCACCCCCACCACAGTGAGCAGGGTGCGCACCTTTCGGCGGGTGAGGTTGGCAAAACACATCGATATTACATCAAATATCTTCATCGTCGTCCTCTTCCAGCTCGGCCAACAGGCGGGCGGCCTTGCGTTTTTTGCGCACCGTTACAACGATTATTATACCCGCAAGCACTCCCACACCTATGATAATCCAGCCCCATGTCGGCATACCGCCCTGCTCTATGGGCATACCATCGGGCCCGTACACTGTGCCATCAGGCCCCACCATGTTGCCGTTTTCATCCACATACATATCACCCATGCCAAAGGTGGGGTCAAACATATCCCCCTCACCCATGCCCATATCCATCTCCATGACATTGATGGAATAAGGGATGCTCAGCGTTTGTTCATTCATGTTTATATCTTCATATACTATGACCACATTGCCGGTGAGGATGCCGGGTTCCATGGCCTGTACAAAAAAGTCAAATGTACCCGAACCGCCCGATTCAAGATTTCCCACATTATCGGTTTGGCCAGGGCTTGCAATATTGCCCTCAATCGAACCCGAAAGGTTATAAACCGTACTGCGTCCCTTGTTTATGTAGCTTATTTCGATGGGAAATTCCTCACCCACATACATCATCTCGGGCAATGTGGGAGGGGTGGCCGAAAAACGGTCGAGTTGTGCCACAGGTATAGAGATGCTCTCGGTTCTGCTCACGTCATTGCGGGCATCGTTGTCACGATACTGATAATTCATCGCAATTTCAACGGCGGCAGGCTCGGGGCTGGCCGAGGCCCGCACCTGCATAGTGATACTGCGGGACAAAGTGCTCTTGGCCGCCATAGAAGGTATGTAAAACGTGTTGGAGGAGTTAACAAGCGTAAAGGCCTCGGGGGTGCTCACCGTCACCACCATGTTACCAACGTCAAGCAGACTCGTGTTTTGCAAGGTGATATTCAGTGTGAAATTCTGCCCTGCTGTAACCTCTCCCCCGCCATAACTGTAATCGCTGATTATGACATAGGGGGTAGGTTCGGGTAGGTCAACATAACTGTCGTCATCGTCGTCATCATAGTCGTCTCCCGTGCTTGTGGGGGGGACGTATGGCACGGCTTGGGAGAGGGTGACGCTCACGGTGTTTTGATAAAATACCGTACCACCTGTGGTATAGGTGCTAAGTGAGAGGGTGCTTCCACTGCCGGTATATTTTATTTGGTCGGTATCCAATATATCAACTTTGAAACTTATCTTATAAGTCGTGCCCGATGCTGTCGGGGCACTGCTCAAAGCTTTTATATTGGCAGCAGGTAGCGTTTTTGCTGCAAAGCTACCCGGGTTTACGTTAACACCGAACTCTGTGGGGGACGCGTTTATCGCATCCAATACCGCCTGTGCTTCGGCCTCGGTAGCAAATCGTTCCTCAATGACCACACTGCCTGTTATTACGGTACCACTGGTGATGCTTGTGTTGTCGATGGTCGGCACCACACCTGTACCGGTGGAAAAGGCCGGCTCACCGCTCGACGCACTCGCCACCATGCTTATAATCCATACCACCGTGCCCATAACCATCAGCACAGCCAGTATTAGGGAAATAATTCTTTTCGCTTTCATAGGTTCTCCTCTTTCAGGTTGTATTTATAAGAATTTTGCGTAGGGGCGATTCACGAATCGCCCGAGACGCGGGATAAAAATCATCATCCACCCGCCCCGCTTTTTTGGGTAGGGGGTGGCCTGCGGTCGTGCGGGCTTATGCCCGTGTTTTTGGGCGGGCTTATGCCCGTGCGGGCGCAGGTCGCCGCCTACACGGAAAAGCGGGGTGGCAGTAGTGCATTGCGCCACAAAGCCCTTGACCTTTGCCCTTTTCTATCCTCTATCCTCTGTTCTCTCTCCTCTGCACTTATCCTCCACAATCGCCCCATCCACCAGGGTAATAATGCGGTCGGCGTAGTCGGCAAGCTCGGTGTCGTGGGTCACAAGAATTATGGTTTGGTTGTTTTTGCGAGCCATATCTACAATGAGTTCCATGACCTCTACGGTGGTTTTGGTGTCGAGATTGCCTGTGGGTTCGTCGGCAAATACTATAGCCGGCCTGCCTACAAAGGCTCTTGCGATACCTACACGCTGTTGTTGTCCGCCCGACATTTGGGTGGGGCGGTGGCGGTAGCGGGTACCAAGTCCTACCTGTTTTAACATCTTTATGGCCGCCTTTTGTCGCTCAGACCTGCCAAGTCCTCGGAACATAAGGGGCATACTGACATTTTCGGCGGCGGTCATACGCTCCATAAGGTTATATGACTGAAATACAAATCCCAAATGCCTTTGTCTAAACTCGGCAAGTTCCCGCTCACTCATGGTCGAAATATTTTGCCCAAGTATATTGACACTGCCTTTTGTCGGCTTTTCAAGCCCTGCAAGCATGTTGAGCAGTGTGGATTTACCACTGCCCGATGTACCTAAAATACAACATATACTGCCCTTTTCGATCTCCAAATTTATACGGCCAAGGGCAACTACCTTTTCCTCCCCAAGCCGATAAACCTTTCGCAGTCCTTTGATTGTGATTATGGGTTTTTCCTGCACACAGTCACCCCTTCTTCTTAATTTGCACAGCATCTGTATTGTTCTATGTAGTACACTTATAAACCATAACATAACGCCATATATTTTGTCAACATTATATAGGTGTGTAAAAACTACCCTTTTATTGCAGGATTTTACAAAAAATTTGCGGTTCGTGCCGTATTATATTATTGACAAGGAAAAGCGGACACCAAAAAGGCATCCGCTTTAAGATATAAGACTAATGTTTTTTAGACAAGTCCGCTCATATTTTCGTGCATTTTCTCGGGGGTATAGGTAGCAAGCTCGCTGTCGTTGTAGGTGATACCGAGATCTGCACCCCACTGGGCGGCCATCTCACGGTACTCCTCAGAACGCAGTTCCATAAGTGCGGTGGTCGAGTAGTTGGCTTGCACCGAACCATCGGCCAATACATCGAGACGAATTGCTACATAATAACCGTACTCATCCTCTATAAACTGCACCTCATTCAAGGGGGCTGTGTCCATCACCTCGGTGTAGGCCAAAGGCAAATTGGGGTCGGCCATCTGGGTATAAAGGTTGTGCGCCAAGGGGTCGTCATGGGTGTGGGGGATATTCTCCTCGCCTTCATATATATCTATCTCCCATTCGACATACAAATCGTCAAAGCTCTCACCGGCCACAATGCGGTCGTAATAGGAACGAGCATTTGCCTCGGCGGCATCAATTTCTTCCTGTGTGGGTTGTATCTCATTGCCGTCATCGTCGAGAGTGGGCATGGGCTTATCGAATACCATTACCTGTGTGAGGTTGTAATTTTCTTTTAAATACTGCTCCACTTCCTCGGCAGGCACTTCCATTTCGCCGCCCTCACCGTAGTAATGCAGGAATATATCAGAGCTTTTTGTACTATATTCGTAGTAGTCCTTTAGAGTTTGCAGTCCGATGCCGTTGGGTTCAAAGAGCATTGCATAGTTTGTGAGCATCTGGGCGGCATAGGCATCCACCTCGGCCTGATCGGTATCGGTATACTCAAGCCCAAGCTCCTCAAACTTATTCATGGTACCGATATAACGCTGTACATCGAGTGCAGTGGTGTCATTTATCCACTGGGCAGCATCTTTGTCCTCAATAGTTATAGATAGCAGGTCTTCACCCTCGGTGTTATGGGTGGTGGCGAGGTTGTAGGCATCGAGCATAAAGCGCATATAAAGCCCACCACCTATCGAATACTCACCATGGGAGGCCACCCCCTCGGCAGGTGTTGTCGATGTGCTCGCACACCCACTAAATATTCCCGCAACAATAAGCACTGCGATCAAAACGGCCAATAACTTTCTTCTCATATTTTTGCTCCATTTCGTTTCTTTTTTATTATGCATAATCTCCCCTCGCAGGGGGCATAAATGCAAAAAACCTTCACTATTCTATCAGCTATTGTGTGGGTTGTCCAGAAAAAATATGTAAACATTTATTTCTCCCCGGTGAACAAAACATGAACTTGGGAATATTCAGGCAATATTTGGTCATACTTCCAACATCATATTTGAAAGGGCGGTAATTATGGTAACCGGTTTTTTTGATAAGAATTTCATCCCACAAGCAGTGAGTGAAACCTCAGATTCGGACAAAATTATAAATCAAATCGAAAATGTAAAAAACCAAATCAAGATGGTGGAGGAGCTTTTTGACCTTTGTGAAGACGAAGCGCTCATCGAAACTTGTTGCTATCAGCTCAAGGCATTTTCTTGCTACTACAACTATTTGCTTGAGCAGGCAAGGCGATCCAACTGCAAATATATACCCGAGCGAAACGATATCGGCATTATAAGCACCGGCATGAGGGCTGCAGGGCTCCTGTGAGCCCTCCACTGCTCTTGAGGCTATGCATGACATAATATTACAGTAGACAGGAGTTTTTATTTTATGGACAACGCTTTTTCGATGCTTATAATACTCGCTGTGGTGGCGGTATGTTGCCTCATATTCCTAATGCGACTGGGTAAATTTTGGATAGGTTGGCTTTTCTCCGCGATTTCGGGGCTTGTGGCCTTGGTGGTAGTCAATACCATCACCCCCTACACAGGCGTTGCCCTGCCCTACAGTCTGCTATCTCTGGGTGTGGCCGGTGTTGGGGGAATACCCGGGGTGGTGCTTATGTTGTCACTTAGGCTCTTGTGGCCGATTTATTAAAAGGATAGAAAATAGTTAAAAAAACTGCATTCACTCCCTAATTTTGGGCAGTGGGTGCATTTTTCCTGTCAACTGACAAAATACATCACCTGTGCGGTTGTCAAGTTGATAAAATACATGGTATATTAGTATTAGAGGATAGACATCCGAAAGGGGCCATAAAATCTGTGAATAATATTGCAAAACTTACATCGGGATTACCACCGTTCTCGCGACTGCAAAAGGCGCTTATGCGTGGGGGTGACCCCGTGCTCTGCGTGGGGTTATCCCGCATACATAAAGCACAGTTTATCCATGCGCTGTGCTCACAGAGTGGTGCGGTCGTTATAACCCCCGACGAACCCGGGGCGGTGCGCCTGTGTGAGGATATAAATTCATTCTTCGGTGAAGAGGTGGCGGCACATTACCCTGCCCGTGACTTTGTCCTGCGCCCTGTCGAGGGGGTTTCCCACGAGTACGAACACGCCCGCTTGGGACTGCTTGCCCGTATGCTTGACGGCAAATGTCCCATCGTGGTAGCCTCGGCCGAGTCGGCCTTGGGACGCACCCTCCCGCCCGACATCCTGCAGGAAAGGCGCATTGCCCTACACCCCGGCGACACCATAACCACACACCATCTCTGCTCACTGCTTGTGCAGGCTGGCTACAGTCGCTGTGACCAAGTCGAAGGTTTTTGCCAGTTCTCGCTGCGTGGGGGCATCCTCGACTTCTTCCCACCCCACAGCCAAAACCCCTGCCGTATCGAGTTCTGGGGGGATGAAATCGACACCATATCGACATTTTCCGTCGATACGCAGCGCCGTGAGGACACCCTAAAGGAGATCGTCATCTCGCCCGCTCGTGAGGTGCTTTTGCCCCCTGCCGAGCAGTTTATACCACGTCTTGAGGCCATAGCCGAGGGCATGTCCTCACCCCAACAGGCCGAGGGCAAAAAGCTACTGCTCGATGACATCGCCCGCCTGCGGGATGGTCTGGAACTTGCCTGTACCGACCGTTACCTCCCCATGGTATATGAAAATCCCGCCCTGCTTTTTGATTACATGGGGGATAGAACGCTTATTCTTGACGACCCAAACGCCATAAAAGAGAGTATGCGCCATATCATCTGGCAACAGAGCGAGGACGTAACCACCCTGCTCGGCGAGGGACTTCTCTGCCCGGGGTGCGACTGTTTTTATGAGGATTACACCGCACTTTCTCTGCGTACCACCCGCCACACCACCCTTATTTTGGACAGTTTTGCCCGCACCCACTCGGAATTTACGTTTTCCGAGATTATAAATGTCACCGCCACACAGCTTTCGCTATGGGGCGGGGATATGGAGCTTTTGCGGGAGGATTTACAGCATTATATTGACAATAGTTACAGCATTGTCCTTTTGGCCGGCACTGCTGCGGGAGCGGATGTTCTCTATCGTGACCTCTTGGCCGATGGCCTACCTGTGGTGCGTGGCGATGACCTCTCGGAGCTTGTGCGGGGCAAGGTACTCATATCCGCAGGTGGACTGCCCGCCGGCTTTGAGTACCCCTCCGAGGGGCTTGCCCTACTCAGCGGCGGACGGGTGACCCAGCACAAAAAACGCACACGGAGCCGCACCCAGACAAACCGTGGGGACAAACTGCGCTCCATAGCCGACCTTGCAAAGGGCGATTATGTCGTGCATATCTCCCATGGTATAGGCATATTTGGCGGTATCATAAAAAAAGAGGTGCAGGGGGTGACAAAGGACTATATCCAAATCCGCTACGGCGCGGGGGATGTGCTCTTTGTGCCGGTAACCCAGCTCGATTTGGTCACAAAGTACATAGGCGGGCGTGAGGAGGGCAAGGTAAAACTCAGCCGTCTTAATTCGGGGGAATGGCATAAAACCCGCCAGCGTGTGAGTGCGGCGGTGTCCGATATGGCCGATGAACTCATAGCCCTCTACGCCAAACGCCAACAACTGGAGGGTTACACCTTCCCTGTGGATGATGCATGGCAACGTGAGTTTGAAGAGGGGTTTGTCTACACCGAAACCGACGACCAACTGCGCTGTATAAGCGAGGTCAAGGGGGATATGCAGAGCAAAGTGCCCATGGATAGGTTGCTGTGCGGCGATGTAGGCTTTGGCAAGACCGAAGTGGCACTGCGTGCCGCTTTTAAGTGTGTCACGGCCGGCAAGCAGTGTGCTGTACTTGTCCCCACCACCATCCTTGCCTGGCAACATTTCCAGACCTTCAAACAGCGCATGGAGGGTTTTCCCATCAATATAGAAATGCTTTCCCGCTTTCGCACCACCAAGCAACAAAACGAGATTTTGCGGGGTATAAAGTCGGGGACGATAGATTTGGTGGTGGGCACCCACCGCATCATTCAAAAGGATATGGATTTCAAGGATCTGGGGCTTTGCATTGTAGACGAGGAACAGCGCTTTGGGGTGGCGCACAAGGAGAAATTTAAGGAACTGCGGGGTAATGTCGATGTGCTCACCCTCTCGGCCACACCCATCCCCCGCACCCTGAATATGGCCATGAGTGGCATAAGGGATATGTCCACCATCGAGGAACCACCCCAAGACCGCCACCCTGTGCAGACCTATGTCATGGAGTATGACGAGGGGGTGGTCGAGGGGGCAATCCGCAAGGAACTGCGCCGTGGGGGACAGGTTTTTGTGCTACATAATCGAATAGACAGCATAGACGGGTGCGCCGCCAAATTGGCCGAGCGCATCCCCGAGGCACGCATCCGAGTGGCGCACGGCCGTATGGGTGAGGAAACTATGTCGGAAATATGGCGTGGCTTGGTCGAGCATGAAATAGATATACTTGTCTGCACCACCATAATAGAATCGGGGGTGGATTTGCCCAACTGCAACACCCTCATTGTCGAGGATGCCGACCACATGGGACTGGCGCAACTGTATCAGCTACGCGGGCGTGTGGGGCGCAGTGGTCGCCGTGCCTATGCTTATCTCACATTTAGGCGGGGCAAGGTGCTCACCGAGGTGGCCGAAAAGCGACTGCAGGCCATAAGGGAGTTCACCGCCTTTGGGTCGGGGTTTCGCATAGCTATGCGTGATTTAGAGATCCGTGGAGCGGGGGATATATTAGGCAGTGCGCAACACGGCCATATGGAGGCGGTCGGCTACGATTTATATCTGCGTCTACTTTCGGACGCCGTAGCCAAGCAGCAGGGTCAACCGGTAAAGCGAGCTATAGAGTGTACTGTGGATTTGCAAATTGCCGCACATATCCCCGAGGACTACATCTCAAACACGGCACAGCGGGTGGATATATACAAAAAGATGGCCGCCATACAAACCCCCGAGGATTCCTACGACATGGTGGATGAGCTTATCGACCGCTTTGGGGAGCCTCCTGCCTCGGTGCATGGGCTGGTCGAGGTGGCACTTCTGCGGGGCTCGGCCGCCCGCATGGGTTTTGCCGAGATTTCCCAGCGGGGACAGTCACTGCTGCTCTACCCACAGCATCTTGACATGGAGATAGCCGCCATGCTGGCCACGCGCCTGCGAGGACGGGTGCTGGTCAGTGCCGGCGACAAGCCCTATATAACGGTGCGTTTTGCGAAAAACCAAACCCCATTGGAGGCTATGCGGGAGGTGTTGGGGCTGATTGAGAAATAAACACGATTCACCCTTTTTTAGGCGTTTTCATACCATAAAACATATGAAATATGTAATTTACAGTGGATTTTTGTGTTAGGTGAGTGCGGGCATGAGGTGGGCTTATGCCCGACGGTGACGGGGTGAGATGTGTGAGATTGAGTGGGGGTGAAGGCGGGCTGATGCCCACCGAATAACCGCACGTATCATAGCGCAAAAAGCCGCCCACGGAAAGTTTAGATCATCTTCTCCTGCAAAGAATATCCAAGAACAAATACCACTCGGGCGAGGTGAGAACACATGCCGCCAATTCCTGTTGTAGCCGTAACCGCCCCCGGGCTATCCCCCGAGGCGACCGAAGAGAGTTTGGAGTATACCAAAAACCTGCTCGACTGGGAGATATTTGCTACAGTGCTGATAATTCTCAGTGGTGTGTTGGTTATCATGTCGGCAAGCCAGAGCAAATTTCTTATAAACTCACGTAACCTCCCACCCGAGGAACTGGAGGAACTGCGCAAAAAAATTGTGCCTATACGCATATCGATGGCCGCACTTATTTCGGGCATTATTGCCCTTATAATTCTCACATGGGCCTCGGTGGCACGGCTTGCCCAGCGCCGAGCACTGTATCAACTTGGAGATAAAAGCTTGACCATCTGGCCGGATGTGGCAATCGTGTTGGGGTTTTTAATCTCGATTGTTGCCCTCGGTTTCAAGGCCTTGGGTGTGGGCAAGCGGTATCAGGAGCTCGCCACCGTCGTTATTATATAAGTGTTAAAAACTTCCTCTCCTGCATTTACAATAACACTGATTTTATGCTACAATACCCACAGTCGATCCCGCCCTACGGCAGGTAAAAATTCCGAGAAAAGGAAGTAACACATACATGGACTACAAAAAACTTTCACAAATCGTATTCCCCGATGTATCACAGAGTGTAGCCGATTTGCAGGCACGTTACCCACAGCGTTCTCTGCCACAGGGGGCGATGGTCACCCGCTTTGCCCCCAGTCCCACAGGCTTTATGCACATAGGCGGGCTGTATGCCGCCCTGATATCCCGCCGTCTCGCTTCCCAAAGCGGAGGGGTCTTCTTCTTGCGTATAGAGGATACCGACAAAAAACGCGAGGTCGAAGGCGGTGTACAGGAGATCATATCGGCACTATCCGACTTCGACATTCACTTTGACGAAGGCCCTCTCGCCGCCGAAGGTGAGCAGGGGCAATATGGCCCCTATAAACAAAGTCTGCGTCGAGAACTATATCGCACTGTGGCCAAAGATATAATGGCCAGAGGTCTTGCCTACCCATGTTTTTGCACCGCCGAGATGCTTGAGAAAATCCGTGCAGAACAGGAGGCGGCGGGAGAACCCAACATCGGCTATTATGGCAAATATGCACTGCATAGGGACCTGCCCCTCGAAGAGGTCGAGCGACGCATTGCGGCGGGTGAGGAATTTGTGGTGCGTCTGCGCTCACAGGGCAGTGAGGATAACCGCATAACCTGTAAAGACCTTGTTCGTGGGGATATCACCTTCCCCGAGAATATAATGGATGTGGTACTGCTCAAATCCGACGGCATACCCACCTATCATTTTGCCCATGTGGTAGACGACACATTTATGGGCACTACCCATGTTATACGAGGGGATGAATGGCTTTCCTCTTATCCTGTGCATCACGAACTGTTTGCGGCGGCAGGTTTCCCCCTGCCCGCCTTTGTACACATCGCCCCTATAATGAAACTCGATGGCAGTTCCAAGCGCAAGCTCAGCAAGCGCAAAGACCCCGAGGCGGCTGTAAGTTACTACCACGGCGAGGGTTACCCCGCCGATTCGGTGCTTGAATACCTCATGACCATCGCAAACTCGAGTTATGAGGAGTGGCGCATTGCAAACCCCGAGGCGGATATGACCGACTATCGTCTGTTGCTTGAAAAGATGCCGGCGGCCGGTGCGCTGTTTGATATGGACAAGCTTAACGATGTCAGCAAGAATGTGGTGTCCGTCAAGAGTTCCGAGCAGTGTGCCGACCTTATCACGGCATGGGGGGCTCGCTACTGCCCTACACTATCAGAGTTTATCGCACAGTCCCCCGAGGATTTTCTCTCGACGATCGGTCTGTGGAAATATTCGGGCAAAAAGGTGCGCAAGGACATCGCCAAATGGAGTGATTTACCTGTACAGTACGCCTATCTTTATAATAAAGATTTTCTACCCGAGCATTATGAATGGGACGACAAGCTCACCGCCGATATGGCTGTCGAATTTCTTTCGGCCTATATTCCCGCCTATGATCCCACACTGGATTCCTCCGGTTGGTTTGGGCAGGTCGGCGAGGTGGCCGAGTCATTGGGATACTGCGTCAATATGAAGGAGTACAAGAAAAACCCCGAGGGCTATAAGGGTTCTATAGCCGATGCATGTGGCATAATAAGGGTAGCCATAACCGGTGGCAAAAATAGCCCCGATTTACACACCATCCTGGGCATTTTGGGCGAGCAGACCACCAAAGCCCGCCTGAATGCCTGCCTTGACAGTGCGTCAAAATAATTTTCAGGTTATGCCGTGACGTGTCTTTTGGGTTTATGCGGCGGTGGTGGTTCACCGGGCATCAGCCCACCCAAAACCATGGGCATCAGCCCACCTCACCCCCACCACCACCTAAACCCCAAAATGCACGCCAACCCACAGCCACAATCCCTCCCCATCCAAAAAAGCAAACTCAGGAGGCCACAAACGTGAGTAAACAAAATATCCCTTTTAAGAAAAATACCGAGCGCCCCACATTTCCAAAACGTGCCGTCATAACAGGCGGTATGCCCTATGGCAACAAAAGCCTGCATTTTGGGCATATAGGCGGTGTGTTTGTATTCGCCGATGCCTATGCCCGCTTTTTGCGTGACCGCATCGGTGGCGAGAATGTCATATTTATATCGGGCACCGATTGTTACGGCTCCCCCATCGCCGAGGGCTACCGCAAACTCTGTGCCGAGGGTGGATTTGAGGGCAGTATACGTGACTTTGTAGAGAAACATCACACCGAGCAAAAGAAAACTCTGGACGATTACCTCATAAGCCTTGACCTGTACGGCGCCTCGGGACTGGGGCACACCGGTGAAGTTCACAGCGCCTACACCGAGGAATTTATACGTGATTTGTACGAAAAAGGCCACCTTGCCCGCATGACTACAAATCAATTTTTTGATGAAAAGGCAGAGGTGTTCCTCAACGGTCGCCAGGTGGTGGGGAAATGCCCTGTTGATGGTTGCACCTCCGAGAAGGGGTATGCCGATGAGTGTGACCTCGGCCATCAGTATATGCCCGAGAACCTCATAAACCCCAAAAGCACCCTCACCGGCGAGACCCCCATCATGAAAGAGGTTGTCAACTGGTATTTTAAGCTGACCGATTTTAACAAACTGCTGACCGACTACACCGACCACCTAAAGACAAAACCCAATGTACGGGCGATAATTCCCAACACCATCGGTGAATTTCTCAAAGCACCCGAGGTGTATATAAAAAATGACTACCGTGAGACTTTTGATGAGCTTGCAAAGAACATCCCCTCTCACCGCCTGGTGGCCGAGGAGCGCAAGCCCTCATTTACGGTTATCTTTGAAAAACTTGAGGATATGAACGCCGCCTGCAAGGTATTTTCATCCCACGGCATACGCTACCGCACCGGTAAAACCCTTGTGCCATTTCGCCTTACCGGCAACATCGAGTGGGGTGTCGCCGCACCCAAACTTGAGGATGAGGAAGCATTGACCGTCTGGGTATGGCCCGAATCACTGTGGGCGCCCATCTCCTTTACACAGGCCTATCTTGATGGGCAGGGGCGTGATATGGCTCAGTGGAAAGATTACTGGTGCTCGGATGACTCGACTGTCTACCAGTTTATAGGGCAGGACAACATCTATTTTTATGGCATAGCCCAGACAGGTATGTTTATGGGTATGCAGACCGACGATATCTCGAAGGTCGATATACAGCCCGAGGACGGTGTAATACAGCAGTCTGTGCTTGTGGCAAATCACCATATACTTTTCCTCAACAAAAAGGCAAGCTCCAGTGGCACAGTGCGCCCACCAATGGCGGCAGAACTTCTTGACTACTACACCCCCGAACAACTGCGTATGCATTATTTAAGCCTTGGACTTGGGCAAAAGAGTGTGAGTTTCCAACCAAAGCCCCTCAACCCCGATGCAAATCCCACCGACGCCGACCCCGTGCTTAAAGAGGGGCTACTGCTCTCAAATGTCTACAACCGTGTGGCACGCACCTGTTTTTACTCGGCACAAAAATATTTTGAGGGCAAAATGCCTGTGGGTGAGGTGTCGCAGGAGATGCTCGAACTATCAAAGAAAGCTATCCTTGATTATGAGCGGTTTATGTATCGCTTTGAGTTTCATCAGGCCTCCTCGGTGCTGGACAATTATATCCGCAAGCTAAGCAAGTATATGGCCAGAGAACTGGGTGGTGCCGATAAGGCCGATGACATGCCCGCCCGCCGCACTGCCCTTATCGATGTATTTCACGGTCTGCGTGTGGCGGCGGTACTGCTTCACCCCATGGCACCGGCCGGTACCGAGATGCTGTGTGATTATCTGAATATGGGCAGTGATTTCTTTAGTTGGGAACGCATATTTGATACCATGTCCGACTTCACAGGGGGACAGGATTATGAACTTAAATTCTTAGAGCCAAAAGTCGACTTTTTCGGCCGTCACCCCAGTCAATTTGAGCAGAGAGACTAAAACATCACAAATAACGATATTTTTAACGGTTTTGTATTGACAAACAGGTGTGTTGTCCTTATAATATTTCTGTGACGGTTGCGGAGGGTGTATTTACCCAAAACATCCAAAACAACCACCCTGCGGTGGCCCTAAAAAGGAGTTGCTGCCCTTGAAGTTGGAACTAAAAAGGATATTTGACATCGTGAGTGAGTCCTTAGTGGTAGAGGACGTTGTGGATCTTTCGGCTGTCAAACTTTCGGGGGGGATTTTACCCTTCGAAAAGCCGGTCTGTGTCAAGGCTTTGGTAAAAAATCGTGCCGGTGTGGTAACACTCGACCTATCGGTAAGTTTTAACCTTGCACTTGAATGTGACCGTTGCCTGACCCGCTTTGAGCGCGACTTTTCCATTGACTCCACCCATATCCTTGTCTTAGAACTAAACGGCGAGGACACCGGCGAATATATCATTTGCCCCGAGGCTGTGCTCAATCTTGACGAGCTTGTGCGTGACGACGTAGTGTTACAACTACCCATGGTCATGCTATGCCGTGAGGACTGCAAAGGGCTGTGCGGCAAATGTGGCACCGACCTAAACCAAGGTTCGTGCGCCTGCAGGGACGAGGACATTGATCCTCGACTATCAGCACTTAAACAATTACTTGAAAATTAACCTTAATTTTGAAAGGGGAGGCATTCTTCTATGGCAGTACCAAAGAGAAAGCATTCAAATGCCCGTAAAAACAAAAGACGTTCCAACGTTTGGAAGTTAGACCCGCCCGCCTTTTCCAAGTGCACACAGTGCGGTGAGCTCAAAACTCCCCACAGAGTATGCCCCAAATGTGGTTTCTACAAGGGACGTGAAGTCATCAAGATGGAGGCCTAAGCCACCCCTTGATGCTATCTTAGCCCCAAACATGTGGCAGAGGCGGAACATGTTTCCCCTCTGCTTTTTTGTATTCCCTCGTGAAAGGAGTAGCGCATGATAAAGATAATCGGCGTTGTGTCCGACACTCCCGCCGCCAAGGCAGGGGTGATGTCGGGGGAATATCTATGTGCTGTGGGGGGGCGTGCGGTGCGGGATCTCCTCGATTACCGCTTTTTTACCACCGAGCGTCTTGTAACCCTCACCCTTAAATCCGAGGAAGGCACAACCCGTGAGGTGCGCATAAAAAAAGGCCAATACGACGACCTGGGTCTGGAATTTGATAGCTTTTTGATGGACAAGCAACAGGCCTGCAAAAACGCCTGTGTATTTTGTTTCATTGACCAACTCCCAAAAGGACTGCGCCCCTCACTCTACTTCAAAGATGACGACGAACGGTTATCATTTTTGTTCGGCAACTTTGTCACCATGACCAACCTCACCGACCACGAAATCGATCGCATAATCGAAATGCGCATCTCTCCCATACACATCTCGGTACACACCACCGACCCCAACCTGCGTGTACGCATGATGAAAAACCCCGCCGCCGCCACTTCGCTACAATACCTCAAACGTTTGGCCGGCGCCGGCATAGGCCTGCAAACCCAAATAGTGCTATGCCCCGATTGGAACGATGGCGAGCATCTAAAGCGCACCTTGCGTGACCTGTGTGCCCTTGGTGAGCATCTGCAAGGGGTGGCCGTAGTGCCCATAGGCCTTACGGCACATCGTGAAGGCTTGTCCCCTATGCGCCCCTTTACCCCTACCGAGGCCGCCGAGGTTATCGACACCATAGAACAGTTTGGCGACCGACTGCTCTGTGAGCGTGGGGAGCGGATAGTTCATCCCGCCGACGAGTTTTTCCTACTGGCAGGGCGCAAGCTCCCACCCCCCGAGTACTACGACGGTTTCGGTCAAATCGAGGACGGCGTGGGGCTTATATCGGCACTGAGGGAGGAATTTGACTTCGCCCTTGAGGACACCCCGCCCAAATCTATCGACCGCCATGTGACCTTGGCCACAGGCAAGGCCGCCGCCCCATTTATGCGGGAGCTTGCAGGGCTTGCTATGAGGCAGTTTAAGGGATTATCGGTCGAGGTAGTGGCGGTGGAAAATCGCCTGTTCGGCCCCCTGATAACCGTGGCAGGGCTTGTGTGCGGCGAGGATTTGCTCCATGCTCTCACCCCGATGGCCGACCGGTTGGGGGATGTCCTACTACTCCCCACCTGTATGTTGCGGCGGGAGGGGGATATGTTTCTTGACGACAAAACCCCTCAAGATTTAGCCTCGGCACTTGAAGTTGACGTTACGATGGTGGACTTCGGCGGACAGGCGCTACTCGATGCTATGCTCGGAATGTAAGCCCAAAGGCTTTGTATAACAGAAAGGATAGGCACGCTATATGTCTTTACCTCTTATTGCGGTTGTGGGCCGCCCCAATGTGGGAAAATCCACACTTTTTAATAAGCTCATAGGTCAGAGGTTGTCCATCGTGGAGGATACCCCCGGTGTCACCCGCGACCGCATCTATGCCCCTTGTGAATGGCTAAACCGTGAGTTTATGCTCGTGGATACCGGTGGTATAGAGCCCCACACCTCGGATGTAATCCTTTCCCAAATGCGCCGTCAGGCACAACTGGCCATCGACAGTGCCGATGTGATTATACTCGTGACCGATTTGCGTTCGGGTGTAACAGCCACCGACTCGGATGTGGCCTCCATGCTGCAAAAAAGTGGCAAGCCTGTCGTGCTCTGTGTGAACAAGTGCGACTCACTCGGCGACCCTCCCCCCGAATTTTACGAATTTTACAACCTGGGTTTGGGCGATCCTGTGGCGGTGTCGTCGGTGCACGGCCACGGCACGGGCGACCTGCTTGATGTCTGTTTTGAGCATATAAACTTCGACCAAGTGGAGCAATACAGCCCCGAATATATCAAGGTGGCCATAATAGGCAAGCCCAATGTGGGCAAGTCCTCGCTTGTGAACTACATCGCAGGTGAGGAGCGGGTGATAGTCTCGGACATCGCAGGCACCACCCGTGACAGCACCGACACGGTCATAGAAAATGACCATGGCAAGTATGTATTTATCGACACAGCCGGCATCCGTCGCCAGCGTGGTGTGGTTGAGGCCATCGAGCGTTACAGCGTACTGCGTGCCTATATGGCGGTTGACCGCAGTGATGTCTGTGTCATAATGATAGATGCCACGGTGGGCTTTACCGAGCAGGACTCAAAAGTGGCCGGCTATGCCCACGAGCAGGGCAAGGCCTGCATTATAGCGGTCAACAAATGGGATGCCATCGAGGACAAAAACGACAAGACCATGAATGAGCATCTGGCAAAGCTCCGCCACGACTTTTCGTTTATGTCCTATGTGCCCTTTATATTTATATCGGCCAAGACAGGCCAGCGTGTGGACAAGCTTTATGAGCGGATAAACGCCGTGGCCCAGATGAACGCCATGCGCATATCTACCGGCACCCTCAATGACCTTTTAGGCTATGCCACCTCCCGTGTACAGCCCCCCTCTGACAAGGGCAAGCGCCTGCGCATCTATTACATGACCCAGGCCACGACAAAGCCCCCGACATTTGTTTGTTTTTGTAACAATGCTGAACTTTTCCACTTCTCCTATCAGCGGTATATCGAGAACCAAATCCGAGAGCAATTTGGTCTGGAGGGCACTCCTGTGCGCATGATTATTCGTGAGCGTGGGGATAAAAAGTGATAGGCTTACTTACTATGACCTATTAGAACATTGCCTTGTAAAACAAAAGCGGCGGGAGCTAAGCCCCCGCCCTACTTTTCCCACCCTCAATGTTGCGGGTGGGACATTTTTATTATTTTGTTTGGATTGCTACTCCCCCATCACCAGCGCCAAAACCCCCGCCACATCACTCACAATATGGGTGGGCTCACTGCCCTCTAATTCCTCACGACTTCCATAACCATAAAGCACCGCCGCCGTGTCGGTGCCGTTTTCTTTGCCACCCTTTATGTCCTCGGCTCGGTCGCCCACCATCAAGGTGGTTGTGGGGTCGGCGCCACAGCCCTCCATGGCCATGCGTACAAAATCGCTCTTTGTGCCCCTTGTCTGGGTGGCGTCGTTTGTCTGTATCGAGTCAAAATATTTTCTAAGCGAAAAACGATCTATCTGTGCATCGGCCGTGGTGCAGGGTTTGTTCGTGGCAATGCCAAGGCGTATGCCCTGCTTTTTTAGGGTCTCCAGCATCTCTATTACACCGTGATATATCGCAATCTCATTCAGTCCCTCGCCCAACTGATACGCGGCACATATCTTCATGGCCGCCCTGCCATCCTCGGGCGAAAACCCGTACTTGGTCTGTATAGTCTTTGAAAGAGGAGGGCCTATAAGCCCCTTTATAACCTCCAAACTCTCCTGCACCCCAAAGGCAGCAAGCCCCATCTGAAATCCCTTGGCTATGCCACCTTGTGAGTCCACCAGCGTGCCGTCAAAGTCAAATATCACGGTTTTATACTTCATGGCTGTCACATCTCCCCTGTGTTAATTCTCATAGTCCTCCAAATTTCGGATGGTCACATACTGCTTGGAGGTTTTTTCCTTGCACCAGCGACCAAAAAAGTTCGCAAATCCCACAAATGCACCCACCATAATCCCAAGCGAGGCCAAAAATTTCAGCAGTCTGTTCATAAAGAGCACCTCCTGTAATGTTTAAGCTGTCTATTTTCAGTATGACACAATATCCATTATTTCAAGCGAGGTTTTATCGAAAAAGTTCTCCCCCTGTAGCTGTGCGGGGAAAAAAGAACCTCTATGACCCTTGTCGGGGTCACTCGAGAGCTTGTACATATTCCCCTGCAGTGCCTGTCCCGCTTCGAGGCACCCCTCGCCCCAAAATCGCTCAAGTTCGTGAGTGGGGAAGGTCATGATACCACCCCAATACACCCCCTGCAAATCCTCCCCCCAAAACGGCTCAAGGGTAGGGCGCAGTGCTGTGTCATCTTCTCTCACTGCAAGACTCGCACTGTCGTGCCCCTGTTTTACCACAAGCGCACCACCCGAAAACAACTCGGCCACCATCAGATCTCCTCCCGCTCTTTGCAGTGCCACAGCCAAACTGCTGTGTGCCGAGGGGGTGACCTCAAACGCCCAAAGCTGTACCGTAAGCCCTTTGGGTGTCACACAAATTCTCCCCTGTGCAAAAGGCTTGTATTCGGCCCTCTCGCACGGATAGTTTATAATCTTTGCCACCGACAAGGTTTCAAGTTCCCCACCGTCGGCCAATGTGCTTATCTTAAATGCCATGCCACCTCACACCCTTTTCACATTTAGTCATTTTGTATCGATAAGTTTTTTAGGCGCTGTGCCGTTATGCTCATAATTCTGCGCT